>CANNRR010000054.1 GCA_947508055.1 Burkholderiales bacterium
CGTCTCAACCAGCCAATTGGGACCCTTGGTCGCCGCGATTCAGGCACGCACATCCGCATCCCCAATCGCCATGAAAGTCGAATCGAATGAGCAATTCACTCACCTCAAGTCTTTGGGCGTAAAACTATTTCAGGGCTACTGGTTTTCGGTTCCTGAAATTGTCAAGCCACGGGTTCTTGCACAGGGCCAAGTGAGTGCCGTTGAACTCTTTAACCTGGTTTCCAGGTCAGCTTCGATCGATGAAGTCGAAAATGCTTTTAAGAAAGATGCAGCCCTTGGGGTCAACCTGCTGAGAATCATCAACTCTGCGGGCGTCGGCTTAAGCCACAAAGTGACATCCCTTCGGCAGGCGGTCATGTTGATGGGCTATGAGAAGCTGACGAAGTGGTCCGCGTTGGTGCTGGCAGCGGCATCTCCTCAGAGTTCAAATTTGGTGAATTCATCGGCGATCGTACGAGGCCGCATGATGGAATTGCTGGCCGAGGAAGATCGATCAAAGCTTGACCCGGGATCCGCCTTCCTGATCGGATTGCTGTCTCGCATCGACAGCATGCTGGGGTGTCCCATGCCAAATGCTCTGGCTCAGTTGTCTTTGAGCAAGGAGATAGTGGAAATTCTTTTGGGCGGAGAAGGTGTTTACGGCGACATGCTGTCGATTGCAAAGGCCTGCGAATCGGATGACGAGGCGGATTTCTCCCACGCCTTCAGCAAGCTCAATTTCACGCTCAGGCAAGTCAATATTGCACAGATGGAGGCACTGGCGTGGGCTGATTCAGCGCTTTCGTAAGAAATCTACGGCGCAACGGTTCAAGACTATTTTTTCCTGTAGCGCCCGTAGAATATGCGTCTACAGCTACACTATTAATAGCATTTCATCAAACTTTGTCAGTGCGAGAATCGATGCATGGAAATGCTTGTGGTGTCATTGGCCTCGCTTCTGGCCGGATTTGTTGACTCGATAGTGGGCGGTGGTGGACTGATTCTCGTGCCTGCCCTGTTTGCAACCTTCCCATCCACCCACCCTGCCACACTGTTTGGCACTAATAAAGGTGCGTCGGTGTGGGGCACGGCGATTGCGACGGTGCAGTACAGCAAGCGGGTCAACCTGCCCTGGCAAGCACTGGGCCCCGCTGCGGCCGTGTGCTTTGCGTCATCGCTGGCGGGTGCCTGGCTGGTAACCGTCGTGTCACCCGGCTATTTGCGCAAGGCGTTGCCCCTGGTATTAGTGATCGTGCTGGCCTACACGCTGGCCAAGAAGCAGTTGGGGCGCCACCATGCACCCCGCTTTGAAGGAAACCAAGAAGCGCTGGCCGCCAGTGCCATCGGCGCCGTGATCGGGTTTTACGACGGCTTCTTCGGCCCCGGTACGGGCAGCTTCTTTGTGTTTTTGCTGGTGCGCCTGCTGGGCTACGACTTTCTGCACGCATCGGCTGGCGCCAAACTGCTCAACACGGCATCCAATCTGGCGGCGATTGTGCTGTTTGCACTCAAAGGGCACGTCTGGTGGCACTTTGTGCTGGCCATGGCGGTTGCCAACGTGCTGGGCAGCCTGGCGGGGACGCACCTCGCGCTCAAACACGGCACGGGTTTTGTGCGAGGTGTTTTCATTGTGGTGGTGTCAGCCCTGATTCTTAAAACCAGCTACGACGCATTCTTGCGCTGAAGGGTCAGCGTCCCGGACCGACTGCACTGCCGCGGGGCCACGGGACGGTCGCAGCCAACAAGGGTTTGCCCATGGGCGCAGTAGCCTGGCCCTTGCTCACGGCGGTCAGGTCTTCCGCATTGGGATACTGGCCCAGCAACCAATAGTCAAAAGCGCGACGTGCGATGGGCGCCGCAGAGGTCGACCCAAAGCCTGCGTTCTCGACAATCACGGCCAGCGCAATCTTGGGATCGTCAGCCGGCGCAAACGCAATATAGAGCGAATGGTCACGCTGGCGTTCGTCCATCTTGGCTGCGTTGTACTTTTCCTTGCCACTCAGTGAAACGGCCTGGGCTGTACCGGTCTTGCCCCCACTCAAGTAACCCGCACCAGCAAAAACGCGGGCCGACGTACCGCCCTGCGTCACGCCCACCATGGCGTTGCGGACGATGTCAACGTGTTCACGCTTGAAATCCAGATTTTGCTCTGGCTCTGGAACGACCGGCGTGCGCACGCGGGTCGTTGCATCCTGCGTGGCAATGACCAACTGGGGCTTGTGCTTGACTCCCCCACTGGCAAGCGTGGAGACGGCCTGCGCGAGTTGCAGCATGGTGAAACTGTTGTAGCCCTGACCGATGCCCAGTGAAATGGTCTCACCGGCATACCATTTCTTTTGCTCCTGGCGCTTGTAGTAGTTGCGCTTCCAGGCCTGGCTGGGCAGTACGCCGCGCACTTCACCCTGGATGTCGATGCCCGTGATCTGCCCAAAACCCAGGGGCTTCATAAAGTCATGCATGGTGTCCACACCCAACTCATTGGCCAGCGAGTAAAAATAGGGGTTGCTGGACTCCACGATGGCGCGGCGCATGTCCATGATGCCGCCCTTCTCATTCTCCGGGCTGCCAAAGCGGTGTCCACCAAACATGTAGAAACCCGGATCGTTGATCAGGGTGGTGGCCGAGCGCGTGCCGGTTTCTAGCGCAGCCATAGCCATAAACGGTTTGTAAGTCGAGCCGGGCGGGTAGGTTCCACGCAGGGCTCGATTGAGCAGCGGCTTATCCAGGGACTCGTTGAGCATGGCCCAGTTTTCCTGGTCGATGCCTTCAACAAACAGGTTGGAATCAAAGGTCGGTTTGCTGACAAAGGCCAGCACCTCACCGGACTTGGGGTCCAGCGCCACAAGGGCACCCCGGCGCTCGCCAAACATGTCTTCAATCAACTTTTGCAGCTTGATGTCAATCGACAGCACGACCATGTTACCTGGCGTTGACGGGTTACTGGCAAGCTTGCGCACGGCGCGCCCACCGGCCGAGGTTTCGACCCGCTCGACGCCGGTGATGCCGTGCAGCTGACTCTCGAAGCTCTGCTCCACGCCCAATTTGCCGATGTATTCCGTGCCGCGGTAGTTAGCCTGGTCATCGTCGTCCTCGATCTTGGCCTTCTCGGTCTGGTTGATCCGCCCGATGTAGCCAATCACGTGACTGGCAAGTTCGCCATAGGGATAGTTGCGAAACAGACGAGCCTTGATTTCGACCCCGGGAAACCGGAACCGCTGGGCTGCAAAGCGCGCCACCTCGGTATCAGTCAGGCGGGTGCGAATTGGCAGTGACTCGAAACTCTTGGACTCTTCCATCAGTTTCTTGAAGCGCCTGCGGTCCCTTACAGTGACGTCGAGCACTTGTGACAGATCCTCAATCGTCTGCTCCAGGCCACCAGTCTTGGAGGGCGTGATTTCCAGCGTGTACGCCGAATAATTACTGGCCAGCAAAATGCCATTACGGTCCACAATCAACCCCCTGTTGGGGACAATCGGCACGATAGACGTTCGGTTGCTTTCGGCCTGAGCGCGCAGGTCATCGTGACGCACCACCTGCAGGTACACCAGCCGCACCGTCAACAAGGCGAAGCACACTAGCACCAGCACGCTAACCGCAAATATGCGGGTCCTAAAGCGGGCCAGGTCCGCTTCAACGTTGCGAATTTCGGTCATGAACGACGCAGCGCCGGGCCGCCCCAAGCAAGGAGCACCCCCCCGGGGGGCAGTGCAGCACACGCAGTGGCAAACGCGGGGGTCATGTTTACAGGGGCCTATTCGCGTCCGGGTCTGGCGCGCGTAATTGGGGGGCTAGAAGAGTCAGGCTGGCCACCGGCCACATGATGGTCTCCACCAAGGGTGCCAAAAGCATCAAAAAACCCGGAAAGCTGCCGCCACTGAGCAGGCGCACAGCCAATTCCACCGCATGGGCTACGGCAAACAATGGCAACACCTGCGCCGCCTGCGAAGGCACCGAAAACCATAACAAGCGGCGATGGATCGTGATGGCAAAAAAGCTCAGCACCGTGTAGGACATCGCGTGCTGGCCAAGCAGTCCCCCCTGGTGCACATCCATTAGTAAGCCGAACACAAATGCACCACCAATGCTGATGCGCTGGGGTTGGTGCACGGTCCAGAACACCAGCACCACGGCCAACAAATCAGGACTCCAGGCCGCGCGGCCCCAAAAGCCCATGTTCTGCAACATATTGAGCAGCATTGCCCCCAGCAGACTGCCCCAGATGAAAAACGGATTGGCAGGCAACAGCAACTGCTGGCCAGGACGCATGATCATGGGTGCGCCTCCCGCAGGCAAGCGTGTAGAACGTAGCGGCTCATTTGCTAACCCCACGTCGTGGCACAGCGATGGGTACATCGGGCACAGGTCGGGGCGGAATTTGCACCGACACAGGGTCGAGCACCACCACATGGGCCGAGCCCGAAACCAGAGCAAGGGGAACACAGTAAATGCGGGCGAATACGGCGTCCACCCGGCGTTCAATCTTTTCGACGCGCGCCACGGGCAACCCCGGTGGGTACACGCCGTCCACGCCACTGGTGGTCAGCAGGTCGCCGGCAGCGACATCGGCATTGGCCGCCATGAAACGCAGTTCCATGGCATCGGCATGCAACGACGAATCGCCATAGGCCACGCCGCGCGCTGCGGTGCGGGTGTTGAGAACGGGAATAGCATGGTCACGGTCGGTAATCAGGGTCACTTCGCTGACCAACGGATAGACACGCGTGACCTGTCCCATGACGCCGGACTCATCGAGCACTGGCGAGCCCAGGCCGATACGATCAACCATACCCTTGTCGATGATGACTTTACGGCTGTAAGGGTCCGCAGCGTCGTAAATGACCTGCGCCACGATGGCAGACGACTGTAGGCGCTCTCGCAGACCCATCAGCTTTCGCAGGCGCACATTCTCCAGCAACAACTGCTCGACCTGATTGGCGCGTTGTGATTGCAAGTTGTGTTTTTTGTTGACTTCTTCCTGCGAGGCCTGGGCTTCATTCAAGGACGAAAAATACTGGCTAACGCCCTGGTAGAGCAGCACCGGTCGCAACGCCAACCACTGCGCCGGATAGAGCACGGTGGCCAACGCCACACGCAGGGGTTGCATGACCTTGAAGCGGGAGTCCGCCACCATCAAGAACAATGCCAGCGCGCTGCAAACGGCCAACTTGGACAAGGCCGATGGGCCCTGCCGGAAAAAGGGGGGAGGATCTCTGTCCAGCGTACCAAGAGGCATCGCTGTACCTGACTAATTATTCGCTGGTGAAAATGGAGCCCAGGCGCTCCATCTGCTCCAGCGCGATGCCGCAACCGCGCACCACGCAGGTCAGCGGGTCTTCGGCCACCAGTACGGGCAGACCGGTTTCTTCGGCCAAAAGGCGGTCCAGGTCACGCAGCAGCGCGCCGCCGCCAGTGAGCATCATGCCGCGGTCGGCAATGTCGGCACCCAACTCGGGCGGGGTTTGCTCAAGTGCATTTTTGACGGCCGACACGATGTTGTTCAACGGGTCAGTCAATGCCTCCAGAATCTCATTACTGGAGATGGTGAAACTGCGTGGCACGCCTTCTGACAGGTTGCGACCGCGCACTTCCATTTCCTTGACCTCGGAGCCGGGGAAGGCCGAACCGATTTTCTTCTTGATGGACTCGGCAGTAGGCTCACCAATCAACATGCCGTAGTTGCGGCGAATGTAGTTAATGATGGCCTCGTCAAACTTGTCGCCGCCCACACGGACGGAGCCTTTGTAGACCATGCCACCCAAGCTGATGACGCCGACTTCGGTGGTACCGCCGCCAATATCCACCACCATGGAGCCGCTGGCCTCTGACACCGGCAACCCCGCACCGATGGCAGCTGCCATGGGTTCTTCGATCAGGTACACATCGCTGGCGCCCGCACCCAGTGCGGATTCGCGAATAGCACGTCGCTCAACCTGGGTGGAGCCGCATGGCACACAAATGATGATGCGCGGGCTGGGGCGAAAAATACCACGCGGATGCACCATCTTGATGAACTGCTTGAGCATCTGCTCGGTCACCGTGAAATCGGCAATCACGCCGTCTTTCATGGGGCGGATGGCCTCAATATTGCCCGGCACCTTGCCCAGCATGGCCTTGGCTTCCTTGCCAACGGCTTGAATGGTTTTTTTGCCTTGCGGGCCACCTTCATGGCGGATCGCCACGACCGACGGCTCGTCCAGAACGATGCCCTGGCCGCGCACAAAAATCAAGGTGTTGGCCGTACCCAAGTCAATGGCCAGATCGGTAGAGAAATACCGACGAAAAGATTCAAACATCACACATCCTCTGGGGCATGGGAGGCACTTCGGCCCCCATCACCACGGTTCTATCGTTAAAAATTGTAAGTTTGACGTCATTGAACACGACTTTGCAGCACGCACGCCAAAGGCAGGATAATAACCGATTGCCTGTGAGCAGCCCCCACTAAAGAAGCCCATTGGCACCGATTTACCTTTGGTTTCAACTCAATACGCACCATGTCACTGACATCTACCGATATCGCCCGCATCGCCAATCTGGCACGATTGGAACTGGCGCCCGCCGAAAGTGAGCGCATGCTCACACAAATGAACAGCTTTTTCAGCATCGTGGAGCAAATGCGCGCAGTCGATACCACAGGCATTGAGCCGCTGGCCCATCCGGTCGTCGTTCTGACCGATATGGCCCTGCGCCTGCGTGAGGACGTGGCGAGCGAACCCAACCAGCGTGAAGCCAACCAAATGAGCGCACCCGCCGTCGAGCACGGGCTCTTTCTCGTACCCAAGGTGATTGAATAATTTACTGAGCAGACAATGACGCAGCCACAATCCCCCTCCACCCACGCGCTGCACGACCTCGGCGTGCACGCTCTGGCACAAGCCTTGCGTAGTAAACAAGTGTCCGCCGTCGAAGTTGCCCAGCACTTTCTGAAGCGCAGCCAGACCCATGCCGAACTCAGTGCCTATGTCGCGATACAGCCGGAAATCACGCTGGCACAGGCACATGCTGCCGATGCCCGCATCGCCAGCGGCACGGCCGGCACGCTGGAAGGCGTGCCAGTGGCCCACAAAGACATTTTCGTAACAAAAGAATTTGTCACCACGGCCGGTTCGCGCATGCTCAAAGGCTACCGTTCACCCTTTGACGCGACCGTCGTCGCCAAACTCGCAGCGCAAGGTGTTGTCACTTTGGGAAAGCTCAATTGCGACGAGTTTGCCATGGGCTCGAGCAACGAAAACACCGCCATCTGCGCCATCGGCCAGGACCAGGTAGTGCCGGTGCGCAACCCGTGGAACAAGGACCGGATCCCCGGCGGCTCGTCGGGCGGCAGCGCAGCAGTCGTGGCTGCGCGACTCTCGCCCGCCGCTACCGGCACCGACACGGGCGGCTCCATTCGCCAACCTGCATCGTTTTGCGGGATCACCGGCATCAAGCCCACTTATGGCCGCGCGTCGCGCTACGGCATGGTGGCTTTTGCATCGAGCCTGGACCAAGCTGGGCCCATGGCGCGCTCTGCACAAGACTGCGCCTTGTTGCTGTCTGCCATGTGCGGCCCTGACCCTGACCGGGATTCGACCTCGCTGGATGTCCCAGAAGAAGACTTCTCGCTCAAGCTCAACGACTCAATCGAAGGTTTGCGAATCGGCATTCCGAAAGAATTTTTCGGTGACGGTCTGGCCAGCGACGTCCGTGCTGCCATTGATGGCGCGCTGAAGGAATATGAAAGACTTGGCGCCAAGCTCATAACCATCAGCTTGCCACGCACTGAACTGTCTATCCCGGTCTACTACATCATTGCGCCCGCCGAAGCCAGTTCCAACCTGAGTCGCTTTGACGGCGTGAAATTTGGTCACCGAGCGAAAAACTTCACCGATCTTGCGGACATGTACAAAAAGACCCGGGCTGAAGGCTTTGGCGATGAAGTCAAGCGCCGCATCATGATCGGTGCCTACGTTCTATCGCACGGCTACTACGACGCCTACTACCTGCAGGCGCAAAAGATTCGTCGCATGATTGCTGACGACTTCCAAAGCGCATTCCAGGAATGCGACGTCATCGCCGGCCCCGTCGCTCCGACCGTGGCATGGAAGATCGGCGAAAAGTCCGACGACCCGGTAGCCAACTACCTAGCCGACATCTTTACGCTGCCCGGGTCGCTGGCCGGTCTGCCCGGCATGAGCGTTCCGGCAGGCTTTGGTGAAGGCGGTATGCCAGTTGGCATACAACTGCTGGGCAACTATTTCCAGGAAGCGCGACTGCTCAATGCGGCACATCGCTTCCAGCAAGCAACCAACTTCCACGCAGAGCGCCCCGCAGGATTCTGAACATGACAAGCAACACGACAACAAGCTCTCCCCTGGTCATGGGCTACGAGGTGGTGATCGGGTTCGAGACCCATGCCCAACTCTCCACCCAGTCCAAGATTTTTTCGCGCGCCTCTACCGCCTTTGGTGCCGAGCCCAATACCCAGGCCTGCGCCGTGGACCTGGCGTTGCCAGGGACGCTGCCGGTGATGAACAAGGGAGCCGTCGAGCGCGCGATCGAATTCGGCCTAGCCGTAGGCTCCCACATTGCACCCAAAAGCATCTTTGCCCGCAAAAACTATTTCTACCCCGACCTACCCAAGGGCTACCAGATCAGCCAGTTCGAGATTCCGGTGGTGCAAGGCGGCGCGGTCGAGTTTTTCATGCCCTCAGTCCATGGCGTGGCCGAGAAAAAGTCGGTGCGTCTGGTACGCGCGCATCTGGAAGAAGACGCAGGAAAATCCCTGCACGAAGACTTCATCGGCCAGACCGGCATTGACTTAAACCGAGCAGGCACGCCGCTGCTGGAAATTGTGACCGAGCCCGACATGCGCTCGAGCACCGAGGCCGTGGCCTATGCCAAGGAATTACACAAGATCGTCACCTGGATCGGCATCTGTGACGGCAACATGCAGGAAGGCTCGTTTCGCTGTGACGCCAATGTGTCGGTGCGCAAACCGGGCGGTCCTCTGGGCACCCGTCGCGAAATCAAAAACCTCAACAGCTTCAAGTTCATGCAGCAGGCCATGGACTATGAAGTGCGCTGGCAGATCGCGCAGATTGAGGACGGCCACGCGATTGAGCAAGCCACCGTGTTATTCAACCCCGACACCGGCCAGACGCGTGCCATGCGGACCAAGGAAGATGCGGCGGATTACCGCTACTTCCCCGACCCGGATTTGCCACCGCTATGCATTTCGGAGCAATGGATTCAGCAAGTACGGTCGCTGATGGCCGAATTGCCTCGGGTCATGGCCCAGCGTTTTGTACGCGACTACGGCTTGCCGGATTACGATGCAACCCAACTCACCCAGAGCAAGGCCACGGCCGCTTATTTTGAAGAAACAGCCAAGGACTGCGGTCAGTCCAAACTGGCCAGCAACTGGATCATGGGCGAGGTATCTCGGCGCATGAACGCCGAAGACATCGGCATTGAAGCTGCACCCGTAAAGCCAGAACAATTGGCAACCTTGCTTCACCGGATCTCAGACAACACAATCTCCAACAACGCGGCACGTCAGGTGTTTGATGCACTGTGGTGCGGCGAAGGATCCGATGTAGACGCCATCATTGAAGCCAAGGCCCTCAAGCAGATGAACGACACCGGCGCCTTGGAGAAGATCGTCGACGACGCCATCGCAGCCAATTCCAAAAACGTGGCGGAGTTCAAAGCGGGCAACGAAAAAGCGCTCAATGCACTGGTCGGCCAGATTATGAAAGCCAGCAAAGGCAAGGCCAACCCACAACAAGTGAACGACCTGCTGCGCAACAAGCTGGGCACCTGATATCTTCAGGATAGACCACTGCGCGGTGCGGCCATGTCCTCAGCCGATCAAAGTCCGCGTCACTTGCTAGGCGAAGGCGCGATGGTGGTCCAGAGTTGGCGTAAGCGAACCAGTTCATCATCAAAGCGCGCGTTCACGCGCTTGACTTCGCCCTCCTGCTCGCCAATAAACCGCCGTTGCACGGCTTGGCTCTGGATGTTTTCTTCCTGCTGGCGGCGCACATAAGCGGGCGCCTTGCTGGGGTCCTTTTTGTAGAACTCCATTTCTTCATCGACGACAATGCGCTGCTTGGTCAGTTCCTCCAGACGGTTCTTGGCGGCCTGAATAACAACCGCAATTTGTGCCATAGCTTCCTGACGCTCTTGGTCGTGAACACCCTTGTTGGGGTAGCGCGTCAATAGAGCACGGTCACGCCGTTTCTCGTCAGCCGTGCGGCCCCGCTCCTCAATCTCGCGTTTCTCTTTGATCTCCAGGTCGGCGCGCTCCTGAGCCGTCAGGGTAGGACCGACCTTGGCTTTGACAGTGCCACTAGGGTTCAGAATCTTTTGTTCACGGTCGGTACATTCTGGAATAGGGCGATCCGCCGTCAGCTTGCGCCCTTTAGCGTCTGTGCAGGTATAGACACCCCCGACGAACGGCGGCACTTGCGTCCACCCACTGTCACACACGCTGGCCAAGGTTACCCCAACCGCTGCAATAACCCACCTCGATGTTGTCATAGTTATCCTTCCTCCACTCCATAGCGCTCACGGTAGGCCAGCACCTGCTGATGCTCTTGGGCCAAACTTCCGTCACTGCGACCGGACAGATATTGCATCAAATCGCCCAACTTCGCAATCGCACAAACCTTCAAACCCAACTGTCGCTGCACAAACTGCACAGCGCTGTACGGCACATCTTGCCCATTTTCGATCGCTTTCTCCTGGCGGTCCAGCGCAATCAGCACCGCATGCGGCGTGGCACCAGCGGCCTGAATGATGGCAATCGACTCGCGTGTGGCGGTGCCGGCTGACATCACATCATCCACAATCAGCACGCGGCCCTTCAGTGGCGCGCCCACCAGAGTGCCGCCTTCGCCATGGTCCTTGGCCTCTTTGCGGTTGTAGGCAAAAGGCACGTTACGTCCGCGTCGGGCCAGCTCTACCGTCAACGCTGCGCCCAGCGGAATGCCCTTGTAGGCAGGGCCAAAAACCATATCAAACTCGATGCCGCTGGCGAGCAGCCGCTCGGCATAAAATTCGGCCAAACGCCCCAGCTTGGCACCATCGTCAAACAAGCCCGCGTTGAAGAAGTACGGACTCATTCGCCCCGCCTTGGTCTTGAAAGCGCCAAAGCGCAGCACTCCGCACTCCACTGCAAATTGCACAAAATTCAGTGCCAAAGAGTCGCGATTCGACATGAAAAATTCCTTGTTCAAATTGACCAGCCTCAACCTCAACGGCATACGCTCGGCCACCAGCAAAGGTCTGGAAGCCTGGCTTGTCAAAGCCAAGCCTGATTGTATTTGCGTGCAGGAAGTCAAGGCCCAGGCGGCCGATGTAGTCGGCAAATTCGAAACCCTGGCGGGGCTCAAGGGCCATTTTCACTTTGCCGATAAAAAAGGCTACTCAGGCGTGGCTGCCTTCACCCGCCTGGAACCCTGCGACGTCATCGTCGGATTTGACGGCGGCGAGTTTGACGGCGAAGGGCGCTATGTGGAACTGCGCTTTGACACCCCGACACGCAAACATTCCATCATCAGCGCCTACTTTCCTAGTGGCTCCTCAGGTGAGGAGCGCCAGCAAGCCAAGTTCCGGTTTCTGAATGCGATGTATACGCACCTGCAGCAGCTCAGGGCACGGCGCGATTTCATCCTCTGTGGCGACATCAACATCGCCCACCGAGAAATCGACCTGAAGAACTGGCGCAGCAACCAGAAGAACAGCGGCTTCACGCCCGAAGAACGCGCCTGGATGACACGCCTGACCAGCGAGGGTGGCCTTGTCGACGTGTACCGCCAACTGGAGCCCGACACCACCGACGCTTGCTACACCTGGTGGAGTAACCGTGGGCAGGCCTATGCCAACAACGTGGGGTGGCGACTGGACTATCAGATAGCAACTCGCGGTGTTGCTACGCTCGCTCGCACAGCGTCAATTTATAAAGAGCAGCGATTCAGTGACCATGCCCCTTTGACAGTGGATTACGACTTGTCCTTGTGAGCTTGTTACCTGTTTTTACTCAAAAAGGCGTTGAACCGAAAAGAATGCAGGTATTTTGTGCACTGTTCTATCAAATTACAACAACGAAGCTTGCCTTGTTAGCGGCGAGCGAAAACTGCGCTCAAATGGCGGTTGAGCGCGGTTTTTAGTCAGCGGCCAGTGGGGAAATTGAGTGACAGGTCTGGAGAAAATCCTAGATCCGTAAAGAGCGATTGCGGTCACTCGTCGGAAACCCGCCACATCCCCTGAAGCTAACAGTGCGCGCCCGTTAAAGTTACCTTCCATAGTCTCGTTGTGCGGAGACTTGCCTGCGTATGTCTCGACAGAGGTTCTGGAATGTTCGGTGGTCGCTCGGTGTGCTGGGGACCGTCACAAACCCTCTGCCACATGGGGTGCGCAGCTTGCCGTGCTTGCCTCGGCTGAACCGCCAACCTTCCCGCACAAGGTCTGCGACCAACTTGTCAATCTGTTTGTCCCGGCAGTAGCGCATGAAAACCCTCCTGTTGATGCAACAACTGGAGGATCTGTTTTTGGCCCTGCAAAGTCCCGACACGAAGCCGAACCGAATTCTGGAAAAGTCGGAGGACTACTTAGCCGTTCCTTGAACCACTAGCGCGCTTCACAAGGAAATCGACGATGGCATGGCGCCCGTGGTCCACTGCGACCCACAGCGCGTCATACCGTTCGAGCGTGGACGACTGCATCAACAGTAAGTCGGGGTCCCCGCCATGCTCAATCAAAGATTTGAAGATGTCGAGGTCTCCGACCTGCGCAGCGAACAGGGTTGGCGTCCATTCGGACAGATCATGAGGTTCGACCTTGTAGCGCCGGTTGCGGCATCCATCAATGGCGTACGTCGCGTGCGCCCTTCGGCGTGTTTCACCTTCCGGTTCGGATTTTTCAACTGCTCCTGGCTGAGTTCAAAGGGGGCGTCCCTCAAGATGAATTCAACAGGTGGCGGAATTCGATCCTTCGCCTTCTGGGGCGAGAACTGACGCTCGAATGAAAAGGCCAGCCTGCGGCGCTCTTGTTCATCGAGTGGTCGCTTCGGCCAACGGTTGAGGCCCAGCATGAATGTCTTGTCCCAGTAGTGCTTGGCCGCGACGCTGTCGCCCACGCCTACTGCATAAAGCAACGCCTCGTTCAGCATAGGCAGTTGATTCGGGCCACCGAACCACCACACGCCCTCAACCGCTTTTGCATAGAAGTCCATCGCGTCGGTCTCGCGGCCCTGAATCGCGGCCAATCTCCCAGCGAACCAATCGTGGATGTGTTGATAGGAACGTCGCCAATGCGGGGATTCCTGCTCGATGAGATGTTGAAAGCTGTTCAGGTCACTTTGTGCGGCATCGAGATTTCTTTGATCCACCGAAAAGTGCTGTTCGATTCGGGTGAGCAGCGGAATCGCCAGCTCGCGAATCGGCAGTGCACCTGCAACCAGGCTCTGGTGTGTCAGCTTGGTCATGAACTCACCCATGGACCATGGATGCTGTCGCCGCAGCTCGAAATCCCGTCGAACGAGCTCACGGGTCTCGACGTCCAGCGACTGGAAGGCGACGGCGAAGGTCAGCCAGCCGGTGAGTTGGTCCACATCTTTAGGCAAGTGCTGCTCCCTTCCGCTGTTGCCGCCAAGAACCTGCAATACGGTCGAACGGAAAGGCCACTGCAACTCACGGGTGGGCTCGCCAGCCATCCAACGCTCCGTCGTTCTGGGAGTCTCGTGAAGGCGGGATACAACTTCGCTCTCTGTCAACTTTGCGAAGTTTGCCGTCAGTACGCTTGACATAAAAGCAAGACGTTAGACCATTGTGCTCCTGGTCACGATCCCTAAAGAAATGAGCCACCCCTGAACCAGACTTTTTTGCATGCTCCAGAATTTCATGACCGTAGGCTTCTAGCAGTGCTAGAAGATCACTGTGATCTACGGGAGCGATGACTCTTTGTCCATCGACATGGCGATTCAGAATTTCCTTGAAGTGCGCCTTGGCAGCGCTTTGTGTATGCCACGAACGCCCATTCGAAAGTTGGACTGGTTTTGCCATTTTTCTTTCACTCCACAGTCTTGGGAAGTCGTTGCTTGGTTTTGACTGCATCAACGACTTCGTCAAAATCGGACCGATATTCCACATCCTGAACGACGCGGAATTTTTCATATTCGGACACTGCGGCTTTGACGGCATTGTCACGACGAATGCCACCATAGTTACTTAATACAGAGTATGCATTGAACTCCAAGAAGCCATCTAGCTTTGTTATCCAATCCTTCATTTGCATCGGCATCTGCCGACGGGCAAAGTTTTCAGCCCAGTCCAAGTACATTGAAACTAGACGATTCAAATCCGACAGCTCACTCTCTGTGAGATAGTTCTTTCCGACAGTCACGTCCAGTTTGGTGACCTTCCCACCGCGCCCTTGGTTGCTCCAGGTTTGGAGACCCATATGGGGTTTGGTGGCATCCGCCCTCAATTTAATAATCTCGGCAGATGTGTGCCCATGGATGGCGTAATGGAGCTTGTCCTGTACGTGTGCGTAGAACTGCTGCGTGATCGGCGAGTCTTTGTCGTAATCGATGCTGCATTGCGCATAGAGGTCGGTTATTTTTTGGTAAAAACGACGCTCCGAAGCACGTATTTCCCTGATCTTTTCAAGCAGCTCATCGAAGTAGTCTTTGCCGAAGAGCTGCTTGCCTTGCTTGAGCCTGTCCTCGTCCAAAGCAAACCCCTTGATCAGGTAAGACTTCAGGACCTTGGTTGCCCAGATGCGAAACTGCGTTGCTTGGATAGAGTTCACTCTGTATCCAACAGAAATGATGGCATCAAGGTGGTAGAACTTGGTGTCGTAGTTCTTTCCGTCAGCGGCAGGTACTCGAAAATTTCGAAGAACTGTTTGTTCAACCAATTCAGTTGAGCTAAATATCTCTTTTAGGTGGTAGTTGATGGTGTTGGGCTCAACATCAAAGATCTCTGCCATACCACGCTGGGAGGCCCAAACTGCTTCATCCTCCACCATGACTTGGATCTTGATAGAGCGATCACCACTTGTGTAAAAAAGAAACGGAGAATTTGTTTGTGCCGTAGAGGCGTCTAACTCTGTCTCTGGCTGCGCAACATTCGGCAGCGAGCTTTCGAAGGGTTCCGGGTTGCGCCCTTGCTGACTGGAGTCAGCTAAAAAATCGTGCGGGCTTAATGGCACACCCCGTTGCAACGCCAAATCAAGCAATGGGCGATGCCACTTCGCGGGAATAACACCAGACTTTGCCCAATATCCGATGGTACTTTGCCCCCTTCCCAGTAACTTTGCCAGAGCAGTCTGGCCACCAAAACGTTCAATGATTGCCTTCGCGCTCATTTTCCATCCAATCAAAAAAACTGATTTTATGACTAGAATTGTTTTTTGTAAACAGTTTATTTGGTTTTCTCTGGCGATGCATTTTGATGCGCCTTAGCCTTCGCACGGCTCACCCTTTGGTCAGTGACTCAATTGCATCGGGCCGCATTGAATTTGTGGAGCCCGGAATCAGCAAATGATGATGACGATCGGGTCTTGACCGGGTATGTGGATTTGTTGATCAGGGGCCAAAGACCGACGTTGCTCTGAAATCAAGTGCGATAAACTTTCTGACCATTCAAAGCTAGGACCAACTGGCTGGAAAATGTGGGTTTTTTGTGCGAGCTTCTACCACCTGGCAACTCCAGCGCTGGCAGTCGGTGCTCGGTCCGTGGAAATATACAAGGACGAGAAGTTTTCGGACCACGCGCCGGTCACGATCACCTACGCCTGGTAGCGCTTCAAAGAATACGCATCCGCCTGGCCTGTTCGGTCAGTTCCGCACGAAAATTCGGGTGCGCAATGCCAATCAGCTCCAGCGTGCGCTGCTTCATCGACTTGCCCCGCAACTGCGCCACACCGTACTCGGTAACCACGTAGTTGATATCGTTCTTGCTGGTACTGACATGGGTTCCGGGCGTGAGAGTCGGGACGATACGTGAAATTGTGTCGTTTTTTGCAGTGGACGGCACGACGATGAAAGCTTTGCCCCCGCGGGACCGATTGGCGGCCCGCACAAAGTCTGACTGCCCGCCGGTCCCCGAATAGGGTGAGTGGCCCAGACTCTCTGACCCGCACTGTCCCTGAAAGTCGATCTGCAGCGTGGCATTGATGGCAACCAGGTTGTCGTTCAGTCCGGCAAGATACGGGTCATTGGTGAAGCTTGCCGGATGGATCTCCAGCGCCGGATTGCGGTCCATGTAGCGGTACAGCTTTTGGGAGCCCAGTGCAAACGTAGCGATTGTCTTGCCAGGCAAATAATTCTTGCGCCGGTTGGTAATGGCACCGCTCTCCACCAGGGTCAAAATACCGTCACCAATCATTTCGGTGTGAATGCCAAGGTCGTGCTTGCTGGTGAGTTGCATCACCACCGCATCCGGGATTCCGCCATAGCCAATTTGCAGGGTGGAGCCGTCATCAATCATGTCGGCAACATATTTGCCAATGGCCTCCTGAATAGGCCCAATTTTCGGCAGGCCAACCTCCATCACCGGGTGGTCATTTTCTACCAACGCCGTAACCTGGGAGATATGCACATGGCAGTTGCCAAACGCGAATGGGACATTGGGATTGACTTCCAGCACCACGACACGTGCCTTGGCAATAGCGGCCATGGTGTAGTCGGCACCCAGACTGACCGAGAAGAAACCATGCGCATCCATGGGCGACGCCATCGAAAAGACCACATTCGCAGCAATTTGACCGCGTTCGATCTGAAGGGGGATTTCCGAAAAATAGTTGGGTATGAAATCAATCCAGCCCTCTTGCCCGCCGGCCCGCGTAGCCCCGCCAAAAAAGAAGGCCGCATGACGAACATGGTCAACCGTTTGCGGGTCGATGTAGCCGTACTTGCGCATAGCCAATATCTGCGAAACCTTGACATCCGAAAAATCGCGTCGCTGCTCGGACAGTGCGGTCAACAAGGTGGGCGGCTCACCCACTCCGGTGGGCACGATGATGGCGTCGCCGTTACGGACCAGGCGCACCGCGTCGGTGGCAGACATGCGTTTTTGCTGATACAACTGTTGTGGTGTCATTGTGTGAATTCTAGTGTTGATGGAACGGCACAGAGAATGGTACTAATATTGCGCCATGAAACAAAACATAGACCCAATGGCCGGTACGATGACCCTTGAGAGCGCCTACGACTCGCACCAAAAGTGGAAAGAGCAATTGCACGGTGCGGTGAAGGCCCAAGAGACGATAGACACCTCCATCATTGCCAGGGATGACTGCTGCGATTTGGGCCAGTGGCTTTACGCTGACGGTCAGAGACTCCATTGGGGGAAACCGGAGTTTCAAAGCCTTTTGATGCACCACAAGGAATTTCACTTGCTGGCCGGTGCCGTGGCCGAAGTCATCAACCAGAAACAGTACGAGTTGGCGGAAGCCTATCTCAGTAACGATACACAACTGGCCCACTCGTCCGATGAAGTGGGGGCTGCCATTCGTCGTTTAGAGGCAACAGTGCACGGGTAACCCGAGTAACATCAAAAGTTCCTCAAGACCGAATTACGGAGCCAGTTGACTGACCCTCAGAATGAATCAACGGCCTGACCCGCCGCGCGCTGGCGAATCCGTCGTGCCGGCAACGCAACATTGCGATCCAGCCAGGTTCTGAAGCGCAGCGCGTTCGGATCGCTCAGCTTTGAGAGGTGCTCAATCAGCGCCTCGTCGCGCATGTGCATGCGTGCAGGCTTGCCTGCCAGCAACAAGCGGTCTGGGTAGGTGACGGCCAGTAGGCGTGCATTGAGCTTGCGACCCAGTACCTGTTCGACGTCAGCCAGCGGCAACCAGCGCCAGTTGTCTTCGTCCTCCAGCACATGAATGGTGGTGTCTTTGAATACGTAGTGCGTTCCGTGTACCGGCAGCCACACTCGTGCGCGCATGCCGTGGCGAAAATTTGCGATCAGGTTAATCACCGGACGAGCGATGGCAGCGCCGTATGCCGGAGCGGTGAACACCAACATATATTTGCCCAACCAATATCCCACCAGCCCATAGCAGGCCGTGCACAGTGCAATTTGAACCAACGGGAAGCTGAGCCAATGTTTCATGCCGCAAGTCTAGCGCGCCAGCACGATCCGGTCTGAACCTTCCCCGCCGATAATCAGCGACCGCCGAAACCGGCAAGCACCCCGAAATGACCCCATGCAAACACAAAGCTTCATCGTCGGCAAAGATGCCTCCCTCGAAAGCACCATAGCCACCATGCAGGGCAAGCTCGCCGCGCTGGGCTTCCATGTCGAAGAGCGTTCCTGGCTCAACCCCATAGACGGCATCTGGTCGGTGCATGTGCGCGACCGCGATTGCCCCTTGATGTTCACCAACGGCAAGGGCGCGTCCAAACTGGCCTGCCTGGCCAGCGCGTTAGGTGAATTTTTTGAGCGTCTGTCGTGCAACTATTTCTGGAACCACTACTACCTGGGCCGTGAATACGCCGAAGGCGATGGCCGCGCCTTTGTGCACTACCCCCAGGAGCAGTGGTTTCAACCCAGCGACGACGGTGCCTGGCCCGCCGACCTGCTGACACCGGAACTGCAGGTGTTTTACAACCCGCGCGGCACGATTGACGCCAACACACTGGTGGATTTCAACTCCGGCAACCACGAGCGCGGCATTTGCGCCATTCCCTATGTGCGCGAGCGCGATGGCAAGACCGCTTTTTTTCCGGTCAACCTGATTGGCAACCTGTATGTGAGCAACGGCATGTCGGCTGGCAACACGGCACCCGAGGCACGCACCCAGGCGCTGTCCGAAATATTTGAGCGATACGTCAAGTTCCGTGTCATCAGCGAAGGCCTTTGCCTGCCCGATGTGCCGCAGGACGTGATCGACCGCTACCCACGCATTGCCGCGGGCATTCAGGGCCTGCGTGACGCGGGCTTTGGCATTCTGGTGAAAGACGCGTCGCTGGGCGGCCAGTTCCCGGTGATGAACGTGACCCTGCTCAACCCGAACGACCAGGGCTGTTTTGCCAGCTTTGGCGCGCACCCGCGCTTCGAGATTGCGCTGGAGCGCGCCTTGACCGAGCTGCTGCAGGGCCGTGCGCTGGATGCGCTGGGCGGCTTCCCCGCACCGGGCTTTGACATGGAAGAGATTGCCAGCTCGCCCAACATTGAAATTCACTTTGTAGACTCCAGCGGCCTGATCCACTGGAATTTTCTAAGCAGCCAGCCGAACTTTCCGTTTCACGATTGGAACTTCAGCAGCACAACGGGCGAAGACTACACATGGTCGGTGGCCGCCATTCACCAACTGGGCTTTGACATTTACGTGGCCGACTTCCAGCACCTGGGCGTGTACGCCTGCCGCATCATCGTGCCCGGTATGTCCGAGATATACCCGGTGGACGAGTTGGAGTGGGAAAACAACAGCATCGCCAACGGCATCCGCGAAGCGATACTGAACCTGAGCGACCTGGACCACGACGAGTGCAGCGACTTGCTGGAAACCCTGAATGAGAGCGGCCTGACCGATGACCGCCTGGTGGCCGCGCTGATTGGTCTGGCCCCGGGCGACAACCCGTTCTGGAAAGACCTGCGTGTGGGCGAGCTAAAAACCCTGCTGGCGCTGAGCATTGCCGACGCAGCGGCAACCGCCGAGGGTTGCGAATGGGTACGCCAATTCGGCCAGGTCAACCCCGCGCGCAGCCAGATATACGCCTGCATTGAAACCCTGCAACAACTCGACGCCCATGCCGACGTTGCGCACTTCAAAGCAGGCCTGCAAAGCATTTACAGCGCCCAGACCTTGCAGCAAGCCCGCTCGCTGCTCAACGGCGAGTTGCGTTTCTTTGGCGAACCCTCGCCCGGGCTGAGCCTGGTGGGTTGCGAACTGCACCAGCGCCTGCTGGCGGCCTATGGCAAGCTACATTCACAACCTGAGGCATCGTAAATTGCTAGCTATTCGATAGCTGTACACGCAATACCTGTAAGGTCTAGAGTTCCATTTCATATGCAATCGACGCCCTGATTTCTGGATATTGGGACAGCATCATTCGTGGCGGTCACCTGCGTGTGTGGAGCGGATCAAGACGTTGGAAAGGCAGGCTTGGACCACGCTGTAAGCGTGTTTGTAACAGTGAGTCGTTACTATGTCTCCTTGGAGGTGCCATGCTAACCAGCCGCATCGTTTTCGCCATAATTGTCGTGTTCCTGGCTTTTTCGCATTCTGCGACTTCCGCAGAGCGGTCTTCCTACGTGTTTTTGGGTAACGCCCATTACCCGCCGTTCATTTATCAAGAGAACGGTGCAACTGTAGGGCTGGGCGTCGACCTCACAAACGCGGTCATCCAAAGAGCCAAGATCCAAGCCCAATTTGTTGCGACCGAGTGGACGAAGGCGCAGGATCAGGTAAGAGCGGGTGATGGGGATGCACTTGTCCTGATCAACAAAAGCCCCCAACGTGAAATCCTCTACGATTTTTCTGAACCGCTGCTCCAGTCTGAATTCGTAATCTTCAGAAAGACGATTCGAGTCGATATCAACAACGTCGACACTCTGGCGAACAAAAAGGTGGGGCTTGAAAAAGGAGGCCACACAAAGTCGCTGTTAGACCGGCATCCTCAAATTCATCAGCAAGTTGTCGTCGATATCAATGCAGGGTTTGACCTTCTTGAAAGAGATGAAATTGATGCCTTTATCACCGAGCGATGGGCGGGCGAATTTGCCCTGGCAAAGCGGGGGACAACGAGCCTTGTGGCACTGCGCCAACCTGTCGAATCCAGTACATCATTTATTGCTGTGCGCAAAGGCAACAGAGAGTTGCTCGACAAGATCAATGCCGGGTTGCGGTTGATCGATCAAGACGGCTCCAGAACTGCAATTCAAGATCGATGGAGCAAGCATGAAATTGTCCATGTCACAAGGGAAAGCTTCAGCTACTACCAGATTGCTGTATTTCTGGCAGTTGTGACCATGGTCCTGCTTTGCCTGCTTGTTGTCTACATCAGAAAGCTGGCCAAGTACCGTGCGCAATTGGAAGCGCGCGTTCACGCCCGTACCCTTGAACTCGCCACAGCCCGCGCAGAGGCAGAGAGTGCCAACGCTGTAAAGACTCGGTTTATGGCTAACGTGAGTCAACAAATGCGCGCACCTCTGCAGATGATTATTGGGTATGGTGAGTTGGGAAGGGTGATGGTTGATGAAGCACCGCCTGATGTGATGCTGGTGTATTTCGACACCATACATGCGGCTGGTTTGCGTCTGCACAACATGGTCGAATCCCTGCTGGCAATTGCAGATAAAGCGTGGAATGAGCACATCGGCGGAACCCATGAGTCCATGCAAGAGATTGAGTTGGCGCCGTTTGCCATGGCGATCGGTTCAGTTACGGAGTTCATGGCCAAGAAGTCAGGCCAACGGATGGTACTGGACCTGCAGGCCACCAACAGTTTCTGGGGTGACCCCGTGCTCTTGCGGCAAGTGTTTGAGCACATGATGGGAAACGCCGTGCGCTATTCACAAGCGGGGGCAACTACCACTCTTCTCATTACCGATGCGGTACTCAGCACCAAACGCTCATCGGAAACGGTACCTGCGATCTCGTTCCAATTGACGGATCAAGGTTGTGGAATTCCCGAAAGAGAGATTACTGCCGTATTCGAGCCGTTTTATGAGAGCACCCGCACACACAATGGCGGCGGAGGCTCTGGTCTTGGTCTTCCTCTGAGCCGCGCCATCGTTTTGCGTCACCAGGGCACTATCTCATTGCGCAACAATTCGGATGGTGGAGTTACTTGCCAGGTAATCCTGCCTTGTGTTTCTGTTTACGAAGAGATAACGGGCGAACCAGAACAGTCGATCACCCAAGGCTAGCCCGCCACACACCGTACATCACGCCGCTCCACCGCCTTGAGCCCGAACAATAGTCCGGTGCCGAGAACCATGACACTGGCAGCGACATACAGGCCAGCGTTGTAACTGCCAAACTGGGCCCCAATCATGCCGGTGAGGGCTGGGCCGATGATTTGCGCCACGCCATAGGAAAGCGTCATCTTGCCCATCATCTTGGCGGGCATCGTGGGGTAGTAGCGCCCGGCCATGCTCAGCACCAGGACCGGAAGCAATATACCCAGTACCTGCAGCACGGCGGCCAGAATGAGCGCATTCAAGTCACCGGTGCGCCGGGCTATCAAATCCCAATTGATGCAGGCCGGTGCTGCCCCTAGCCCAATGGCCAAAAACACCAGATTGCCCCACATAGCCAAAGCCCGCGCAAAAGTAGGCGGCCATAAACACACGCAAATACAGCGGACTCGGAGGCTTGTCTTGCAGTTTGTTGCCGCTGGTGGTGAGCCCACTGGTGTCGGGTGGCGGCAGCCAGCGCAGCGCAGGCACCAGAAGC
>CANNRR010000055.1 GCA_947508055.1 Burkholderiales bacterium
CTGGCCTTGAAGATTGCCAGCGTTGCCGTGTCCACTCGCATTGTGATACGAGACTTGCCGCCGTGAGTCGCTTGCAGGCGCACCAGCGCAGGCACATCGGCTACCGGCTTGGCATCGGTGAAATCCATATTGGCATATTGCTTAAACATTGGGTCAAAATTGTTGCTCATAGCGTCTGCGTTGCGGTTGATTGGCCTTCCAGGCCGAAATTAGACGAGGTGTATCGCCGCGTAGGGTCCACACCACCACCAGAGTTCTCCCTTTACCTCCCATCCCCAAGGTGACAAAACGTGATTCTCCGGTGCTGTCGAAATCTTCCCGCGTGAGCGCGTACGGATCGAGCAGCACTTGCTTTGCCTCTCCAAAGGTCACGCCATCGTGGTTCAGTGGATTTGCAGCAGCCTTTTCAGGGTCGAACTCAATCTCCATGTTGCATATTGTATGCACAAATGGCTGTACAAGCACAGACTACAAACATGCAAAGACCCCGCGGCGGTTTTTTGCCAGGCCCAGGTCAGTCTCGCTGGAATGGGCGCGGATGGAATAGCAGGTAACACCGTGAACAGGAAGCCGTTGAAGATTACCTCGAGACTTGCGCAAAGATCGGCAAACGACCTGAAAAACCTGCCAGCGGCAAACTCATGCTGCGGGTAGCACCCGAGGTGCGCAGCGCAGCCCTGATCGCAGCACAGGCCAGCGGGCAAAGCCTCAACCAGTGGGCCGCGCGCGCGCTTGAACAGGCTGCCCAGACCTGAGTCCGCCGGTTGGCGCCACCCGGCCTCGAACTAAACGCGCCAATCAGCCCATCAGCCTGACAGCCTCCGGCGTGCGGGCTGCGATGCAAAGAAGGGTGTTGGCACCGCCCGATGGCTCGCGCCAGGCTTGCTCCCAATCCTGCAAGGTGCGCACCGACACGCCGAGCAGCTTGGTGAATTCTGCTTGCGACACACCCACCTTGGCGCGGGCATCTGCAGCGGCGGTCAGGCTCACCAGCGTTGTCCGCGCTGCCTTGCCGAACCACTGCGCTGCAGCGGGCATTCGTCAGCAATGCCGGTCCATGGTCTGCAGGTTCTGAAGAGGTTCATGGCGATTCTAGTTACACTAAGTGCTACGTTTTAGTATCCGAGGAAAACCATGCACATATCCACACTTCGCGCTGCCGGGGGTTCCATTGCCGTGACAATTCCGCAGGCGCTTGCAAAGTCCACTGGCTTGCACGCCGGTGACAAGGTCAGTTTTGAATTTGACTCCGGGTGTTTGATCATTTCGCCCATGAGTCGGCGCAAGTACAGCCTGCAAGAGCTATTGGCCATGCAAGGCGACGAGCCCTTGCTGATTGATAAGGCATGGGACAACATGCCAAACTCGGGCCAGGAGGTTCCAGTGTGAGCCGCGGGGTCTGGCAGCGTGGCGACATTGTTGTGGCCAGTTTCGACCCCACGCTGGGCGCGGAGCAACAAGGGCGAAGGCCTGCCATTGTGGTGACGCACTCAGAATTGAACCGCCTTGGCATGATCGGCGTTTGCCCCATTACGCAAGGTGGCGTGGCCGCGCGCAATACTGGCTTCTCCGTCAGCCTCATGGGCGCCGGTATGCAAACGGCGGGGGTGGTGCTGGTTCACCAGTTCCGGATGATCGACCCGTCGCAAGGCGGACTAACGCTGGTCGAGCAAGCCCCTGATGACCTGGTGGAAGAAGTCCGGGCAAGGGTCGCGGCCCTGCTGGATTGATGGCCTACCCGGCCATCGTCACCATCAGTGACTGTTTACCTGGTTCTGCACCCTGAGTCCCGGGCAAGCCGCGAAGTCAGCTACATGGTTGGTGACCAGTTTGGCGGGAACATCTTCGATAAAGCTGTCGAGCCCCTGCAATCGGTCACCTGGGGACAATTTACACGGCGTGTGTAGTTGTGTGTAAAATTGAAACGCTATGACCAGCAACGAAATATTCAAACGATTGACATCCGAGGGCTGGAACTGGAAGGAATAATCATGCTGTATCCCGTTTACGTTCATCCTGGCGACGCTACCCACTCGCACGGTGTTGAAGTGCCCGACTTCCCCGGTTGCTTTTCTGCAGCCGATGATTTGCAGGACCTGCCGCGCATGGTGCAAGAGGCGATCGAGGTATGGTGTGCAGGCGAAGGTATGGACCTGCCAGTGCCCACGACGCTCGAGGAACTGGCAACCAATTCCGACTTTGCCGGGGGAATGTGGATGCTGGTTGATGTTGACGTGTCCCGGCTTGACGTTCGCAGCAGTCAAAAATCCGTGCGGCTCAATATCTCCTTGCCAGAGGGTCTGCTGCATGACATTGACGAAGCGGCGCGGGCTAGCGGTGCAACCCGTAGCGGCTTCCTGGCGAAGGCTGCGCGGCAAGCAATGTCGGCTTGAGGGGGGTTCCCAAGCGTTGCGGCGACCCTGCCTTTTGCGCGTCTTGAAATCAACACACTGACTGGCATCGGCAGCGGCGCTCAGGCTCACCATCTTTGTCCGCGCTGCCTTGCCGGCCTTCATTTGCCGGATTGACTGGAGCAGGCAATTCTGGCTTGCTCCAGCCCTGATCACCCGAAAAGGCGGGGCTTTTACCGTCTTTTGGTGGGATATGGGGTCGCTGCGCTCTTGCTCACGCCCGCATGCACTTGTGATTGGCGCAATACACTGGGACTGGCTACAAATAAGAACTTGCCTTCTTAATAAACATAACTACAATAAACCATGAATGTGACGTTCGATCAGGCGAAAGATGCGGTAAATCTGGCAAAACATGGCGTGTCACTGGCCGAGGTCGTCGGGTTTGAATGGGGGAAAGCTCTGATCTGGCCTGACCAGCGCCGTGACTACGGAGAGGCTCGCATGATGGCATTGGGTTACATCGGGTTACGACTCATGGTCACCGTATTTGTCGACCGTCCGCCTGAGCAGCCGATTGAGCGCCGCATCATTAGTTTGAGGAAAGCCAATAACCGAGAGGTGAACCGATATGCCAAAACTTAAAGCCGGTATCATTCTGCCAACACCGACGGAGGACGCGGCAATATCGGCCGCTGCAATGGCCGACCCCGACGCCGTGCCGTTCACTGACGCCGAGTGGGAAGACGTAAAACCAAAGGTGCGTCGTGGCCGACCGCTGGGCAGCGGCACCAAGGCACAAATCACGCTGCGTCTGGACGTTGATGTGGTGGAGAAGTTCAGAGCGTCAGGTGAAGGCTGGCAAACCCGCATCAATGATGCGTTGAAAAGCTGGGTGCAGAGTCACGCATAAAACGGCTTTGCTGGCGCCACCCCACCCCCACGTAATCGCCCGAATCAGCCTGTCATCCTGACCGCCTCCGGCGTGCGCGCTGCGATGCGCAGCAGGGTCTTGGCGGCGCCCGATGGCTCGCGCCGGCCTTGCGCCCAATCCTGCAGCGTGCGCACCCACACGCCCAGCAGTCTGGCGAACTCCGCCTGCGATACACGCACCCTGGCCGTGGCGTCGGCAGCGGCGGTCAGGCTCACCAGCGTTGTCCGCGCAGCTTGGCCGACCATGAAGGTGCCAATGCTGAACAGCTCGGCATCCTCGAGCTAAGCGTGAGACAGTTCCTGCCGAATGGTGTCTCGTACCACCTCTGCCAACGTCTGCCCTTGGGCGAATTGGCGTAGGGCGTCATTAATCAAAGTCTGGTAATTGCCGCCGGTCATTTCGGCCCTGGCCTTGAAGATTGCCAGCGTTGCCGTGTCCACTCGCATTGTGATACGAGACTTGCCGCCGTGAGTCGCTTGCAGGCGCACCAGCGCAGGCACATCGGCTACCGGCTTGGCATCGGTGAAATCCATATCGGCATATTGCTTAAACATTGGGTCAGAATTGTTGCTCATCGCGGTGCGGTTGATTGGCCTTCCAGGCCGAAATTAAACGAGGTGTATCGCCGCGTAGGGTCCACACCACCACCTGAGTTCTCCCTTTACCTCCCAAACACCATTCAGCGGTAAGAAATCTGACTCGAACGGGTAAAATTCCAATATGAGAGTGATTTCCAAAAAGCCATTGCGAGACTTTTGGGAACAGCACCCGGAATCGAAGCCGATGCTAGAAGACTGGTTTCGAAAGGCAGCACAGTGCAATGCGGCTTCATTTCCAGCGCTTGGGGAAACATTTGCCAGCGCTGATTATGTCGATGGATTCACTGTCTTTGATGTGGGTGGCAATCGGTACCGAATTGCTGCCGCGGTTCATTACGACAAACAGCGCATTTACGTGCGTGCGGTCATGACCCACGCCGAGTACGACCGAAATAGATGGAGGAAGAAATGAATGCAGTCATCGATATTCAGCGGCTGGTTCCCGCTTGGCAGTCGCTGCAATCGGTCGCTACGGTTGCACACATCGATTCCGAAGCCCAATATGCCCAGACCACTGGCTTGCTCAATAGCCTGCTGGATGTAGTGCGCGACGATGCCAGACACCCGCTGTATTCGCTTGTGTCGGTGGTTGGCGATTTGATCGAGGCTTATGAAATCGAACATGAACCCCGCGGCGATCTGGCCGAAGAAGAATGATGCCTTCTTCAGCCGGTTTGATTGTTTTGCTCAACACCAACCCAATCTGACCGCGCCAATCAGCCCATCAGCCTGACAGCCTCCGGCGTGCGCGCTGCGATCTGCAGCAGGGTCTTGGCGGCGCCCGATGGCTCGCGCCGGCCTTGCTCCCAATCCTGCATGGTGCGCACCGACACGCACAGCAGTCTGGCGAAGTCGGCTTGCGATACACATACCTTGGCACGGGCATCGGCAGCGGCGCTCAGGCTCACCAGCGTTGTTCGCGCCGCCTTGCCAGCCCTTATTTGCCGGGCTGACTCCATCTGGGCGTTCTGGGGCGGCTCCACTCCCTGATCGGCCAAACAACCGGGGGTTTTGGCGTCTCTTGGCGCAATGTGGTGGCTGCCGCACTGATACGCTTCAAGCCATGGTCAACAAGTCGAGGCAGGCGTGGTGCATGCAAGAATGCCGGGCTCAAGCGTGTTCCTTGCCAGGTACTCGCGGCGACCAACTTTGACGAACCGCACAACGACCAAGGAAGGCGAATGTGAAAGCTGCAAGAAATGACCCGTGCCCTTGCGGTAGTGGGAGAAAATACAAAAAGTGTTGCCACGGTGAGTTTGAAGGGCTTTCGGCGCCAGTTGGGACATCGAAGGGCAAAGAACTGACACTGGCCGAAAGGAATCAACTTGCTGCCTTGTTCAATGCCGGTTCCTATGGGGAATTGGAAAGCCGGGCGTGCTTCCTTCTGGAGCGATGCCCGGATTCTGGCTTTGCATGGAAGTTGCTTGGGGCTGCTCAGCAGCTACAGGGCAAAGGAGGACTGATTGCATTACAGAAGGCGACGAAATTCCTGCCCAATGAGGCCAGTTCCCACAGTAATCTAGGCAACGCCTTGCGAGACCTCAGGCAACTTAACGAGGCAGTGGCGAGCTACCGCCAGGCGCTGGCAATAAAGCCTGACTTCATAGAGGCCCACAATGGCTTGGGCAATGCACTGCGTGACCTAGGGCAACCTGCTGAAGCGATCGCCAGTTACCACCGAGCGCTAAGACTCAAGCCAGACTACGCTGGGGTGCATAACAACTTGGGCAACGCCCAGCGGGACGTCGGACAAACCGAGGATGCAGTAGCGAGCTACCGCAGGGCGCTAGCAATCAACCCTGGATACCTCGAGGCACAAAACGCATTGAGTTGCACCCTACGAGATCTCGGGCGACTTGAGGAAGCGGTAGCGAGCTACCGCCAGGCGCTGGCAATCAAACCAAACTGCCCCGAAGTGGACAATGATCTTGGCAATGCCCTGCAGGCGCTCGGTCGACCGCATGAGGCCGTGGCGTCCTACCACCGAGCGCTGGCATTGAAAGCAGATTTTGTTGAAGCCCAAAACGGCCTGGGCAATGCCTTGCGAGACCTTCGACAATATGAGGAAGCAATAGCTTGCTATCGCTGCGCGTTGACGATCAAGCCAGACTACACCTGGGCAATTCATAATCTTGGCTGCGTACTGGAGGAGATTGGGCAAATTTCCGAGGCCAATGCTTGTTTTCAGAAAGCCTATGAATTGGGGATGAATGGCGACGGGTTGCTTCAGGCCATGTTGCTGCCCCCGATTATGGGCACCAGACGGGAGATGCTGAAAAGCCGCGCGAAATTCGAGCAAAACATGGATCAACTGTTTGCAGCGCCAATTCAGATTCAGGACCCCTTGAAAGAAGCCGGGCGTACAAATTTCTATTTGGCGTACCACGGACTGAATGATCGGGATTTACAGGTGAAAGTCGCCAAGCTCTACGAGAAGGCATGCCCATCGCTTCTGTATGAAGCGCCACATTGCGCATTGCCCAGACCTACTGCCAGGACAAAGATTCGGATTGGATTCTTGTCGAAGTTCGTTCATTTGCACTCAATGTCCCGCAGCTTTAGTGGCATCGCCGGGGCACTTGCACAAAGTGACCTGTTCGATGTCGCGCTGATTTCCGGTGGTCGTTTAGATACGCCTGATGCTGCGGATGGCTATTCCGACTTTGCTGGAGCGCGCGTTCACTTGTCGACCAATCTTGAAACGGCGCGGAGCACGGTCGCTGAATTGCAACTCGATATTCTTTGTTACCTTGACATTGGAATGGAACCCCTGAGCTATTTCATGGCGTTTGCCCGGCTTGCAAGGGTACAGTGTGTTTGGGGCGGGCACCCCGTAACCACCGGGGTTGGCAATTTGGACTATTTCTTGTCTACCGACTCAATGGAGGTGGCGGCTGCTGATGAACATTACAGCGAGAAATTGATACGTTTTCCCGTTGGCATTTTTCATTTTGACCGACCCAAATTGCCAAGCAGATTCAAGACACGTGGCGAATTAGGCTTTCCGACAGTGGGGCACATCTACATGTGTCCTATGAAACTCCAAAAAATTCACCCTGATTTTGACGAGGCAATACAACGCATATTGCAGATAGACAGCAATGGCTTCGTGATATTTTTTCAAGACCATCAGTTACCATGTTGGCACGAAATGTTGCGTCAGCGCTTCGAAATGACAATTTCGGATGAGGTTCGGGGTCGCGTTCTCTTTCTACCTTGGATAACTGACTACGCCGACTTCATTAGTGCCAATCTAGTCGCCGATGTTGTATTGGATCCATTTCATTTCGGGATTGGCTCCACCGTCATTGCCACTTTTGCGGTCGGCACTCCGATTGTAACTAAGCCCAGTGATTTCTTGCGAGGCCGGGTTGGATTGGGCTTTTGCAAGATGCTTGATTTGCCAGAGTGCGTTGCTGAAGATGTTGAAGGCTATGCTCGAACGGCGGTTCAGATTGCTACAAATCCTGTTCAACGCCAAGAAATTCAAGCGAGAATATTGTCAAATAATAATCGGCTTTACCAAAACCTTCAGCCCGTAAGAGACCTCATCCAATTTTTTCTAGAGATAGTACAAGGATTGCCTAAATGAAAGTACGATCGGAAATACCACCAGTCTATGTCACGCAGCCCTTGTTGCCGCCACTGGAAGAGTTCGTACCCTATCTCGAGAAAATCTGGGCTAACAAGTGGCTTACAAATGGCGGTCCCTTTCATCAGCAATTTGAGCAGGCATTGTGCGATTACCTTGGGGTGAAGTATCTTTCTCTTTTTACCAATGGCACCTTGGGGCTTGTTACCGCCCTTCAAACTCTTCGCATAACCGGCGAGGTGATCACGACGCCATATTCCTTTGTCGCAACCGCGCACTCATTGTTGTGGAATGGCATTAAACCGGTGTTCGTCGATGTTGATCCGCTCACTCTTAACCTAGATCCTCATAAAATTGAAGCTGCCATAACCCCGCAGACTACTGCCATCATGCCAGTGCATTGCTACGGGCACCCTTGTGACGTTGGTAGTATTCAAAAGATCGCAGACAACTATGGCCTAAAAGTGATCTATGACGCGGCGCACGCATTTGGTGTGCAAGACAAAGCCGGGAGTGTGTTGAACCATGGTGATCTCTCGGTCCTGAGTTTTCATGCCACAAAGGTTTTCAATACCTTTGAAGGAGGTGCCATTGTTTGTCCTGATGAAAAGACCAAACTGCGTGTCGACCACCTCAAGAATTTCGGTTTTGTGGATGAAGTGACGGTGGTTGCGCCTGGCATCAACGGCAAGATGAGCGAGATCAACGCGGCCTTCGGGTTACTGCAGCTAAAGGGCATTGGCGCCGCGCTGCAGAAGCGGAAAGCGATTGACACCCGATATCGCAGTGGATTGTCTGGAGTCAAAGGCATAGACTGCCTGTCCGCAGCAGGCGAAAGGGTGGCAAGCTACGCTTATTTTCCGATTTTGGTTCGCAATGACTACACACTTAGCCGCGACGGTCTGTTTCAAGAATTACAGGATAACGGGATCTTTGCACGGCGATATTTCTACCCGCTGATCAGTGAATTTTCCATGTACCGGGGTTTGGCGTCTGCATCTGCAGCGAATCTACCTGTGGCGACTAAAGTTGCGCGTGAGGTGATCTGCTTGCCGATCTATCCAAACATGACCGTCGAACAATGTGATTTTGTCATTGATCTCATTATGAAGCAGTGATTATGCGCTGGACGAAGCTCGGCAAAATCTTTGATCCTCATCAATTCCAATTGATGAATGGGTGCACCAGTTTTGCGCAGGCACCTCAGGTTATCGTATTCGCCGATTTTGTGAGAATCTATTTTTCCACACGATCCGTTGACAGTGCCAGTGGGCTGTATTTGAGCCATATCGCCTTCGTCGATATGACAAAGAGCTTTCGGAACGTTATTGCCGTTTCTGGGCACACTGTTATCGAATTGGGAAAACTTGGTTGTTTTGACGAGCATGGTATTTTCCCGATGAACGTAGTTGAGATCGATGATTTGATTTATGGCTACACCTCCGGTGTGAACAGGAGGGTGTCTGTGCCTGCCGATGGTGCAATTGGACTTGCAATTAGTCGTGACAAGGGTTTGACTTTTGAACGTATCGGAGATGGCCCAGTCCTTGCCGCATCCTTGCGCGAACCTTGTATCGTTGTAGACCCGTTTGTTAGGATTTACCATAACACATTTCATATGTGGTACGTTTTCGGTCTCGGCTGGAAGAAATATGCCATTGACTCTTCACCGGGACGAATCTATAAAATAGGTCATGCGGTTTCACGTGATGGCATTAACTGGATAAAAGAAGAGGCGAGGCAGATATTGACCAACAAACTGGGCACGGATGAATGCCAAGCTCTTCCGAGTGTTATAGAGCTTTGTGGCCGATTTCACATGTTTTTTTGTTTTCGGCATGCGTCCGATTTCAGGATCAACAGCGCGCGGTCATATCGAATTGGTCATGCCTTTTCTTACGACCTTGTCAATTGGATCAGGGACGATTCAGATATGGCTCTCGACGTCACCGAAGGAGATTGGGATTCAGATATGTTGTGTTATCCACATGTATTTAAATGTGATGATCGCGTGTACATGCTTTACAACGGCAACGAATTCGGCCGTCACGGTTTTGGGCTAGCTGTGCTGAATTGACCTCTGATGCACTCAATTGAATCTATCAGTGTTGAGCATCATATGAAAATTGAATCGAAAATTGTTGGAATAATGCAACCATACTTCTTTCCATATTTCGAACAGTTTCGTTTGATCGCAGCCTGCGATTTATGGGTCGTATTTGACATCGCTCAGTTTTCGCGTAAATCCTGGATAACGAGAAACCGTATTCTTAACCGGGACAAAGGTACTTCTTATCTTTCGATGGCTATTCGACACACCGGTCTGGACACTCGTATCAAGGATGCAGAGATAGACAACGGCAAGGATTGGCGGGCGGAAATCATGAATAAGTTGAAGGTATACCAGGTAGGTGCGCCTTACTATGAAGTTGTTCGAGAACTCATAGGTGACATTCTCGGAGCAAACTACCAAACCATCTCCACACTGAACACTGCTGCGTTGAAAGGAGTTTGCGGCTACCTGAGTATTGACACAGCAATCCAAGTGGCTTCAGCCCTGCCTTTGGATATCCCAGATCAATGCGAGCCTGGTGAATGGGCATTGCATATTTCGAAAAATCTAGGTGCCACCGAGTACCGCAATGCAGCAGGTGGGAAAGCGTTATTCGATGACAAACTCTATGCAAGTAATGGGATCAAGCTCAGCTTCCATGTGCATCGCCCAAGAACATACCGAACGGGGCACTTCCGTTTTGTCGAAGATCTGTCTGTCATAGACTGGATGATGTGGAATGATCGCGCGACATTGAAGGAATGGTTGGCCTAGGTACTCGTGGCCTAAGAAATCAAGATGACATCCCTTCCATTTCAGCGACGCCGAAGCCTTCGCGTCCAAACATATTGCCGCAGTAGAACAGTAAGGTGCGGCCGTCAAGTCCAATGACTTGGGATGAGCACATCATCTGCGAATCCCAACCAGATACGGATAAGCCGATTCCAACCTGGGTATCGTCACGCCTCCAAGTCAGCAAGTCCCCGGATGACGCGTAGCCCAAACGATAGGCGCACGCCGGGTCGGTGCGAAACCCAATAGGTCTTCGGAAAGCAAAAACAGCATGCCATCTACCATCGCGAAAGAACGGAAGGAAAATGTCCTGGCACTCGTCTGGTGCCAACGCCTCGATGATCGGTATGCCGTCTCGCTGCCATGCAACACCATCAGGTGATGTGGCATGGGCGATCTGGAACACAGCTTCAGGCTTCCCTTCGTCAAGCAACCATTTTGTCCCCGTCAGATACCACATATGCCACGTGTCGCCGATAACGCGTACTGCCGGGCTATTGACCAAGTAGGGTTCGTTCAGAGTTAGTCCAAGTAACGGTCCCTCACCAACTTTTGCAAAGGTTGAACCACCGTCCCGACTGACCGCCAATCCAATACCAACGATATACGGAACTGAAGACATTCTTGTCCAACCTGTGTAGTACAAGTACACTTCATTGCCATGGCGAATGGCGCTGCTTGGCATGATGCCGAACTCATCAAAGGATCCTGGATTGCCAAGGGGAATCAGTGGCGCAGTTGCCACGCCGATGACCTGTGCAAGATCGCTCCGCGCCAAATCTACATAACCTGGATATGAAACGTACTGCATATCTTTACCGCGATGAGGCCGACAGGCGATGAAAACGCGCAAAACTTCATCGTTGAGCACAAATGGAGTGGGGCATTGTGCATACTCTTGCATCCATACTCTGGGTCTTGTCAAGGTTGGATTAAAGACGTTCCCGAGTTTCTTCCACTTAAGCATAAGGTTCACCGTTGGACAGTAGTGGCTGCATCAAGATCTGGTAGGTCCTATGGCAGGCATTGTCGTCATCCTCAGGAATTCATCGCTCTTAAGACGAAATTTTTCGGTGCCGCGGGCAATGAATACGCTCTTGGGCTGGGCACTCTTGAGCACGAGACTGGCAGCACCCAAGAATGAGTCTTCACCGATGGCAAGATCACCGCCAATGGTGGCGTTCAGTCCGACGAATGACCGCGCGCCAAGTGTGACTAACCCACCTAGCGTAGCGCCTGCCGCGATCCAGCAATCGTCTTGAACAACAGAGTGATGACCAATCAAGGTGTTGTTCCATATGGACACGTTGTTGCCGATCCGAACTCCGGGCTGGATCCCCACCCCATCGAGTATCAGGCAGTTCTGCCCCAGCTCAAGCCAAGGGCCGTGGTGTGCTCTTGGGCTCACATAGCTGATTAGCTCGTAGCCCTTGACCCTGGCCTCTTCACATTTCCTCGCTCTGACGGCGTTGAGCTCGTGATAACCGATCGCCACAAACATTGATACGGATTCTGGAGGGTAGTGACGCTCAATGTCTTCAAACGGGATCACTGGAAGTCCGAATTGCGGAATCTTCGGCAAAGCAGTGACCGACATCCATGCGGCATCACAAGTGAGGGCAACTACGCGATATGCGCCGTCGCGGAGAATGTGATGCAAGGCCACGTCAGCGATTTTGCCAAGTCCAAACACAACGAGGTTCTTCACGGTCCTTATCCTTTAGTTACTGATTGTTCAGGTTGCCATCATTTGACTAACTTTGCAATCGAAAACTGAGCCCTGTTTTGTCCGCTCTTTTCTGTATTGGCGCTGAATGACCGATGATAGACTGACTGTCGCTCTTCAGCGCCTTCGATCAGCGAAACTTCGCCAAGATGGTGCTGGCAACAACGTAACTAAGGGTTTGGTGTGCACTACAAAGAAGCAAGCTTTTATGTTGACCCTGTCACTCTTGACTCTTTGACACTGTCGGAAGCTGTAAGCGATGGCGATGAAGTGATATCAGGTGTGTTGGTCAGTGCGTCGGGACATCGTTTCGAGATAGCAAATGGGGTTCCGAATCTGGTCTATCCGTTTGAGCTTCCACCTGCTGACCGTGAATCGTTGCAGCAAACCGAAGCGCGGGTTGATGGCTATGACCGCTATCTGCCGTTAACGTTTAGCACTTACGGCGAAGACGAGCAGCTGGTGCGCAACGCGATGATAGACAAGTTGAATTTACGACCGGAGTCTGTAGTGCTTGAAACTGGCGCCGGCACGGGACGAGACTCGGAAATCATTGCACAAAGACTGGGTACGCAAGGTAAGCTGTATGTGCAGGACCTCTCCCCATCCTTTCTGGCAAGGAATGTTGAGCGGATGCGAAGCAATGCCGTTCGCACAGAACCAGCGCTCGCCAATGGGTATTATTTGCCTTTTCCAGACAACAGCTTTGACGCTTGCTACCATTTCGGTGGAATCAATGCCTTTGCTGATATCAGGCGTGCCTTCTCGGAAATGGCGCGGGTAACCAAACCAGGTGGAAAGGTTGTAGTCGGCGATGAAAGCATGCCGCCATGGTTGCGCGATACAGAGTTTTCTCGGGTGCTAATAAACTCTAATCCTGAGTTTGCATATCCGTTGCCACTGGAAAAACTACCAGTCCAAGCGCGCAAAACAAGAGTTGAATGGATTATCGGTGGTGTTTTTTTTGTGATTGATTTTGTGGTTGGAGAGGGTGAGCCCAAAGCAGACTTTGACTTTCCAATCCCAGGTGTGCGTGGTGGCAGTCACCGTACGCGGTACTTTGGAAAACTTGAAGGGGTGACGCCCGAGGGCAAGCGTTTGGCATATGCAGCGCGCGCCAAAACCGGGAAAAGCATGCACCAGTGGCTGGATGATGTCGTTAGACAAGCAGCGCTGCGTGACCTTGGGTCGAATGAGTAGCCCAAGATACATAATGCGAAATCAAGAGGAAAACTCGGCAACGCTTGTCTTTCCGGCTGTCGGGCAAGCTGCAGCCGAGTACATCGGGGCGGCAACTTTGCGAGCAGAGCGTATTGTCTGTGCTTCGTCTGTGCCCTGCGATAACGTCGGTGGCCAATTTGGTGATATCCGTCATCTCCCATCAATTTACCATGATGATTTTGAGCATGCTTTTCTAGCCCTCGCAAAAGAACAATCGATAGCCCGCTTGTTCTGCCCTGTTTCTACGGTGTACGCTTTCATGAGGCAGTTCCTTTCCGTGCAGCATCTTGACATTCAATTGATCGGATTCTCTCCAGTTCGACAGCAAATAGAACTCCACCGCCAACTCATGAGTCGGACAATCAAACTGCTGGCGTTGGTTGAGCTTTGTGCTGCTGGTGCATCATCGCTGTCATTGTTGGAAGTAGCCGGCGTCATAAAGCAAGCATCGTTGATCTATGGCGAATCCAATGATGACAAGTTGGCCGCGATGATGGGCGTACTTGCGACCGCATCATCGGGCGACGTTGTTGAAATTGGTTCGCTGATGGGTAGGTCGGCGTTTGTGCTGTTGTACCTTGCGCGACGATATAGCGTCGGGTCATTGCTAACAATCGATCCATGGAGTCCAGTCGAATGCATTCAGCGCGAGTCTCCCAGCGCCTTGCAAACTGTTGCCGACGAGTGGGATTATGAAGTACTAAGCGAAGGCTTTGCAGTGAACTTGGCACCCTTTGGTTCAGGTGATCACGCTCATATCCGTGCCCCCTCAAGTACGGCGTTTGAGCTCTATGCCAGGCGGGACGTCATTAGGTCTTCGAGGGGTGACCCGGTTGATTACCTAGGGTCGATCTCAGTGATTCACATTGACGGCAACCACGATTACGATTCTGTCAAGAAAGACTGCGCACTTTGGCTGGGTAAGATGTTGCCTTGCTCTTGGTTGATTCTCGATGACTACATATGGACGCATGGGAACGGCCCCTACCGCACCGGCAATGAGTTGCTGCAGGAACATGCTGATCGAATCGAATGTGCATTTGTGTGTGGCAAGGCTCTATTCGTCAAGTTCAGTTTCTAATCTTTCTTTGATCCTATTGCATCCTATGTCTCTAGAAACAATCTTCTCTGAAGTCTTCGCAATTCCGGAGGCGACTGTATTGGACACGCTGGCGCTCATTGATATACCAAGTTGGGATTCGATGGCGCATATGATGTTCATTGTCCGACTTGAGGAGGATTACCGAATCCAATTCACCGGTGATCAAATAGCCGACATCAAGACGGTAGCTGATACCCGTGCTGCACTGATGGCACATGGAGTGAAGTTATGAAGATTGAGGGATCGCGCGTATTGTTAACTGGCGGTGGTTCGGGGATTGGGCGTTACTTGGTAGACCGATTTGTGACCGAGTCCGTCGAAGTATGTGTGCTGGAAATTGATGAGTCGCGCTGCGCCGAGCTTCGCGACGAGTCTGCCGGTCGAATTAGAGCTTGGCCCTGTGATGTAACCGACCCGGTCGCAGTGGACGCGGCCCTCCAAGCCATATTTGACACTGGTTTTGAGCCGACTGTGCTCATCAATAATGCTGGCCTCATACACAGTGAACCACTGGTCAACATGTTGTCAAGGGGAGACAAGGCGCACTCACGTGAGTCCTGGCGAAAGGTATTGGCGGCAAATCTTGATTCCGTCTTTTTCGTCACCAGCCGTGTTGTAGACCGTATGCTGGCAAAGCGAACCAGGGGCCTGGTGTTATCCATCAGTTCCATTTCGGCCAATGGCAACGCCGGGCAATCTGCCTACTCTGCCGCGAAGGCCGGCGTGAACGCGTTGACTAGCACATGGGCAAAGGAACTGGGTGCGATGGGTTTGCGTTTTGCCGCTATTGCCCCGGGTTTCATTGATACGCCTTCCACCCAGGCCGCACTCAGCGAGGCCACTGTGACCCGGTTGAAGCAGCAGATTCCGTTGCGGCGGCTCGGTGATCTGGAGAGCATCTATCAGTCAGTCCGCTTCGTGATCGAGAACGACTATCTGACCGGCACGGTGCTTGAGGTAGATGGTGGCCTGGTGATTTAGACAACAGATTTGACCGTGGCCTTAGTTTCGAATCTAGACATCGCTTTTCGTCAAGTTGTACGACAACACGAGGCGCGCATTGCTCTCTATTATCCGGCGACGAGCGCAAAGGTTACCTACGGAGAGTTAAGTCGGCTTGTCGATCACATTGCTGAGGTCTTGTGGGCCAAGGGGCTGCGACGCGGTCAGGTCGCGGCAATGTTTCATGATAAATCGCCTGCGGCTTTTGCAGCCATGTTGGCGTGCCTGCGGCTTGGCATCATCTACACCAACCTCGACCCGGATAGCCCTTGGGAGCGGCTAGTGAAGATTGTCGGCAACTGCAAACCCAGTGTGATTGTTAATGCCTTTGATGTGATGCCTTTTGACGACAACTTGGCGGCTTTGGGCTACCAAGACGCACTGCATCTGCGCCAAATGCAAGTGCCAGCGGGCAATGAATCCCCCCCGCCTTTTGCGCTTTTAAGTGGTGGGGCACCAGCGTACATCATGTTTACGTCCGGCTCGACAGGGATACCCAAGGGTGCGGTCATGTCGCACGCCAACCTGCTGTGGCTTATTCAGTGGGCGCAAGATCGCTTTGGCATTGGGCATGATGATGTATTGACTAACGTCAATCCGATCTATTTTGATAACTCGGTTTTTGACTTTTACTCGGCTATTTTTTCTGGGGCTACGCTTGTGCCTATTTCGCCGGAGCAGGTGCGAGATACGCGCTGGTTGGTTCGGCTGATTGATCAGGCATGTTGCACTATTTGGTTCTCAGTGCCGTCTTTGCTGGTTTATCTGTTGACCACGAGAGCTCTTTCAGATCAGAATTTCCCAACTATCCGCAAGATCATCTTTGGCGGCGAAGGCTTTCCCAAGCCAAAGTTGAAGCAGCTTTACGATATGTTTGGCGCGCGCGCAGCGCTGGAAAATGTGTACGGGCCGACAGAATGCACCTGTATTTGTTCTGCCCTGACCGTTTCTGCTGTGGATTTTGAGGATATGCAGAGTCTGGCGCCGCTGGGATTGCTGGCGCAAAACTTCGATCACGAAATTCTGCCGCTGGACGCGGCAAGCCCGGGCTTTGGTGAACTTTTCTTGCGTGGACCGCAGGTCGGACTTGGCTATTACGACGACCCCGAGCGCACCGGCAAGGTCTTTGTCCAGAACCCACGTCATTCGGTCTACGCGGATGTCGGATACCGCACCGGCGACTTGGTTCAGAAAGATTCGCGTGGCTGGCTCCATTTCAAGGGACGTGCAGACTTTCAGATCAAGCACATGGGGTACCGCATCGAGTTGGAAGAGATTGAGGCAGCGTTGAACACCTTACCAGAGGTCCGAGAGTGCGCTGTTATTTACCAGAAGTTGAGTGGGGGACTCGGGCAGATTCTGGCCTTCATCGCTGCAACTGCACTTGTGTCGCCGCAAGAAGTGCTAATCAAGCTTGCTGCCATCGTGCCGCCTTATATGGTGCCCAGACAGATCGTGGTCCTCGACTTGCTGCCAAAAAATGCCAATGGCAAGATTGACAGAATTGCCTTGCAGGAAGTGATCGCGTCGGTCCTGCAGTAGCGGACCATGCCAACGGATGACTTTTGCGCTTGCGCTGGTCCGACACCTTTATCGACCAAATAGCCGTGCCTTTTGGCGTCTTTTGACGCCATGCTTTGCCTATTGCGATGCTACGCTTGAGTCCCTGAGTTAAGCAACGTGCGCCCACCCGCCCAAGGAATCATCATGGCCATCTCGTCTGTCTCATCCAACTCGTCCATCGAGTCGGTGCTGGCGCAAATGCGCCAGATGCGCCAACTGGCAAAGGCGGGTGACCCAGGCCCGGCCCAGGCACCAAGTTCGAGCAGCGAGGTGAAATTGAGCGGAGGCTTCTCCGGTGCGCTCAAGAAATCGCTCGACGCCATCAGCGAGACGCAGAACAAGGCCTACGCGCAGGCGCAGGACTTCGAACTGGGCAAGCCCGGCGTGGCGCTGAACGATGTCATGGTGGATCTGCAAAAGGCCAATATCAGCTTCCAGATGGGGGTGCAGGTGCGCAACAAGTTCGTCGCCGCCTACCAGGAAGTCATGAACATGCAGCCCTGAGGCGCATGGCTTGCGAAAGTGATGAATAGCCAGTTGATGAAAGAAATCCGAGTCGCAGCCCTAAATGTTTGCGGTGGACTTGCCGATAACCTGACTAACGGTGGCGTACTCCTCTCCAAACTGAGTCAACGCAACGTTTCGGCCGAATAGCCGAGTTCATCAACTTTTGCAGTCAGGAGCTTCATCATGGGACAAGTCATTAACACAAACTCACTCTCGTTGCTTACCCAAAACAACCTGAGCAAATCTCAATCGGCGTTAAACACGTCCATCCAGCGCTTGTCGTCGGGCGTGCGCATCAACAGTGCCAAGGACGATGCAGCCGGTCAAGCCATTGCAAACCGCTTCAGTTCCAACATCAAGGGTCTGACGCAGGCGCAACGCAATGCCAATGATGGCATCTCGTTGGCTCAAACGACGGAAGGCGCCTTGAACGAAGTCAACAACAATCTGCAGCGTATCCGCGAACTGACGGTCCAGGCCGCCAACGGTTCCAATTCAGTTGCTGACAAGACATCGATCCAGGCTGAAATTGCCCAGCGCATGGCGGAGATCAACCGCACTTCAACACAAACCGACTTCAACGGCACCAAAGTGCTGGCCAAGGATCAAAGCCTGTCGGTACAGGTCGGTGCCAACGACGGCGAATCCATTTCGATCGGGTTGAAGCAAATGGATACAACCACTTTGGGTTTAGCAGGCTTTACGGTTTCGGGTCTGTCAGATGCGATTACCAGTTTCAGAACCACTTCAGTCGCCGGTGTAACTACCGACGCTGCCGTCAATATGACCACAGCTGCCACGTCCGTGGCTGGCCTGACGGGCGTGACCACTCCTGCAACACAACTGAAGCTGCACGGTTATGGCACCTATACTGCCTCCACTCAAACTTGGACCAGTTACGCTGTTGAAGACACGACGACCGGCAAAATGTACAAGGCTGCTTCCGTCGCTGCCGGTACCGGCGTAGTAACAATCAACCTCTCGGACACAGCTAATGCGACAACGGCTTTCGACCTCTATGCCACTGACGTAACGAACAGCGCTACGACCATGGCATCTACGGCCAGCCCGCTAAACGCTATTGACAATGCTTTGGCCAAGGTAGACGCATTGCGTGGTGCTCTGGGTGCCGTGCAAAACCGTTTCGACTCGGTGATCTCGAACCTGGGTACGACCATCAACAATCTGACATCCTCACGGTCTCGGATTGAAGATGCCGACTATGCGACGGAAGTCTCGAATATGACCCGCGCGCAGATTCTGCAACAGGCTGGCACCTCGGTGCTGGCAAAGGCGAACCAGTCAACGCAAGGCGTGATGGCTCTGCTGCAATAAGTACTGACAGTTAGCGCATAAGCGAATCGGGCCATCACCAAAGGCCCGATTGCGCTTCCCCCTCCGGCCTGACGCATCTGCCAGGCCCGAGCGGAAAGCGGTTTTGACAGGAGAATGAACATGTCTATTTCAACCACTCCGATTCGAGCGACCGAGGGCTTGCAGCCCGCTCAGAAGATTATGCAACCGGTCGCTGCCGACAGGGCGCAGGAAGCGCCGCTGACCGCGCGAGCAGTCACCGCGCCGGTTGAAATGCGCGACAGGCTGGCAGCCAAGGCTGCCACCGAGGCCAAGGCTGATGAGTCCGTCAAACTCAGCGCGGCGCAGACGCAGCAGTCATTGCAGGAGATCAACAAGGTGATGGACGCGCTGTCGATCAGTGTGCAGTTTCAGATCGACCCTGGTCTCAACGAAGCAATCATAAAGGTGGTGGACCAGCAGAGCGGCAAGGTGATCCGCCAGTTTCCATCTGAGGATGTGGTGCGGATTTCCAAGGCGCTGGACAACCTCAAGGGGCTGCTGTTTGCCCAGTCCGCGTGACCGCATAACAAAGACGAGGAACTGACATGAGTGCCGTTTCTTCCCTCGGTATCGGCTCGAACCTTGACCTGACCACACTGCTGGCCAATATCAAGAGTGGGGAGCAGGTGCCGCTGGTGGCGCTGCAAAAGCAGCAAACAAGTTACACCGCCAAACTGACGGCTTATGGTCAGCTCAGCAGTGCCCTGAGCGCGCTACAGACCGCAGCGGAGGCATTGGCCAAACCCGCGCTGTTTGCCGGCGTCAAGGCCAGTTCCAGCGCCACCGATGTGCTGACTGCGACGGCTACATCCAGCGCGACAAGCGGTGTCTACGCGGTCAACGTGACGCAACTGTCGCAAGCGCAGTCTCTGGCCACAATCGGTGTGGCGAGTACCGCAGCCGCAATTGGCGGGGGAAAGGTGACCATTGAGTTCGGGACAATATGCACCGCACCGCCCGACCCTGTTACCGGTGTCTACACTCTTGCGACGCCAGACCCCATCAATGGCACCTACAGTGGGGCAACCTTTACAGCCGATTCCACGCGAACGCACTCAATCACGATCGGTTCTGGCTCATCTCTGGCAGATATACGCGATGCGATCAATGGTGACGCCAGCCTCGGTGTGACGGCCTCTATTGTCAGCGACGGCAGCAGCACTCCAAACCGACTGGTATTGACATCCAAGCAGGCCGGCGAGACATCGAGCATGCGCATCTCGGTCACTGACCAAGCGGCCGTTGCCGCTGATCCTGGTCCCCCTGAGGTTCTTCCAGTTGATGCGGTTTTAGCTGACACGGCTCTCGTGAATTTGCTGACGAACAACCCGGAGAGTCTGGTGTTGACTGACCAACTGCAGCAAACGGTCATCGCACAAAATACAAAACTCACAGTGAATGGTGTCCCAATTACCAGTGCGACTAACACCGTTGCGGGCTCCGTGCAGGATGTGACCATGACGGTGACCAAGGCGGGTTCCAGCACCCTCACAGTGCAAAATGATACCGGTAGCGTGCAAAGTGCCATCACCACCTTTGTCAGTGCCTATAACAGCCTGCAAAGCATTGCCAGCAAGTTGACCGCTTTTGATGCCGCCAACAGGTCTGGCGCAATTCTGCTGGGAGACTCCGTCCTGCGCAACATTCAGGTTGGCATCCGATCGACGCTGACCGGCGCGCAGGCGGACGACGACAGTGGTCTGACAATGCTCTCACAGATCGGTGTCTCGTTCCAGAAGGACGGCACACTGGCGGTGGAATCGACCAAATTGACCGTCACTCTGGGCAGCAAGTTGAGTGGGGTGGCAAGCCTGTTCTCGGGCAGCGCCGGCGTGGGTAGCGCTCGCGTGGGTGGCTATGGCACCCAACTGGCCGCCTTGATCACCGGCTACACGGAGACCGACGGGACACTGTCATCGGCCACCAAGGGCATCAACAGCAGCCTGGATATGCTGAGCAAGCGCTACACGGCAGCCACCGAGCGGATCGACGCCACTGTGGCGCGCTACAAGGCGCAGTTTACGCAGCTTGACCTGATGATGAGCCGAATGACCGCGACCAGTACGTATCTAACGCAGCAGTTCGATGCATTGAACAATACTTCAAAGAACTAAGGTGACCACCATGTATGAACCCAACTCGATGGCGCGCAGCGGCGCCAATGTCTATGCCCGGGTCGGCCTGGAAACCGGCATCATGAGTGCCACGCCGCATCATCTGATCACGCTCTTGTTCAAAGGTGCCAAGGCTGCCATTGTGATGGCGCGCCATCACATGGCGCAGGGCGAGATCGCCGCCAAGGGCAAGGCCCTATCGAAGGCCATCAATATCATTGACAGCGGCCTGAAGCCCAGTTTTGAAGCCGAGGCCGGCGATGTGGCGGGCACGGCGCTGGTGGCCAATTTGATGGCGCTGTACGACTACATCGTCAAGACTCTGATGCGCGCCAACCTGCGCAACGATCCGGCGCTACTGGACGAGGCCGACCGTTTGCTGGAGAATGTCGCCTCGGCCTGGCGCGAAATTGATCCGCATGAGCCGCATGCTGCACGGGACGCGGCCAACGGGCCGGCCCGACTGTCGATAGGAGCCTGAGATGGGATGTCAAAGTGAAGTAATGCACTGCTACGAGCAGATTGCGCCCATCACCGAACACATGCTGCTGCTGGCGCGCACCGGGCACTGGGGCGAGTTGCCGCCGCTGGAGGCGCAGCAAAGCAGCATGGTCGAGCGCCTAATGGCGATCGAGCCGATGGAGACGCTCAA
>CANNRR010000056.1 GCA_947508055.1 Burkholderiales bacterium
GCCCACGGTGAGCGCGGCCAGCTTGTTTGCCTCCGTCTGGGCAGCGGTGCTGGCTTCCCGCTCGGCTTGCTGGGCCAGCGCGTCACGTTTCAGGTCGCGGGGGTCTTTGCCATCGTCAATCAGTCGCTGCAGGGCGCGTGCCTTGTCGCGGGCCTGCTCGATGCTCCACGTGCCAGGGTTGCCGATGGTCAGGCGCAGGTCTTTGCCCTGGTACACGCTTTGAAAGACATAGGCCGGTTTACCGGCGGGCGTAGTGCGCAGCCCCAGCCCGGCGGCGGTGGCGTCCCACAAGAACGCTTGCGCCTTGTCGGCGGGGCAGGTGAACGCTGAAACCCGGCCAGCGGTGAAGGCGACTTTTGCCATGTTGATCCCCAAAAGTCTTACATCCTGACGATGTAAGACGGTTACGACACCTCGGAAGTCAAACCGTCCTGCTGTGGCTTACATCTCAGGATGTAAGGGCGGATGTAAGACTATTTTCCGAATTTAGACCTATTTCAATCAACGCTTCACTGTTTGCAAAACCAGTATTGAATTTGTAAGTTGTTGATTTATATAGATTGTGCCACACCAATCAACATTGGCAAACACTATAAACTCAGGATTGTGATTCCTGTTGTCGTGGGTTCGAGCCCCATCAGCCACCCCATATAAAGCCTTACGGCACATAGAAAGCCTGCTATTTAATAGATAGCAGGCTTTTTGTTTGTGTGTCTGGTTTCCTCTGTGTAGCCACTGTGTAGCCCGTAGTACATGGTTTTGTACCCAATATGCGTTGTTACAGGCAAACGCTGATGCGTGTCTCGCCACGATGCAGGCGTAGCCTGCCGAATACTGCTGGCTTCCCAGCCAAATGATGAACGAGCTGAGGTGTTCGGACGATGTGCCACCGCCAGCGCGGACCCGTGCATTGGCTATCTCGTAGGAAGGCTCCAAGATGATCTCCTTGTGGGCGGAATTGCCCGAAAGGAAGCATGGCAATGTCCAGCGTGCATGGTGCTTTGCCTTGGAGAATCAGGGCTTCAGGCGAATACGGGACATAGTCCGGCACGGGAGATAGTCCAGCCTATGTCCTGAAGTCCATAGGCTGGAAAGTACGGTGAGGTACCTCGGAATCGAGGTCGACGATGCTTTGGAAATGGCTGAGCAGACTGAAGTTTGATGAACCTGCGGCGTTAAGCAGCGACAGAGTGCGCAGACAGGCTGACATGCAGCCGCTCACGCACTGCCTGAAAAATGGCAGCCAGGTTGTCCATACTGGGATTGCCTGTGGGCGACAGCATACGGTGCAAACTTTTGCTTGGCTTGGCGGTCAGAGTTGCAAGCTGCTCAAAACCTATAGTCGCGTTCACTAAGTCCCGAAGGATCAGTCGAGCGGTCTCAGGCTCGCCGTTGAGGAAAAGGGTCGCGGCCTCGTCCAAGAGTGCCTGTGCAAATGGCACGTCACTTTGTACGCGCTGAATAATGGTTTCTTTGAAATTTCTTGTCAGTGCCATTGCATTTACCCCTTTTGCTTGTCGCTTGATTTGGCTGCCATGGCCTTTTTCCGTGCCTTGTACTCCGCCAACAGATCCTTGGCTTTATCTATATCCCTTTGTTGGCCCCGCTTGGTTCCTCCGCCAAACAGGACAATAAGCGTGTCGCCATCTTTTGCGAGGTAGATCCGGTAACCTGGACCCCAGTCGATGACGTATTCACCCATGCCGTCAAACCACTTGATACTGGACGTATTGCCCAATTCCATGCGGAGCTTGGCAACGGTCACCTTGGCGGCTGCTTGCGAGGAAAGGCCGTCAAACTATTGCTTATAAGGGTTGGATGCATCCTCTCGGATGTACTCTTCAACTTTTATTGCCATGCAATATGGTAACACATATGTTACCAATGGAGCTGCAAAGAAATGGCGAAGGGTGCTTCCGTGCGATGGAATAAAGCGGTCAAATCCGACACCGATGGAAGAGGGCGGGTATAGCAGCTACGCCGCCGGTCCCGGTACGCCAGTTTGCGCGTCGCCTGGAAATCCGTGAACTGCGCACGCAAGTCCTGCTACGCGCCCATGAGCGAGCTGAGAGGCCCGGCACGGTGGTGTTGCCCATGGAGGACCGGGTTTTCAATCCCTCGCGCGAAACGCAGCGCATTTTGGGCCAAGCCAAAGCGATTGGTGCAGCAGTGGCAGATTGGCGGCGCGCACCAATGCTTCCATTTCCGGCAAAGGGCGGTCACTGCCCAAAAGCCAGGCCGACAACGAATCAACGTTGCGCCGCTCGTAGTCCCGATAGAACTGTCGGGCCGCGATCTTGGTGCCCTCACCGAAGGACGCCAGATCCTTGAGGCCTAGTCATTGCCAATGAACTTGCGGCCGCTTGGCCGTTTCCGTCGAGAAGATGCGCGCCACCCTGACTGGCTCAGGTGTAACGTTTGCTGCGCAGGTTTTTTTTCATTTCCTGCAACAGCGGCTGCAACCGTTCGCTGCCCAGCCGCAGTGCCACGCAAGTGGCCAGGATGTCGATCATCAGCAAGTGCAGCAGACGCGACAGCATCGGACTGTACTCGTCGTAATTCTCAGGGTGATCTGCCGCAAGATGGATCTGTCCTGCCGTCGCCAGGGGTGAGTCGCTGGCAGTAATCACAATCGTGGTCGCACCCCGCTTGCCGGCGATTTGGCAGGCATCCATCAGGTCGCGCGTGCGGCCTGAATTGGAGATCACGACCGCGCAGTCGCCCGGACCCAGCAAGGAGGCACTCATAACCTGCATGTGGCCGTCGCTGCAGGCAACCGAGTGCACGCCCAGGCGGAAAAACTTGTGCTGCCCGTCTTGCGCCACGATACCTGAATTACCGGCTCCGTAGAACTCGATCCGCCGACCCGCTTCGCAACTTTCCACCAGTGCACGTACGGCGCGCTCCATGGCCGTTGCACTCGCTTCATTGCGGTATTTCAGGAAGGCGGCCAGGGTGTTGTCGATGACCTTGACCATCACGTCGCCGGTTTTGTCGTTGGTGTCTACGCTGCGGTGGATGTAAGGCACGCCTTCTCTCACGCTACCGGCCAGTTTGAGCTTGAAATCGCGCAGGCCCCCATAGCCCATACTGCGGCAAAAGCGCACCACGGTTGGCTTGCTGACCTGCGCGCGCGCCGCCAATTCGACCACCGGGAGTCCGGCAAAGGCGCCCGGATCGCTCAATACCAGGCGCGCCACGCGCTGCTCGGCTTTGGCCAGTGCCGACAGGGATGCATTGATGCGGTCCAGCATGGTGGCTGCGCCTTTCTCAGGCCTCTTCGTTCCAGCAGAAGGCGTCGCGCGCGATCAGGGCGCTGGCCGCGCTTGGACCCCAGGTGCCCGCCGCATAGGGTCGCGGTCCGACCGGATCATTGCGCCAGTGCTGCAGGATCGGCTCGACCCAACGCCACGCGGCTTCCTGTTCGTCGCTGCGCACAAACAGGTTCAGCCGCCCCGCAATCACGTCCAGCAGCAGCCGCTCGTAGGCACCCACCCGCTCGGTGCCAAAACGCTGGTCGAAGTCCAGGTTGAGTTGTACCGGCGAAAGAGCGGGTTCGCTTTGGCGCTGGGCGGCCCCCTGCGCCAGCAGGTGCAGTTCAAGGCCATCCTTGGGTTGCAGGTTGATGATTAGCTGGTTGACGAGTCCGGTGGGGGCCTTGAAGATGGGATGGGGAACCGGCCGGAAGTTGACGACGATGCGCGCATCGCGTCCGGCCAGGCGCTTGCCGGTGCGAATGTAGAACGGCACTCCGGCCCAGCGCCAATTGGCAATTTCGGTACGCAAGGCGACAAAGGTCTCGGTAGTGCTGCCGCACTGAACGCCCTTTTCGTCCAGATAGCCCCCAACTGGCTGACCTTGTACAGCACCCGCCGCATATTGACCCCGCACCACATGCTGCCCCAGGGTTTCCGTCGTCCATGGTCTGAGCGACTGCAGCACCTTGAGCTTTTCGTCTCGAATGGCATCGGCACTGGCGTTGATGGGTGGTTCCATGCCAATGGCACACAAAAGTTGCAGCGCATGGTTTTGCACCATGTCCCGCAAAGCGCCAGTCTGGTCGTAAAAAGCCCCCCGCATTTCGACGCCGAGTTCTTCGGCGATCGTGATCTGTATGTTGGCAATCGTTTCGCGCCGCCACAGCGGCTCGAACAAGGCGTTACCAAAACGCAGCACAAACAGGTTTTGTACCGCGGGCTTGCCCAGGTAGTGATCAATTCGAAACACCTGGTCCTCGCGCAGCACGCGGCGAAGAGTGTCATTGATGGCCTGGTTGGATGCCAGATCGTGGCCCAGCGGCTTTTCCAGAACCACGCGGGTAGCGGGGCCGTTCAGGCCGACCGCTGCGATCTGCTCGCAAACATTGGTGAACAGGCTGGGCGCCGTGGCGACGTACATCACGACGGTGTCGGCTTTGCGCTCACCCAGGCACTTTGCCAGGTACTCATAGTCCTGATTGCGTGACAGGTCCATACGCAAATAGCACACCATCGCGGCGAAGCGGGCAAACTCGTCGGCGTTGGGGCGTTTGGCCAGTTCCACGCCGTTGAAGCGGTCTTCAATCAGGGCACGATAGCTCTCGTTGTTCAGGTCGTCCCGCGCCACCCCGATGATGCGCCCCCCCTCTGGCAGGGTGCCGTGCCGAAAGGCCTGAAACAGGGCGGGCATCAGCTTGCGCCAGGCCAGGTCGCCGGTTCCACCAAACAGAACCAAATCAAAACTCATCACATCTCCAGGTTAGTTGGGCGTAACGGCTTGGCCAGGTCACTGGGGTTGGCAGCGAAAATGATTGACCGGCAAACCCGCCACCTCTACCGCCAATCGCAACAGCGACCCGGCCGGCACCGCAGCCTGCAACTCGTGTTCAGGTCGTCCGCGGCGAGCTGAGGTGATGTACAGAGTCTTCAGATCATCGTCGCCAAAGCAAACCATCGTCGGGCATTGCACTGGGGTATCAATGCGGCGCAGCACCTGCCCCGCGGGTGACAACTGCAACACACAAGCACCCTCATACATGGCCACCCAGTAATTGCCTTGCACATCGACGCTGGCGCCATCGGGCCGCCCACCGTAAGGCTGACCCTCAGTCTTCGGGGCAAACTGCACCCAGGGTTGGCGCTCGCCGATGTCACCGGTGCTCACATCAAAAGGAAACCGGTCAATACGGTGCTCCTGCGTATAGGCCCAGTACAGCCAGCGGTTGTCGGGGCTAAAAGCCAATCCGTTGGCGGTCATGTTGTCGGCAGCCATGCGCTGCACCTCGCAGCCCCTGTCAGTCCAATCCAGGCGCCAGAGTTCGGCCTGGTTCCCGGTCTTTGGGCTGAACACCGAGCCAGCCCAAAAACGCCCGGCGCTGTCGCACCGCCCATCATTGAGTCGCAACACCGATGTGTCGTGCGCCAACGCAGCCAGACACTGCAGATCACCGCTGCGGCAGTCCAGAAGATAGAAGCCATCTCGTAACCCGATTACCAATTTACCGTCAATTGTTGGCGCACAACAACCCGGCTCGGACGGCGTCGCCCAACGCTGCTCGGTACCACTCTCCGGATGCCATGCACGCACCATTTCTCCAGTGATATCGCACCAGTAAAGACGCTTTTCAAGCGGATGCCAAAATGGCGATTCGCCCAGTTCGGAGGGCGCAATGGGGAGCAATTGAAAGGGCATTGCTTGCAGTATGTATGTAATTAAGTTACATTCTAAACCAATATTTGCAGAAGGATTCGAATGCATCCAGTCGTAACCGAGGTGACCGAGCGCATTGTGCGGCGCAGCAGGGAATTGCGGGCCACCTATCTGGCGGGCGTCACTGCCATGGTTGAACGAAAACCCGCACAAGACCGCATGGGTTGTGCCAATCTCGCACACGCCTACGCGGCATTGCCATCGAACGACAAGTTCAGAATCGCCGTCCAGAGGTCGCCCAACATCGGTATTGTCACGGCCTATAACGACATGCTGTCGGCCCACCAACCGTATCAGTCTTACCCGGCACTGCTGCGAGACGAAGCCGTTAGACAGGGCGCCACGGTGCAAGTCGCAGGCGGAGTCCCGGCCATGTGCGATGGCGTCACACAGGGAACGCCGGGGATGGAGCTAAGCCTGTTTTCGCGCGATGCCATTGCCATGGCCACCGCAGTGGCACTCTCGCATGATGTTTTTGATGGTGTGCTCATGTTGGGCGTGTGCGACAAGATCGTGCCGGGACTGCTGATTGGAGCACTGCATTACGGTCATCTGCCCTGTGTCTTCGTGCCTGCCGGGCCGATGGGCTCGGGCCTGCCCAACAAAGACAAGGCAAAGGTCCGAGAGCAGTACGCGCAAGGCCTGGTCGGGCGAGACGAGTTACTCAGGGCCGAGTCAGCGGCTTACCACGGGGCTGGCACTTGCACCTTTTACGGCACCGCCAACAGCAACCAGATGCTGCTCGAAGCCATGGGTCTGCATGTGCCGGGCGCGGCGTTTGTAGCGCCTGCAGCCGATGCACGCGAAACTCTGACGCGCCAAGCCTTGCGCACTGTACTGCAGATTGGCAAGTCAGGGCGCTTCACCCCGATCGGTCGTCTGGTCGACGAGCGCTGCATCGTCAACGCCATGCTGGCCTTACTTGCAACCGGCGGCTCGACCAACCACCTGATTCATTGGGTTGCCATCGCACGCAGCGCCGGAATTCTGATCGACTGGACTGACTTTGATGAGCTGTCGGCAGCAGTGCCGCTGTTAACCCGGGTCTACCCCAATGGCGCCGCCGATGTGAACCAGTTTCAGACGGCAGGCGGTACCCAATGGGTGCTGCGCGAGCTGCTCGACGGCGGCTTCATGCATCCCGATGTCCTCAGTGTCAACGCACAGGGCATCCGCGCGGGCGCCCACGGGGCACCCGCCTTGTCGGGTGATGAAGATATCGTGCGACCCGTCAGTCGGCCGTTCTCCGCCAGTGGCGGCCTGCGACTGCTGCAGGGCAGACTGGGCCGGGCGGTGATCAAGGTGTCAGCCGTGCCCGAGGACCGCCATGTCATCGAGGCCCCGGCTCGGGTATTTGATACGCAGGAGGACATGCTGGGTGCGTTTGCCAGAGGCGAGATGAATCAGGACATGGTGGTGGTGGTTCGATTTCAGGGGCCACAAGCCAACGGCATGCCGGAGTTACATAAGCTCACGCCCCCATTGGCGGTGCTGCAAGACAAGGGATTCAGGGTCGCCCTGGTCACCGATGGACGCATGAGCGGCGCCTCGGGCAAGGTGCCCGCTGCGATTCACGTCACACCCGAGGCACTCTGCGGCGGGCCACTCGCAAAAATTCAGGATGGCGACGTGATCCGGCTGGATGCGGTGACAGGTGTATTGGAGGTGCTGGTCAATGACACCCAATGGTCCGAGCGAGCGCTGGCAGCCCTGCCATCACCCCCCGTTGCGGGATTCGGGCGCGAGCTTTTCAAAAACATGCGCCGCCATGCCGGTGGTGCCGAACAAGGAGCCTGCACATGGCTGTGAAAGCTTTGGATACGCTCGAATTGGCCAGTCATGGCCCGGTGATTCCGGTCATCGTGATCGAGCGGCTGGAAGATGCCCTGCCACTGGCAGAGGCGCTTCTTGCTGGCGGCGTAAGGGTTCTTGAGGTCACACTGCGCACGCAGCAAGCGCTAGCAGCTATTGAATTGATAGCTAATAGACTGCCAGAGGCGATCGTTGGCGTTGGCACGGTACTCAATGCGCGGGATGCGCAGCGCGCCTGCGAAGCCGGCGCCCGCTTTGCTGTGAGTCCGGGCTATACCGCTGAACTGGGGCAGGCTTGCAAGGCGTTGCACCTGCCGCTACTGCCCGGTGTGGCGACTTCGACCGAGATCATGGCGGCGTTGGCCGATGGATACAGTTTCTTGAAATTGTTCCCGGCCCAAGCGGTGGGCGGCATCAATTTGCTCAAGGCCTGGGCCAGCCCGTTTGGCCAGGTCAGTTTCTGTCCGACCGGTGGAATCACCCTGGAAACGGCCCCCCTGTACCTCGCATTGCCCAACGTGCGCTGTATTGGCGGCTCGTGGCTGACACCGGCAGATGCCCTGCACGGCGGCCACTGGTCGCAGATTACGGACTTGGCGCGGCAGACGCACAGCCTGCGCAGAGTCCGGTGATGTGCGCGCATGTAGCCTCGCGCAGTGCCCAGGAATATTCTGGAACACATGGGCTTCGGATGCCTGCAGTGTGCGGTTCGAACTTCATCACATCGCCGTTCCTGAGCTGTCTCAGGCCGTTTCCAACCGGTTTGACAAGTCCAGCCACCGGTCTTCGAGTTGCGCCAATTCGTCATTGACGGCGTTCAGGCTGCGGCCAATTTCCGCAATTTCTGATGGGTTCGGGTTGGTTGAAAGGCGCGACTCCAATGCTGCTCCCTCCGTGTTGAGCACGGCCATGCGGGCCTCCACGTCTTGCAACTCTTTTTTGGCTTTGGGTGATGTGTCCCCTTTAGCTTTTGGCTTGCTTGCCACAGCCACCACCATCGGCTTGACTGGTGTCTTTGCCGCTTCTTTTGCCTCTTCGCGCTGGCGCTTGGCCTCATCCAGCAAGTAGCGCTGGTAGTCATCCAGATCGCCATCAAACGGCTCAACCCCACCGCGTGACACCATCCAGAATTCGTCGCAAACGGCGCGCAGCAAAGCGCGGTCGTGGCTGACCAGCATCACTGTGCCTTCAAATTCGTTCAACGCCATGGACAGCGCCTCGCGGGTTGCCAGGTCCAGGTGGTTGGTGGGCTCATCAAGCAGCAAGAGGTTGGGGCGCTGCCAGACAATCATGCACAGCACCAGGCGGGCTTTTTCGCCGCCGCTCATGCTGCCGACCGCCTGCTTGACCATGTCGCCACCGAAGTTGAACGTGCCCAGGAAACTGCGCAGGTCTTGTTCGCGAGTGGCCTGCCCGGCAATTTTCCCGAGCGCGGTGAGTTCTTTTACCAGCCGGATCATGTGTTCCAGCGGAGTGTCGGCAGGGCGCAGCACGTCAAGCTCTTGCTGGGCAAAGTAGCCAATGTTGAGTCCTTTGCCTTCGGTAATTTCCCCGCCGATGGCTTGCAGGTCGCGGGCAACCGTCTTGACCAGAGTCGATTTACCCTGGCCATTTGCTCCCAGAATACCGATGCGCTGGCCGGCCAGCACCGATTTGCTGACGTTGCGCACGATCACAGTGTGTGGCGTGCCATCTGGCGCATCATCCGGCGGCGGATAACCAAAACTCACACCGCTCATGGACAGCATGGGGTTGGGCAGATTGGCGGGTTCCTTGAACTCGAAGGTGAAATCAGCCTCACTGAGCAGAGGGGCGATCTTCTCCATGCGGTCCAGCGCCTTGACGCGGCTCTGCGCCTGTTTGGCCTTGCTGGCCTTCGCCTTGAAGCGGGCGATGAACTTTTGCAGGTGGGCGATCTTGTCCTGTTGCTTGGAAAAGGCGTTTTGCTGCAGTTCCATTTGCTCGGCACGCATGTCCTCAAACTTGCTGTAGTTGCCGCCGTAGCGCACCAGCTTGCCGGCGTCAATGTGCAGCGTGACATTGGTCACTGCATCCAGAAACTCGCGGTCGTGGCTGATGACCACCATGGTTCCTTCGTATTTCTTGAGCCACGCCTCCAGCCAAACCAGCGCGTCCAGGTCCAGGTGGTTGGTGGGTTCATCCAGTAGCAGCAGGTCTGACGGGCACATCAGCGCCCGGGCCAGTTGCAGGCGCATACGCCAGCCGCCCGAAAAGCTGTTGACGGGGTTGGCAAGTTCACTGGTCTTGAACCCCAGGCCCAGAATCAGCGCCTGCGCGCGGGACGCGGCGTCGTGCTCGCCCGCATCGTGCAGCGCCATGTAGGCGTGGGCCATGCGGTCGTAGTCTTCGGTGGCTTCGGATGCAGTCACTTCCTCGCGGGCCGCCAGCAGCTGAGTGTCGCCCTCGATCACGAAGTCGGTCGCGCTTTGGTCGGTTTCGGGCATGTCCTGCGAAACCTGACCCATACGCCACTGGGTGGGAATGTAGTACTCGCCGGCGTCTTCGTGCAAGTTGCCGTTGAGCAGCGCAAACAATGAAGACTTGCCCGCGCCATTGCGGCCGACCAGGCCGACTTTTTCGCCGGGGTTGAGGGTAACGGAAGTGCTGTCAAGCAGCACCTTGGCACCACGGCGCAAGGTGACATTTTTTAAGGTAATCATCTTTGTTGGTGGTAACTATGTATTCAATTTATTCAATTCATCTCGGCGGATGGTGGGGGGCGGGAGGACGGGGCACTGCGAAGCTCCGTGTCCCCCGGCCTTCGGCCTCCTCCTTTACCTACGCTTCGCAGTACCCCATCCTCCCGCTGCGAGCCCAGCAGAAAGAAAGCTAAAGCAACAAAGCCTCCTTGGTCACCAGCAATACCTGATCCTCCCCAGCGCTGGTTTCCAACCAGACCACTTCCAGGTGCGCAAATGCGGCTTCAAAGTGGTGTCGTTCATTGCCTACCTCGAGCACCAGAACGGCGTCTGGTGTCATGTGGCTTGGCGCATCCTTGATCAGTGTGCGAATGAAATCCATTCCGTCACTGCCACCCAAACTGTTCCCATCCAGAGCCAGCGCAGGCTCGGCCCGATACTCCGGCGGCAGTTCGGCCATGCTCTGGGCGTTGACGTAGGGTGGGTTGCACACAATCAGGTCGAACGGGCCGCGTGTCAGTAGGCCCGGGGCCGTCATCCCATCAGACTCCAGCAGGGTGATACGGTCTTGCAGTTCGTGCTTGTCCACATTGATGCGGGCCACCGCTAGCGCGTCGGTTGACAGGTCTGATGCGGTCACAACCACCTCCGGGTAGGTGAGGGCAGCCAGAATGGCCAAGCTGCCGCTGCCGGTGCACAAATCAAGCACAGCTTGCGTCGATTCACTGAGCCAGTAATCGAGACTGCCGTTTGCCATCAACTCGGCGATCAGCGAACGCGGAACGATGACGCGCTCGTCCACGTAAAACGACACGCCCTGCAGCCACGCTTCGTGAGTCAGGTAGGCGGCCGGCTTGCGGGTACTGATGCGCGCTTCAAAAAGCATAGCGCATCGCGCAGTATCGGCGGGGGCTACAGGGCTATTTTCTTTCGATTCATGACCGTCGAGTGGTGTATCAAGCGGCAAACCAAGGGCCCATAGCACCAGCCAGGCGGCCTCGTCAATCGCATTGGTTGTGCCGTGCCCAAACGTGATCCGAGCCTCGGTGAACCGGGCTGCGCCCAATTCAACTAATTCAATCAGGGTCATGTGCGTGCCAGACGTTCCAGGTTTTCCAGGGCGCGCCGGTAGATGTTTTTTAGCAGCTCGATATCGGCCACCTTGACGTACTCATTGACCTTGTGGATCGTTGCATTGGGCGGGCCAAATTCGATCACCTGAGGGCAAATTCTCGAAATAAAGCGGCCGTCACTGGTACCCCCAGTGGTGGAGAGTTGGGTCACGATGCCGGTCTCTGCCTTGATGGCGTCCTGAACCGCATCGACCAGGGTGCCCGGTGTCGTCAGGAACGGCAGTCCGCCAACGGTCCAGGTCAGGTCGTACTCCAACTCATACTTTTCCAACACTCGCGCCAACCGGGTCTGTAGCGACTCGGGCGCAGACTCGGTAGAAAAACGGAAATTAAAGTCAATGATGACCGCGCCCGGAATGACATTGCCGGCGCCCGTTCCGCCATGGATGTTGCTGATTTGCCAGGTGGTAGGCGGGAAGAACGCATTGCCTTTGTCCCACTCGACCAGGACCAGTTCGGCCAATGCAGGAGCCGCCAGATGGATCGGATTTTTGGCCAGGTGGGGGTAGGCAATATGTCCCTGGACTCCTTTGATCGTCAACTTTCCGCTCATGGTGCCCCGTCGGCCGTTTTTGATCATGTCGCCGGTTCGTTCTACTGACGTTGGCTCCCCGACGATGCAGTAGTCCAGCGTCTCACCCCGCGCCTGCAGGGTGTTGCAGACGACGACCGTGCCGTCGTTGGCGGGGCCTTCTTCGTCACTGGTCAACAGCATGGCAAGGTTGAGATGGGGTTGCGGGTTGGTGGTCAGAAATTCTTCAATGGCCACGACAAACGCAGCCAGGGAGGCCTTCATGTCGCTGCTGCCGCGACCAAACAGTTTGCCGTCACGCTGACTGGGCAGGAATGGCGCGCTATCCCACTCGCTCAAGGGACCAGTCGGCACAACATCCGTGTGGCCAGCAAACACCAGGGTTTTTGTCTTTACCTCATGCGCTATTGAATTAGTAGCGTCTTGCGCATGTTTCGCGGGGGTTGCAGGCCTTTTTGCCCAAAGATTTGTGACGGAGAAGTCGGCCGGACCGCTCACAATGGTTTCACAGTGGAATCCGATTGCTTGCAGGCGTTTGGCAATCAGTTCCTGGCAGCCGGTGTCCGCCGGAGTGACTGAAGCGCGGGCGATGAGTTGCCTGGCCAAATCCAAGGTTGCACCGCTCATCGGGCCCCCACGCTTGCTACTGCGTTTGCTGCACTGCCCCCCAAGGGGATGCGCGCTTGCTGCAAGCGGTTCTGCGCGGCGCTCATCAATGCTTCACGTCCAGGGTGATTTCGGTGAACGAGGCTTCTTCGTTCTCTTCTTGCGCGGCGACAGGTTTGGCGTCCTTGGTGAAGTCGTTTTGCAGACGCCACATCAAATTGGTCGGTGAGTCGGCATTGGCCAGCCCTTCCTTGCGGTCGACCACGCCTTCGACGATCAGGCGGGCAATGTCGTGTTCAAACGACTGGGAACCTTCTGCCATCGATTTCTCCATGGCTTCCTTGACGCCTGAGAAATCGCCTTTTTCAATCAGTTCGGAAATCAGCTTGGTGTTGAGCAAAACCTCCACCGCCGGAACGCGGGTTCCTGCGGTGTTGCGCATCAGGCGCTGCGATACGACCGCCTTCAGCGCTGCAGACAGGTCTCCTAGCATGGTCTGACGCACTTCCACAGGGTAGAAGCTCAGGATACGGTTGAGCGCCTGGTAACTGTTATTTGCGTGCATGGTGGCTAGGCACAAGTGACCTGATTGTGCATAGGCAATGGCCGCAGACATGGTTTCGCGGTCCCGGATTTCACCAATCAGAATGACATCGGGCGCCTGGCGCAGGGCGTTTTTCAATGCGATGGCCAGCGACTTGGTGTCGGTTCCGACTTCACGTTGGTTGATGACAGATTTTTTGTTCTTGAACAAAAATTCGACCGGATCTTCGATCGTCAAAATGTGACCCGATACGGTGGCATTGCGGTGATCGATCATGGAGGCCAGCGTAGTGCTCTTGCCCGCGCCGGTAGCACCGACCATCAGCATCAATCCCCGCTTCTCCATGATCAGGTCGCTCAATATGGGTGGCAAGAACAGGTCGGCCAGTGCGGGAACATCGACTGTGATGTAGCGAAACACGGCTGCGATGCTGCCGCGCTGGCGCATCGCACTGACCCGAAAGCGCCCCACACCAGGGATGGGGAAACCCATATTCAACTCGCCCTCGAGGTCCAATTCTGCCATCCGCTCGGGGGACAAGATTTCCGCCAGCAGGTTCCTCGGGGCATCAAATGGGAGCGACTGGTTGTTGATGGGTACACACTGCCCGTTGATCTTGATGAGTGCGGGTGAATTGGCAGACAAGTAAACGTCCGACGCTTTCTTCTCCGCCATCAGGCGAAGAATGCGTTCCATGGTGCCAGGTGCGGTTGTCGAAGCGGTTGTCGTAGCGGTTGTCGTAGCCATAGTACAGCCCTCATGTGGACGTCAAAAAAGCTCAATCACGCAGCAAGTCGTTGAGCGAAGTCTTGGCCCGAGTCTGGGCGTCGACCCGCTTGACGATGATGACTGCATAGAGACTGTACTTGCCGCCATCCTTGGGCAGGTTGCCGCTGATCACCACGGAGCCACTGGGGATACGGCCATAGCTCACCTCGCCGGTCGCGCGGTCGTAAATTGGTGTGCTCTGGCCGATGTAGACGCCCATGGAGATCACGGAGTTTTCCTCCACGATAACACCTTCAACCACTTCAGATCGGGCACCAATGAAGCAGTTGTCTTCGATGATGGTGGGGTTGGCTTGCATCGGTTCTAGCACGCCGCCAATGCCGACTCCACCGGAGAGGTGCACGTTCTTGCCGATCTGTGCGCAGGAACCGACCGCCGCCCAGGTGTCCACCATGGTGCCTTCATCCACATAGGCACCGATGTTCACAAAGCTGGGCATCAAAATAACGCCCTTGCCGACAAAGCTGCCGCGCCGGGCTACGGCCGGCGGCACGACACGTGCACCGGTGGCGCGCATTTCCTCCGCTGAGAGGTCGGAAAACTTGGTTTGTACCTTGTCATAAAAGCCGAGTTGTCCGGCTTGAATCATTTCGTTGTCACGCAGGCGAAAGCTCAGCAATACGGCCTTCTTGATCCACTGGTGTGTAGTCCACTGACCCACGCCCTGGCGGGTGGCGACACGAAGGTTTCCACGGTCGAGTTCGTGGATCACGTGTTCGACCGCGTCGCGCACTTCTGCGGTGGACGATTGGACCGAGATATTGGCGCGGTTGTCCCACGCGGCGTCGATGATTTGCTGGAGTTGAGCCATTAAGTTCTTTCTAATCATTTGAGGACAGAGCTAAAGGTCTGTCCCGCAAGGTTATTACTTTCGAGATTTGACAAATTGGACTATGCGCTCAGCGGCTTCGACGCATTCGGCAGTTTCGGCCACCAGCGCCATGCGGATCCGGTTGGCACCCGGGTTGAAGCCGCGCGCCTCGCGGGCCAAAAAGCTGCCGGGCAAGACCGTCACATTGTAAAGAGCGAGCAGATCGCGTGCGAAGTCCGTGTCGCTGCCCTGGACCCTTGCCCACAGATAGAAGCCTGCATCGGGCAATTGAACGTCCAGCACGCTTTGCAGCATCGGCGTCACTTTAGCAAATTTGTCCCGGTATTGTTGGCGGTTGTCCCGCACATGCTGTTCGTCATCCCATGCGGCAATGCTGGCGGCCTGTACCACTGTGCTCATGGCGCTGCCGTGGTAGGTGCGATACAGCAAAAACTGCTTAACCAGCGCTGCATCACCCGCGCAAAAGCCGCTGCGCATGCCCGGCACATTGCTGCGTTTGGACAGGCTGGTCAGGATCAGCAGATTCTTGAAATCGGTGCGGCCCAGTTTGGCCGCCGCTTCCAGACCACCTAACGGGGGCTCGTCCCGAAAGTAAATTTCGCTGTAGCACTCGTCCGAGGCGATCACAAAACCAAAGCGGTCACTCAAATCAAATAGCTTTTTCCACTCGGCAAGTGGCATGACTGCGCCCGTGGGGTTGCCGGGCGAGCAGACAAACAGCAACTGCGTGCGCGCCCACACGGCGTGCGGGACGCTGTCCCAGTCCTGGGCGAAATTGCGCGTTGGGTCAGACGGAACGAAGTAGGGCTGCGCACCCGACAGGAAGGCTGCGCCCTCATAGATTTGGTAAAAAGGATTGGGGCAGACCACGATGGCGGGCTGGTCTGGTGCAAGCCGAGCGGCAGGGTTTACCACCGTTTGTGCGAACGCGAACAGGGCTTCGCGCGTCCCGTTGACAGGCAAAATCTGGGTGTTGATATCCAGTTCGAGTCCGTAGCGGCGTTGCAGCCAACGCACAATGGATTGGCGCAATTCCTGTATGCCGGCCGTAGCCGGATATGCCGACAAGCCGCCTGTGGGGTCGTTGATCGCCTTGCAATAGGCTTGCTTGACCAGTTCGGGTGTCGCGTGGCGGGGCTCACCAATGCCCAGACTGATGGGCGAGCAGGCGGGATTGGGGCTAACAGGGGCAAACAATTTCCGCAGGCGCTCAAACGGGTAGGCCTGCAGGAGGGATAAATTCGGATTCATGGGCCGCCATTATCCTCTGAGCAGTTGCTACACTGCGAGGGTCATGTTTTGACTGCCTCAATGTTTTTAGAGCCCATTCCGGGAGTAGTAGATGTCGATGACTTTAGACAATGGCCAGCCCTTGATTTACCTGGATGTTGCCCATGCTTTGGAGCAAATTGGCGATCTGCAGGCGATGCGGGGCATGTTGCCCATGCTGCAGGAGTTGCTTGAGCGCGATGTTCCTCAAATAAGGCAGTTACTTGCCGCTGGGGACGTGCGTGGAGCCAATCCATTGCTGCATTCGCTCAAGGGGTGCATGCCCATATTTTGTGCTCCACCGCTGTGTGCGCACCTGACGGAAGTCGAGCTTCTGAGCAAGGCCGGTGGTAGCACCGAAGTAGGCGAGGCCTTTACCGCTCTGGGGACCAAGTTGGACAGTTTGTTAGACGAGATCAGGCAGTATCTGTCGCTGCCGGCCTGAAATTGCACACTCAAATGGAGTTCTGAAGTGGATATCAAACGAGCACGAATCGTTGTTGTCGAGGATGAAGCTGTCATGAGCACCTTCATTCTGAATACTTTGCGGCGCATCGGCATACTCGATTTGTATGCATTTACCGATGGCGCCACGGCACTGAAAGAGGTTGTCAGACTCAAACCCGACCTGATATTGACAGACGTTCATATGCAACCCGTCGGCGGCATCGAATTTGTCAGGCAGTTGCGCTCGTTGGGCAACAACCAGTTGAGCAATACCAAGGTAATCTTCCTGAGTGCCGACTCCACCGCTGCGACCGTAGGCGAGGCGCTGCCACTGGGGGTGGCCGGTTACATGGTCAAACCACCATCGCTGACCACTCTGGCCGCCAAGATTGAGGCCGCCCTGCGTTCCTGACGGTCTGGTGGGATGACCTGCACGGTATCATCGGACCCGCTTAGCTCCAGCTTCCTTTTCCTGTGCGCCTCAATTCCATCAAGTTATCCGGGTTCAAATCATTCGCCGAGCCGACCAACTTCCTGCTGCCGGGCCAATTGGTGGGGGTCGTCGGGCCCAACGGATGCGGCAAGTCCAACATCATGGATGCGGTGCGCTGGGTGCTTGGCGAGAGCAAAGCCAGCGAGTTGCGCGGCGAGTCCATGCAGGACGTCATTTTTAATGGCACCACTACCCGCAAGCCGGCCAGCCGCTCCAGTGTTGAGTTGATTTTTGACAACGCTGACCACCGCGCGGGCGGTCAGTGGGGTCAGTTTGGCGAGATTGCGGTCAAACGTGTGCTCACGCGTGATGGCACTTCCAGCTATTTCATCAACAACCAGCCGGTTCGCCGCCGTGACGTACAGGATGTGTTTTTGGGCACCGGCCTGGGTCCACGCGCCTATGCCATCATTGGTCAAGGCACCATCAGCCGCATCATCGAATCCAAGCCCGAAGAATTGCGCCTGTTTTTGGAAGAAGCGGCCGGCGTTTCCAAATACAAAGAACGCCGTCGCGAGACGGAGAACCGCCTTTCGGACACCCGAGAGAACCTGACCCGTGTGGAAGACATTCTGCGCGAGCTCAACGCCAACCTGGAGAAACTGGAAAAGCAGGCCGAGGTTGCGCTGCAATACAACACGCTACAGGCCGATGTCAGTCTGAAGCAACACCAGCAATGGTTCTTAAAGCGGGCTGAGGCCTTGGCTGATCAGTCCAAGGTTCAATCGGATGGGTTGGGTGCGGTCAATGCGTTGGAAAGTCGCTTGGCCGATTTGCGGCGCATTGAAGCCGACCTGGAGACCGTGCGCCAAGCGCACTATGCTGCGGGTGATCACGTCAACCAGGCGCAGGGCCTGCTGTACGAAGCCAGCACCGATGTTGGGCGTCTGGAAGCCGAAATTCGCTTCGTCGTCGAAGGGCGTCAGCGCGTTGAGCAGCGCCTGGCTACTTTGCAAGAACAAATAGGCCAGTGGGCGGCACGCAAAGAAGACGCTCAGGCCGAGATAGAGCGTCTGGCCGAATTAGCCCTGTTGGGAGACGAGCAGACTGAAATGCTGTCGGCGCAGGTTGAAGATCAGGCGCAACAGTTGCCCGACCTGGAGGATGCGCTGCTTGCAGCCCAGTCCACCGCCAACGACCAGCGCGCAAGCGTCATGCGGGTGCAACAGCAAATCCAGGTGCTGGCGGCTGAGCAGCGCGGTATTGAAGAGCAGTTTCGCCAGGTCTCAATCCGGCGAGAACGGCTGGATGGTGACCGCAACGCCCTGGCGCCACCCGACGAGGCTCGCCTACAGGGTCTGGAGGCGCAGTTGGCCGATGCACAGGAAATGGCTGCTGTGTCCGATGCACGTTTGCAGGAGTTGCAGGAGACGCTGCCCCAGCGTGATGAAGCACGCCGCGCCCAGCAACAAGTGGTAAATGAAGAGTCCGCCCGCAGGGCCGATTTATCGGCGCGGCTGGAGGCGCTCAAGGCATTACAGGAAAAAGTAAAGACCGATGGCAAGTTGCAACCGTGGTTAGCCAAGCATGGGTTAGACCATCTACAGGGCCTTTGGACCCGCATTCACATCGAGCAGGGATGGGAGAATGCCCTGGAAGGCGCGTTGCGTGAGCGGCTTTCTGCATTGGAGGTTTCTCGCCTGGAACTGGTGCGGGCCTTTGCCAACGACGCACCGCCGGCCAAACTGTCGTTTTTCAGCCCTCCGATGGCTGTACTGCCAGAGTGCACATCGGCGTTGCCGCGTCTGGCAGACTTGTTGCGGCTCAGCGACTCGGGTCAAAAAGCGGTGTTGACCGACTGGCTGCAGGGTTGCTATACCGCCACCAGCTTTGACGACGCATTGGCCCAACGCGAGAAACTGCAACCCGGCGAGAGTATTTACGTCAAATCGGGTCATGTGGTCAGCAGCCACAGCGTGGGCTTCTATGCACAGGATTCCGAGCAGGCTGGCCTCCTGGCCCGCGCCCAGGAGATTGAAAACCTGGAAAAGGATCTGCGTGCCCAGGTCATGATCGCCGACGAGGCCCGTGCCGCTCTGGTGCGTGCCGAAGCCGCATACGCGGATGCATCACAACGATTGGTGAGTGTGCGCCGTGAAGCAACGGATGCGCAGACCCAGGCCCACGGCCTGCAGGTCGAGACTCTGCGCTTGTCCCAGTTGGCTGAGCAATCACGTGCCCGCGGCGCCCAAATTGAAGCCGATCTGGCCGAAGTGATGGCTCAGCTCGACGACCTGCAAGAGCGCCGTGTCACGGCAGAAGGCCGTTTCGAGTCGCTGGACATGCAACTCGCTGACAGCCAGGAACGCCACGCCAACCTGGACGAACGCGTGATCGAGGTGCAGCGCAAGTTGACACAGTGCCGCGAGCAACAGCGCAGCCTGGAGCGCCAGGCGCAAGAAGCCGTTTTTGCACAGCGTAGTCTGCAAGCACGCAACGCCGAACTGGCGCGCACCATCGATACGGCTGCGCAGCAAACCGAGTCGGTTCACGCTGAAGTCCAACGTGCCCGCGATGAGTTGACCCGCCTGACGGACGCGGCTGCACAGGCCGGGCTGCAAAATGCGCTGGCTTTAAAGCTGGAGCGCGAGCAGGCCCTAGGCGCCAAGCGTAGCGAATACGACGACCTGACCGCCAAACTGCGTGCCAGTGACGAACGCCGGCTGCAATTGGAGCGTGAAATGGAGCCGCTGCGTCAGCGCATCACCGAGTTTCAGCTCAAAGAGCAGGCCGCACGGTTGGGCTTTGAGCAGTATGAACAGCAGTTGCTTGATGCCCAGGCTGACTTACAGGCGGTTGAGCAGTCGATCAAAGACGGCAATGTGCGCTTGGGCGGCATGCAAACCGAGATTGACCGCTTGCACCGAGAGATTGCGGCCCTGGGCGCGGTCAACCTGGCGGCACTTGACGAATTGGCCTCGGCCCGCCAACGCAAGGAGTTTCTGGATGCCCAAAATGCCGATCTGACCGAGGCCATGAAAACATTGGAGGACGCCATTCGCAAGATTGACGCCGAAACGCGCGACATGTTGTCTGGCACCTTTGACCAGGTCAACCAGCACTTCGGGCGTATGTTCCCTGAACTGTTTGGCGGCGGCAATGCCAGGCTGGTGATCACGGGTGATGAAATTCTCGACTCGGGCGTGCAGGTCATCGCACAGCCGCCGGGCAAAAAAAACCAGACCATTCACCTGCTCTCGGGCGGCGAAAAGGCGCTGACGGCGATTGCGCTGGTATTCGCGATATTCCAGCTTAACCCGGCCCCATTTTGTCTGCTGGACGAGGTCGATGCGCCGCTGGACGACGCCAACACAGAGCGTTATGCCAAACTGGTGCGCAGCATGAGCAAAGAAACCCAATTCCTTTTTATCAGCCACAACAAGATCGCAATGGAGATGGCCGAGCAACTCATTGGCGTCACCATGCAAGAGCAGGGCGTGTCACGCATTGTTGCGGTGGACATGGAGTCCGCGCTAACCTTGGCAGAACTGGCTTAACACATTATGAGCAACCTACAGATCGGTTTGGCAATAGCGGGTGGCGTTGTGTTGGCTGCTGTGGTGGCCCACAGCGCGTGGGCCGCACGCCGAAACGCGCCCCGCCAGGCCATGCCTGAGTCCAACGACGACATGCACGTGGCAGAGCAACGCGAACCCGTGCTGGTTGAGTTTGAAGGCGACACGCAGCCCATGAGCCTGCCACCGGTTGCCCGGCGCTCCGCTATGGATTCACTGATCGATGTCATTGCCACCGTGGCATTGGATGGCCCGAATATGATGGTCTCCGGGGAAGCGGCCATTGCGGCCATGCCTTCTACCCGCCGGGCTGGTAGCAAACCCTTTGCGATTGAAGGCTATAACCTGAGCACCCAGACTTGGGAGGTTCCAACACCCGGCCACCGCTACGGCGGTTTTCAGGCGGGTGTTCAGTTGGCAAACCGGTCGGGTGCCTTGAACGAAATTGAATACTCCGAGTTTGTAGTCAAGACGCAGGCGTTTGCCGATGCGATCAATGCCACACCCGAATTTCCGGAAATGCTCGAAGAAGTGGCCCGCGCCCGCGAGCTGGACCAGTTTGCCAGCGCGCACGATGCCCAACTGGGCTTCACCATTCGCGCGCGCAACGCCTCCTGGAGCCCCGGCTACGTTCAACAGAACGCAGCCCGTCTGGGCTTTGTGGCTGGCGTTATTCCAGGTCGTATGGTTTTGCCGGCCACCGTGGAAGGGCTGGCGCCGGTGCTGGTGCTCAGCTTTGACTCTCAGGCGGCGCTGGCTGAAGACCCGGCCCAGTCCGCCATCCGGGACATTGCCCTGCATCTGGACGTGGCACAGGTGGAACGGGGTGAAAACCCGTTTGAGCGCATGCGTGAGGTGGCCACCTCCCTGGCACAAACCATGGACGGGGTCGTGACCGATGACAACGGCCAGCTGCTGACAGCCCAGACCATGGACGTGATTGGCGCCGAGCTCAAAACCCTCTACGACACGCTCGAACAACGCGACCTGGCAGCAGGCTCCATGCTGGCCAGGCGTCTGTTTGCCTGAACGTAACCAGGTCTGAGCATGGCCAATCTGGACTTGTTCGC
>CANNRR010000057.1 GCA_947508055.1 Burkholderiales bacterium
ATGCGGGTTGGGTATTGCACCCATTGAGCCCGGCGTTTGCCGATGTGCCTCTGGCTGACCTGTCGGCCGTGCGCGGCGTCATCATCCAGAAGGCGCTGCCCGGGCGGCGGCGGGCTTCCAAGTTTTACGTCTGAATAAGACCCAGCGCGTCGCGCATAGCGCCGCGATGCCGGGAAAAAGCGATTTTGTCGACGACCATTTGCCGGCCGATTTCAGGAAATCCCTGGAGAAAATCAGATCAATTTTGGTTTTGGGTTGTATTTTCCGAGTTCGGCCTTCGCAATGGCATTGCGGTGGACTTCATCAGGTCCATCTGCAAATCGCAGGGTTCGCGCGCTGGTGTAGCTGTAGGCCAATGGGAAGTCGTCGCACATACCGGCGCCACCATGTACCTGCATGGCCCAATCAATCACTTCACAAGCCATGCTGGGTGCAACAACCTTGATCATGGCAATTTCATTTCGCGCAAACTTGTTGCCACCAATATCCATCATCCACGCAGCCTTGAGAGTCAGCAGGCGTGCCATGTCGATTTTGCAACGCGCTTCAGCAATGCGTTCTTGCGTGACTGTTTGCGCTGCGATGGGTTTGCCAAATGCCACTCGCAAGGAAGCACGCCTGCACATCAATTCCAGGGCACGCTCAGCCAGTCCGATCAGACGCATGCAGTGATGAATGCGTCCCGGGCCAAGTCGCCCTTGGGCAATTTCAAATCCACGTCCCTCACCCAGCAAGATGTTGGTAACCGGTACCCGGACGTTTTCGAATAGCACTTCCATATGACCGTGGGGCGCGTCATCGTACCCAAATACGTTGAGCGGGCGAACGACCTTGAGACCTGGCGTGTTGGCTGGAACCAATACCATGCTCTGTTGGGAATGGCGAGCGGCTTGCGGATCGGTTTTCCCCATGGTGATATAGATCGAGCAGCGCGGGTCACCCGCGCCAGAGGTCCACCATTTACGTCCATTGATGACATAGTCGTCGCCCTGGCGCTCGATCCGGGTTTCAATGTTGGTTGCATCACTCGACGCGACCTGGGGTTCAGTCATTGCAAAGGCTGAGCGAATCTTGCCTTCTAGCAATGGTTTGAGCCATCGGGCCTTGTTTTCCTCGGAGCCGTAACGCGCGATGGTTTCCATATTGCCGGTGTCTGGGGCCGAGCAGTTGAATACTTCGCTGGACCACATGACCTTGCCCATAATTTCGGCCAAAGGGGCATATTCCTGGTTGGTGAGTCCCGCACCTTCGTAGCCGGATGCTTGGGCGCTGTCGACCGGCAAGAACAGATTCCACAGACCGGCAGCTTGTGCCTTGGGTTTTAAATTTTCGATGGTTTGCAATGGCGTCCAACGCTTTCCGGCTGCCGTGTTGGCCGCGATCTCTGCGTGATAAGCCCCTTCTGCTGGATAGATGTTGTCATCCATGAACCGCTGCAAGCGGGTTTGGAGGTCTTTCGTTTTCGGGGAATAGTCAAAATCCATGGGATCTCCAGTCGTGTAATGCCAAAAAATGAGGACAAACTTCAGGCGGTGCAGGCAAATTTCCAAGCCATTTGTGCCAGTGGCCGGGCGCCAGCTGCCGAACTGGCCGCCTGCGTGCTGGACGCTGTCCCAGCCTCCACGCGCTTGGCAATACCTTGCAAAATCGCAGCGATCCGGAACAAGTTGTATGCCATGTAGAAATTCCAGTCGGCCTTGAGTTGTTCGGGTGTCGCCAAACCGGTTCTCTCGCAGTAGAGCTTGATATATTCATCTTCGCTTGGGATGCCTAGCTCAGCCAGGTTCAGGCCCGCGATACCGCGGAAAGATCCCGGCGGAATGTGCCAAGCCATGCAGTGGTAGCTGAAGTCAGCCAAGGGGTGCCCCAACGTAGACAGTTCCCAGTCTAAAACGGCAATGATGTGAGCTTGCTCCGAATCAAACATGAGGTTGTCCAATCGGTAGTCACCGTGCACGACACTGATCATGTTCTCATCGCGCCCCATTGCTGGAATATTAATTGGCAACCACTCCATGAGTTGGTCCATTTCCTCAATCGGCTCGGTGATGGAGGCCACATATTGCTTGCTCCAGCGAGCAATCTGTCGTTCAAAGTAGTTTCCCTGCTTGCCATAGCCTGACAGCCCATGTGATTTGAAGTCAACCTTGTGCAGGGCCGAGATAACACGGTTCATTTCGTCATAAATGGCGTGCCGTTGCGCTTTGTCCATTTCCGGCAAGGACTGGTCCCAAAGAATGCGCCCCTGCATGAATTCCATGACATAGAACGCCCGGCCGATGATCGACTCGTCCTCGCACAGGCAGTGCATATGGGGAACAGGTACATCGGTGTCTTGCAACCCGCGCATGACGGTGAACTCACGCTCGACGGCATGGGCAGACGGCAGCAGTTTGGCCACTGGTCCGGGTTTGGCGCGCATGACATAACTCTTGTCAGGAGTAATGAGCTTATAGGTCGGATTGGACTGCCCACCCTTGAACATTTCTACCGCTAGCGGGCCGGCATATCCAGGCAGGTTGTTGAGCAGCCAGGCGTTCAACGCGGCCAGATCAAATGCATGTTGGCCTGAGACCGGCCGCGTACCTAGGAAATGGTCAAATTCTGTCATGACAGTATGAGGAAGGTGTGTTGTGCGGGACTCAGTTGTCCGATTCAACGATTTGCATCAGCGCGTTCCGGTCGCGTATCACCAGGCCGCCTTGCTCGATACGGATCGCAGCGTCGCGCTCCATCGATTTCAACTCTTGATTGACGCGTTGGCGAGAGGCGCCCAGCAATTGCGCCAGCTCTTCCTGCGCCAGTTGGAGGCCAATGCGCACCTCGGAGGCATCGCTCAGTGACGGTATGCCGTAGCTTCGCACCAAATGTAATAGCTGTTTGGCCAGACGTGCGCGCAACGGTAATGTATTGAGGTCTTCCACCAATCCATAGAGTTGGCGAATGCGCCGGGAGTGCAGCCGCAGCAGGGCCTCGTACAACTCCACATGAAGAGCCAATATTTTCTTGAAGTCTGCCTTGGCAACGCACAGAATGGTTGTATCCCCATGCGCGTAGGCATCGTGCGTCCGGCGATCGCCGTCGAAGATGGATACATCCCCGAACCATATTCCTGGTTCCACATAGGTTAGTGTGATTTGCTTTCCGGAGATGGAGGTAGAGCTCACTCGCACAGCCCCTTTGGCGCATGCAATCCAGTCCTCTGGCGGCTCCCCCCGGGCAGCGATGAGGTCGCCATCTTTGTGGCGTTTGACGTAAGCGCATCGAAGAATATCGTGTTTGAGGGAGGGCGACAGCGATGAAAACCAGCGACCTGCATTGATCGCTGAGCGTTCGTCGATGGTAAGGATGGGTTCGTCCATAGCGTGTCTTTTGGGTGACTGCATGCGTCAGTGTTAACGGGACCATTGTCACTCTTGAGTGCATTTTTGGGCGAAATTCTTGTCGCCTTCGTGTCTGGGGTCTCTGCGTTACTAATCTGCTGGTGATGTCGCGAAGTGGGGAGCGCCGGTCCGAGACTGTATATGCGAAAATTATGCCCATAAATGAACCTGCGTAAAACAAATCGATTCGCGCTCTTGGGAGTCGCACTCTTATTGGTGGCCGCAAGCAGCCAGGCCATGACGTTGGGACGGGCGCGGGGCGCAGTGCTGTTGGGGCAGCCGCTTAAATTGTCTGTACCGATTCAACTGGAGTCGGGCGAGGCGTTGACTGCCTTGTGCTTTGAAGCCGAGGTTTTTTACGGCGACACGCGACTGGATGCCAGTCGGGTTGCGGTGACCAAAGACAATATTCCGGAAAAGGGATCGGCCAATGTTTACGTTACCGCAACGTCAAACGTAGACGAGCCAGTAGTCACGGTTTATTTTCGGGCTGGATGCGAGTACAAGTCAACGCGTCGGTTTGTGTTGCTGGCTGACGTGGCATCAGAAACAGTGCCGCCGGTGACCCGGCTTGCGCGGTTGCCGCAGTCCGTGCCACAGCCCGTACTTTCAGTAGCTGCACCCAAGATTGAATTGAATTCTGTTGACTCTGCAGTGAAGTCAACAACAGTCAAAAAGAGACGTTCAGTGGAGCCAGACGCTGCGTCCGGGACGGTTGCTGCATTGTCGGCTGCGCCGAAGACACCTACAGTCCGGCGTTCCCATTTGAAACTGTTGCCTATCGATTTGACAGTCCAGCGTGATCCGGCGTTGAAACTTAGCAGTGAGCTGTATTTGGGTGAAATTGAAAACTTGCAAAAACGCGCAGAAGCCGTAGCGTTGTGGAGATCACTCAATTCCACACCTCAAGACATTCTCAGTGCCGACAGTCTGCGCCAGTCTATGGAGACTGAGCTCAAGGGACTACAAACTGCCACGGACAAAAATAGGCTGGCCCTGACAGACATGATTGGTCGATTAGAGGCCGCCGAGTCGCAGAAGTATGCCAATCCCCTTGTTTACGGATTGCTTGGTATTCTGCTTCTCTGTACTCTTGGTTTGGTGTACGTCCTGTACAGAATGCGGCAGGGCGGTCTGGCAACGTCACCGTGGTGGGGTGCTGAAGAATTTCCTGAAAAATCTGAACAGTCGAGTGCACGTGCGGTCGATGAAGGTCTGCTTGCGCCGAGTAGCAGCAGGGTGAGCGCAGTCCAAGTTCCAACCGTAGTGTTTCTAAACCATGCTGATGGCGAGTCAGCCACCGCGTTGACGGAAGTTGATATTGACTTGCACTTGGATGAACCAAGTTTCTCAAACGAACGCAAGGAACCAGAAGGCGGCGGAGCTGGGCTGCAATTTCCTTCATTTGCTCCCTCTTCGCGCTCCAGCGGGCACGGAGATTTTGGACATAGCATGGCGACTACCTTGCGCGCCGTGAATACGCAAGAAATGCTGGATGTCCGCCAGCAGGCCGATTTCTTCATGACCTTGGGTCAGCATGATGAGGCATTGGGGCTGCTCAAGGATTGTGTGGACGGTAGCGCCGAATCCAACCCCCTTGTGTACCTGGACCTGCTAAAAATGCTGCATACACTGGGTCGTAAAGCGGAGTTTGATCACTACAGATCTGACTTTAATGCGCTTTTTTCTGGGCACATTCCAGTCTACGCAGTATTCAATCAGGGGGGGGAGGGTCTTGAGGCCTACCCAGATATTTGCCTCAGCATTGACGCACTTTGGCCAACCGAGCAAGCGATTGAATATATTGAGAAATGCTTGGTTCACAAACTCGACGATGAAACAAAACAGGGTATCGATTTGGAGGCGTTTCGGGACTTGCTGATGTTGCACGGCGTGGCCAAGCGACTCGGATCGAGCTCAGATTCTGGACTTGGACCATTTCTTGCGTCCAGACCGGGTCCGGTGGAGACAGGGGCCGGTAATCCGACGGATACGAATGACTTCAAATTGCCAGAAGGCACACAACCGGTTTTGGTGGACGGTATCAGCATGCGCAATGCAACGGTTGACATCGACTTACCTGATGCACACGGTAACCTTATCGATTTTAATGCGTCAGAATTTTCGCTGCCGGGCCTGGGAGGTGTGCGAAAACCTTAATACCTTTGGTTAGCGTCTGACTTGCAATGCACCCGGGTTGACGATATTTGTGGGCGTGCCTTTGATGAAGTTGGTCACGTTGTCAAAGGCAGCACCAAATATCTTTTCGTAATTGTTCTGCTCCACATAGCCAATGTGTGGCGTGCAAATGCAATTTTCCAGTCGAAGCAAAGCGTGTCCCTGCAGAATGGGTTCATTTTCGAAAACATCGACCGCCGCCATGCCGGGGCGTCCCCTGTTCAGCGCGCTGATCAGGGTATTGGTTTCAATGATTTCAGCGCGCGATGTGTTGACCAGCAACGACGTGGGCTTCATGCGCGCCAAATCGGTCTGGTCAATTGAATTCTTGGTGGTGTCACTGAGTCTGAGGTGAATAGATAAAACGTCGCTGTTTTCAAAAAAAGACTCGCGGCTCGGTGCACATGCGTGGCCATCTTCCTTGGCTTTTTCCATGGAACCATGACTGCCCCAGATGACTACTTGCATACCGAATGCACGGCCATACCCGGCCACCAACTTGCCGATTTTTCCGTAACCCCAAATCCCCAGTACCTTGCCATTCAACTCGCTGCCAACGCCAAAGTTCGCCGGCATAGAGCCCGCCTTCAGGCCGGACTGCTGCCACGCGCCGTGCTTCAGATTACCAATATATTGTGGCAATCTGCGCATGGCGGCCAGAATAAGAGCCCAGGTTAGCTCTGCCGGTGCTACGCCGGACCCAGCGCCTTCTGCAACAGCAATTCCTCGCTCGGTACAGGCTTGAACATCCAGATGCAGTCCTACGCGTCCGGTTTGGGAAATTAATTTGAGTTTTGGCAGTTTTTCGATCAACTGGCGATTGATATGGGTCCGCTCACGAATCAAAATGATCACATCTGCGTCTTTGAGTCGAACTGAAAGTTGACCCATGCCCTTTACCGTGTTCGTATACACCTTGGCTTGGTACTGTTCCAACTTTGCAGCACATTCCAGTTTGCGCACAGCATCCTGATAGTCATCCAATATCACGATATTCATGGATGCCATTGTGCCTTGTTAGCGCATCTGTCTATTCCGGAGAGTCACAATTGCTGATCGTCCCGTTTTGCTTATCGGCGCGGTGTTTATCAGGAAAGCGCTGCTTCTCCAGCGGCCAATCGATCTAGTTCTGCACAAACGTCAGCCATGCGTCCTGATATGACGATTCGCCCGACGCTGGCGCGACTCTGTCCAGCTTCTATTACGCGGACCACGCGCAACGGTTTGAGCATGGTGCGATTATGGGTCGCAGCACCCGTCATCAATGCAGGGCCTGCCATCGATTTTTGAGCGACTCTGGCGCCTCCTTGTTCGGGTGATCTCCCCCTTTGATGGGCTGACGCGACGCTACCAGTCCACCAGCGGACCAGAGACTGAAGCGATCCGAAAATTCTCGATTGGGCAAATAGAGCGATGTTCATAACGGCAAATTTCCAGAGGTTTACATGAGCATGGTGTTGCGAATCAAACCAACAGCGAGCCCTTCGATTTCGAAGGCTTCTCCCGGTTCTACGATGATCGTTTGATAGTCCGGGTTTTCCGGGTGCAACTCGATCACGTCCTTGTTACGCCGAAAGCGTTTGACGGTCACTTCATCACCCAATCGAGCGACGATGATCTGACCATTCTTTGCGTCTTTGGTGGATTGAACGGCGAGCAAATCGCCATCCATGATGCCGGCATCGCGCATGGACATACCACGCACTTTGAGCAGGTAGTCCGGTTGGCGCTGGAACAGGCTGTTTTCAACATAGTAGGTTTTGTCCACATGTTCCTGGGCGAGAATAGGTGAGCCAGCAGCCACACGGCCTATCAGTGGTAGAGCCAATTGAGCCAATCCTGCTAGTGGTAACGAGAATTGTTTGAAGCGGGATTCGTTGATGGACCGTAATGCATCGCTCTTGAGCCGGATGCCACGAGACGTCCCACTGACCAACTCAATGACGCCTTTTCGAGCCAGGGCTTGCAAATGCTCTTCTGCCGCATTGGCTGATTTGAACCCCAACTCATTGGCAATTTCTGCGCGAGTGGGCGGGGCCCCGGTGCGGGTAATGGCGGTTTGGATCAGATCCAGAATCTGTTGTTGCCTTGCGGTAAGTTTGGGGCTTTCTAGCATGCTGACTCCTTGGTTCTGGGCCGCGGGCTGTTGGTCTATACACACTGTTTCGGCATCCAGTGACTGTATTTTTAACCAGTTTTATTTTGTTTGCAAGTAGAAAGAGTAAATATGTTGAAAAAGTTGGTATTTTTGGGCATGGGCGGCACGATTGCTGGTATGTCGGATAACGCCACGGACAACGTGGACTACGTAGCTGCACAAGTTGGGGTGACCCAACTGCTTGGCGCAATTCCCTCTTTGAAGGCTGCTTTGGGTGATCACCAGGCTCTGTCTGAACAAGTGGCACAGGTGGACAGCAAGGACATGGGCCACAGTCAGTGGCGGGCTCTGGCCCTGCGAGCAGTCCATTACCTGAGCATGGCCGACGTCGATGCAGTGGTCATCACCCACGGTACGGATACGTTGGAAGAAACGGCCTTCTTTTTGTCGAAAGTCTTGCCGGTTGAACTGCTGGTCGCTAAAGCAGTGGTTCTGACCTGTGCGATGCGTCCCGCTTCATCTATGGCGCCGGATGGCCCGCAGAACATGCTGGATGCCGTCGCCGTGGCTCGCTCATCTGATGCGCGTGGCGTACTGGTGGTGTGTGCAGGTACGGTGCACTCGGCCCGGGATGTGCAGAAGGTACACCCCTACCGGGTCAACGCATTTGACTCGGGCGAAGCAGGACCGCTGGGCTTTGTAGAGGAGGGCGTTGTGCGGTGGGTACACCGTTGTGAAAATTTTTGGGTGGGTATCAGTGCTATCCCGATGAATAAACTCTCCGTCGAATCCTGGCCCTGGGTCGAGGTTGTTTTGAGCCATGCAGGGGTTACTGGTGCGGTTGTGCGGGCTTTGTGTGACGGGTCGCGGGTCGGCACTCAGTTGCTAGGCGGCATAGTGGTTGCCGGCACCGGAAACGGCACCGTTCACGAGGACCTGGTGTTGGCCCTGCGTGATGCTCAGAAGATGGGGATACGTGTAGTTCGATCAACCCGGTGCACTCAGGGTAGTATCGTTTCCGGTGCGGGGGGGGGAGAATTTGCGCACTCCAATGGCCTGTCGCCCGTCAAAGCGCGCATTGCCTTGATGCTGGATTTGATGAGATAGGGTGTGAGCACAATGACGGGCAGCAAAAAGGCCGCATGTGCGGCCTTTTATGCAAGTGGAAAAATATTGATCAACCGGTTAGAGCTTCGAATACGCGGTTCTTGATCACGTCCACATCACCCATGCCGCTGACGGGGCGGTATTTGGGGGCGCTGGCAGCGTCTTTAGCAGCCCAACTCGAGTAGTAATCTACCAATGGCCGGGTTTGTGCGCTATAGACGTCCAGCCGCTTCTTGACCGTTTGTTCTTTATCATCTTCACGCTGAATGAGCGGTTCGCCTGAGACGTCATCTATCCCGGCTACTTTGGGTGGGTTGAACTTCACATGGTAGGTGCGACCTGATGCAGGGTGTGAGCGGCGCCCGCCCATGCGCTCAATGATGGCTTCAAACGGGACATCAATTTCCACCACGTAGTCCAGTGCTACCCCCGCCGCCTTCATGGCGTCGGCTTGCGGAATGGTACGAGGGAAACCGTCGAACAGAAAACCATTGATGCAGTCGGGCTGCTTCAAGCGGTCTTTTACCAGGTTGATGATGAGATCGTCGCTGACCAGTCCGCCGCAGGCCATGACGGCCTTGGCTTCGAGTCCCAGAGGGCTACCCGCTTTGACAGCTGCCCGCAGCATGTCACCAGTGGAAATTTGTGGAATGCCGTATTTTTGACAAATGAAAGTGGCTTGTGTGCCCTTGCCCGCGCCTGGCGCGCCCAATAGAATGAGTCTCATGGATACCCTCAGATAGAACTAATACCGCAAGCGCGGCGCAGAGCAGTCTAGGATAACTGGTTGCCGCATGCGATCACCCTAGAGAATACATGGACCGCCTTCTGACTAGCTTACAGACCCCGTTGGGTCAAAAACAGGGCCCTCACCCGTTCCAGGTCCTCGGGAGTGTCGACTCCGGACCCGGGCGCGTGGTCTGCAACATACACCGCGATACGGTAACCATGCCATAACGCTCGCAGTTGCTCCAGCGACTCGGTCACTTCAATGGGGGCCTGGGCCAATTGTGGAAACATACGCAGGAATGCCACCCGGTAGGCGTAGATTCCGATATGACGCAGTGGCGCTGGATGGGGTAGTGTTGTCTGTAAGCCATTGGTAAACCCATCGCGCCACCAGGCAATCGGTGCCCGGCTGAAGTAGAGCGCGAAGCCCTTGGCGTCCAGCACCACCTTGACTACATTAGGGTTGCCAAAGTCACCGGTGTTGTCAATGGCATGGGCAGCGGTGCCCATGGCGGCCAGGGGCTGAGACACAAGAGCCGCCGCTACCGCTTGCACCAGGGCTGGATCAATCAGCGGTTCGTCGCCTTGAACGTTGACCACGATGTCGTCATCCCCCAAACCCAGTATCTGACTCGCCTCCGCCAGGCGGTCACTGCCGGACTGGTGGTCATCGCGGGTTAATACTGCCTCGATAGCGTGGTCTTTGCAGGCTTTGACGATGGACGGGCTGTCTCCGGCGACAACGACCCGTACCTCGCCCGATACTCCCGAACGCACACGCTGTGCGACCCGCACCACCATGGGCGCACCAGCTATGTCAGCCAAAGGTTTGTTCGGCAAGCGGCTCGAAGCAAGCCGGGCCGGTATCAGCACGGTGTAACGCACAGGTGCCTCTTAAAGGCCGAGTTCTTCGTCACTGAGCGTGCGTGCTTCGTTTTCCAGTAGAACCGGAATGCCATCGCGCACCGGGTAGGCCAACCGTGCGCTGCGGGAGATTAGCTCCTGCTTGGCACGGTCATATTCCAGCGGCCCCTTGGTCACGGGGCAAACGAGTAGTTCAAGTAGTCTTGTGTCCATGAGTAGATGATAGCTTTGCGGCCATCAGGCCAGTCACCCGTGCATCGAAGGCGGTAAAAAAAGCAGGTTCAGGCACAAATACCAGTGCTATTGCCAGCGCTTCGGGTGCAACGGGCCAAAGTTTTGCAGCGTCTTTTTCTGTACAAATGATGCTGTAGCGCTCGTGAATACTGGGTGAGAAGCTATTAAAATCATAGTGATCTGGTAGTCCCATAGTCTCTGCCAGTGGAACCTTGCAAGCGCGCAGCATGGAAAAGAATGCCTCCGGCTGCGCAATGCCGGCTACTGCCAGTAGCGGCTTGGTTCCTGGGGCGCAAAGCGCAGGCAGTGGAATGGACTTGCCATCCCGCCCCCTGGCATATAGCGCCAGACTGCGTTGAGCAGTGAAGCCGACAAACGCCGGGCGGTCTCCCGTGTGCAGAATCAGTAGTCGCTCGTCATCTTGCCCTGCTTGACGCAATGCCTGGCGCGGCCAGAGCTCGCGCAGGGGGCCAGCGGGCATCAGCCAGCCATTGCCGACGCCCCTGTCGTCAAACACACAGAGTTCCAGATCGCGATAGAGGCCGTAATGCTGCAATCCATCGTCACAAATAATGATTTGGGTCGATGGGTAGCGCTCCATTAGGGCTGCTGCAGCCTCCATTCGGGTGTGTCCCACAAAGACTGGTGCCAGCGTGGTCCGCCGAATGAGCAGTGGCTCGTCGCCGGCGTCCTGGGGAGACGATTCGGGCATGACTTCGGTGCACGCCGTGCCGGCGCGTCCGTAGCCCCGAGAAATGACGCCAACCCGGTAACCCTGCGCTTGCAGATGTTGCACCAGTGCCATCACGGTGGGCGTCTTGCCCGCTCCACCTGCAACCACATTACCGACCACGATGACCAGAGCTTCAACCCGCCCTGTTGGCAACAGTCCGAATGCGAATAACTGGCGGCGCGCCCACACCATGGCACGGAAAAACAGGGATATGGGGTATAGCAGCTTGGCGATCAGCCCCCGGCTTAGCCAGGCACTTTCTAGCGTCTGCCGCCACGTGCCGTTCATGCCGCTATCGGCCACCCGCCTGCGCCGACGACTGCGTGGCGAAGGTAATTTGCGTTAGACCCGAGCGCCTGGCCGCTTCCATCACGGTGACGACCGACTGGTGCTTGGCACTGGCGTCTGCACTGATGATGACGACCGTGTCTTTGCCCGACTTGGCCCCTTCGGTGATGGCCTTGGCCACGCTCTCCAGGCTGCGCCCGATGACGGGCGTACGGTTGATGCTGTACGAGCCATCGGCACCGACGGCCACAATGATTTCCTTGGCGTAGTCGCGCTGGGCATCGGTGTCGGCGACCGGCAGTTTGAGCTGCATTTCGGTAAATTTGCTGTAGGTGGTGGACAGCATCAAGAAAATCAGCACCACCAGCAGCACGTCGATAAACGGAATCAGGTTGATCTCAGGCTCATCCTGTTTGCGTGGGCGGAAATTCATGGCGCTATTTTCGGAACACTTTGAGGTGACGGGCCAGGTGTTCCGCCCCGAGTTCCAGCGTCAACAGGTAGGCATCGACCCGGCCCCTGAAGTAGCGCCAGAAAATAAGCGATGGAATCGCCACGATCAGACCGAAGGCAGTGTTGTACAGCGCAATCGAAATACCATGCGCCAACTGCGCCGGGTTGCCTCCTGTTGATCCGCCGGGGGCTTGTGAGCCGAAAATTTCAATCATGCCTACTACGGTGCCAAAGAGTCCCATCAAAGGTGCTGCTGATGCGATGGTGGCCAGGGCGCTCAGGCGTTGCTCCAGTCGGTGCGCCACGATGCGTCCAGTGCTTTCCATGATGGCGCGCAGATCGTCTTCGGTGCAACGATTGTCAGAATTGATGGCCCGCAGACCGCTTGCCAAAACCTCACCGAGGGCAGAATTTTTTTCCAATTGCGTCACCACATCAGGGCCGGGAATGGCGGTTCGTGTCACGCTTAACACTTCGTCCAGCAAGCGCGGCGGTGCGACTTTGCTTGCTTTGAGGCTCACAAAGCGGTCAATGACAATGGCCAGGGCCAGTACGGAGCAGGCAATGAGGGGCCAGATTGGCCAGCCAGCGGCTTGTATGATGGAAAACAAATGATCACCCTGTCCAAATGAAATGCTGCGCAATTATGGACCAGCCTCGTCGGGTTGCCTCAATGCATGATTGATTCAATCTCCACCCATTTGTCGACGACTCTCTGGCAAGTAGGGGCATTGTGTCGCGCCATCGCTGAGGCACTCGATGCTCGCTTCAATCCGGTCAGCGTGGGTGGCGAGATCAGCGGCTTTACCCGTGCAGCCAGTGGCCACTGCTATTTTTCGCTGAAAGACGACGTTGGCCAGTTGCGCTGTGCGATGTTTCGCCGTGCGGCCGGTTTGCTGGATTTCATGCCCCGTGATGGCGACCGCGTCGAGGTGCGTGGTCGCGTGGGCGTCTACGAGCCGCGTGGCGAACTGCAACTGGTCGTGGAAAGCATGCGCCCCGCAGGCCAGGGGACCTTGTTTGAACAATTCCTTAAGCTCAAGGCGAAGCTCGAGCAGGAAGGGCTGTTTGACTCCGCGCGCAAGAAGCCCTTGCCCGCATGGCCACGCGGCATTGGCATAGTGACCTCACTGGGCGCGGCGGCTTTGCACGACGTCGTGACTGCTCTTCAACGCCGGGTGCCGCACATTGCAGTGACTTTGGCGCCCGCTTCGGTTCAGGGAGAGGGCGCGCCGCGCGAGCTGTGTCAGGCATTGGACGATCTGTACGCCTTGGCTCGTGCACCTGACGGCACGGATGCAGTCCCGCTGGACGTCATTTTGCTGGTGCGGGGCGGCGGCTCGATGGAAGACCTGTGGGCCTTTAACGACGAGCAACTGGTTCGCACCATCGCGCGCACCCCGGTGCCCGTCATCTGCGGCGTCGGGCATGAAACAGATTTCACTCTGGCCGACTTTGTGGCCGACCTGCGCGCTCCCACGCCCACCGCGGCTGCGGAACTGGTGTCAGAGTCAACATCAGTGCTGCTGGGGCTGATCGGGGTGCTCGATGCTCGCTTTCAGGATGCTATGGAGCGCTTTGTTGACCGGCAGTCCCAGCGCATGGATCTGGCCACGTCGCGGCTCGGGCGACCATCTGCATTGGCGCAGCGCCAGCGCATCGTGCTGTCATCGGTCGAGCAGCGGCTACAGCACAGTGTCCGCATGGCCATGCATGTCAGGCAATCTGAAATATCTCGCTTCGATCAGGACATCTTGCCCACCGTGTTGCGTGCATGGCAGCGATCGCAGGATCGCACCCAGCGCGCTGCCTTGCGATTGGGTTTATTGGACCCCTCGTTGGTGCTTAAGCGGGGCTACGCCTGGCTGGCATTGGAGAACGGCCATGCGTTGACCAGTGTCGCGCAAGCCCATCCTGGCGCGCGTGTGCGTGCTAGCCTTACAGATGGAACGGTTGACTTGACCGTCGCCAGCTAAGAATTGAATTAATTCCTACAATCGTTTCTTTTGCAAACCAACTGAGAGGATTCCATGGAACATACCCTGCCTGCATTGCCTTACGCGATCGATGCTTTGGCACCCGCCTACTCTAAAGAGACTTTGGAGTTTCACCATGGCAAGCACCACAACGCCTATGTTGTGAATCTGAATAACCTGCAAAAAGGGACCGAGTTTGAGACCCTGTCGCTGGAAGATATCGTCAAGAAGTCCAGCGGCGGCATTTACAACAACTCGGCCCAGATCTGGAACCACACTTTTTTCTGGAACTGCATGAAGCCTAGCGGCGGCGGCGAGCCCACTGGCGCTCTGGCAACCGCAATCGCTGCCAAATGGGGTAGTTATACCGCGTTCAAGGAGGCATTTGTCAAGTCAGCCGTCGGCAATTTTGGTTCAGGATGGACCTGGCTGGTCAAGAAGGCCGACGGCTCAGTTGACATCGTCAACATGGGTGCAGCTGGCACGCCGCTGACGACCGCTGACAAGGCCCTGCTGACGGTGGATGTATGGGAACACGCCTACTACATTGACTACCGCAACTTACGTCAGAAATTTGTGGAAACCTACCTCGACAAGCTGGTGAACTGGAGCTTTGCGGAAGCAAATTTCGCATAATCTCCTGGTGCCGCTGTAAATAGGCCGACCGTTGGTCAGTTTTTTTACGGGCTAAACGGCCGCCCTGAGATCTTGGACCCGGGCCTCACGCCTTTTTTTGCAAACCAGCCCTGGTTCATTTCCAGCACATAGCGCACTGGCTTGGTGGCACAGTGAGACTCCGTGGTTTGGGGCTTCATGTTTTCCAGATTCACTATGGTGCCGTCGTCCGCGATGAAGGCAGCGGTTAACGGGATCAGGGTGTTCTTCATCCAGAAGCACAAGCGACTTGAGTTTTCGAAGATAAACAGCATGCCTTCGTGCTGCGGCATCTCTTTGCGGTACATGAGGCCGATCTCGCGCTGCTCCGCTGTCATTGCCAGTTGGGTGTCAATTTGGTGAATACCCACTGACAACGAGGTTCGTTGCAATGTGGTTTGCGGTGTCTCTTGCGCACCGGTGTCAGAGCTACCAAGGATCAGCAGGGACAGAATGGCAGTAAAAATGGTTTTCATTGTGTGATTGTGTCCTGGCCATGAAAAAAGCCCGCAACTGCGGGCCTTTTCAAAGCATTCCGAAAATTACTTCGTGGCAGCTTTTTTGGCTTTGCGGGCCTTTTTGGCTTTTTTCGCAGGAGCCTTGCTTTTTTTCACTTCCTTGGCAGCAGCCGGCGCAGCAGCGGGCGCGGCCTGGGTCGCAGGAGCCACAGGAGCTGCAGGTGCTGCGGCTTGCGCAAATGCACCAACTGACAGGAAGCCAGCAACGAGAGCAGCGAGAAGTTTGTTCATTTGAAATTTTCCTAAAAATAGATATTCAGTAACCCGAGCGGATTATCTCCGATCACAGGTTGGGTCCTTTGGGGCCGAAGCTGATTGGGGCCATGCGCTGGAAGCCAGTCTTGGCAGACGATTCGGTGGAATATTTGGCCTTTTGTGCCCGGTTCCCTCACGGAATATGCGCAACCAGCTATCAAATATGTAGCAAATTGAACGGTATCCAATGCCCCCTTGGGCCGAAACTGGGATACCGGTTGACGCACACATCGCCGCGAGATATCTGAAATCGCACAGTAACTGCCCCGAGTTGGGCCTGAAACCATTTATTTTTGACCAGTGCTTGAATCGGCGCGCTTCGGCTCCAATTCACTGTGACGGTGCAATCCCTGGTGCTGCCCGATAGAATCGATTTCATGGCTACAAATAACCCGTTCAAACCACCAGAGACTCCCATCAAGCAGCCGGATCGCGATGACAGCGGCGCTGTGGTGCTGGAGCGTCGCACGCAGCGTGTCAAGCCGCCGCAGATGTACCAGGTGGTCATGCTTAATGACGATTACACACCGATGGAGTTTGTAGTGGTGGTGATTCAGGAGTTTTTTGGGAAAGACCTGGACGCGGCAACGCGCATCATGCTGAAGATCCATCTCGATGGCAAAGCGGTGTGCGGAGTTTACTCGCGTGACGTTGCCGTTACCAAGGTGGATCAGGTGCTGGAGGCGGCCCACAAGGCGGGGCATCCGCTGAAATGTGTGTGTGAACCCGTAGAAATGTAGCGTGATATCCAACCAGTCAAAACGTAAAGCCGGAAACGGTTTACAGTCAATCATCAACGCAAGGTAAAAGGAAATCACATGATTGCCCAAGAATTGGAAGTCAGCCTGCACATGGCGTTTGTAGAGGCTCGCCAGCAGCGCCACGAATTTATTACTGTGGAGCACCTGTTGCTTGCGCTGCTGGATAACCCCAGTGCCGCAGAGGTGCTGCGTGCCTGCTCGGCCAATATCGACGATTTGCGCAAGTCGCTGTCGAATTTCATCAAGGACAATACGCCGCAGGTGGCAGGTAGCGATGATGTCGATACGCAACCCACGCTGGGCTTTCAGCGTGTGATTCAGCGCGCCATCATGCACGTGCAATCCACAGGAAGCGGCAAGAAGGAGGTGACCGGTGCCAACGTATTGGTTGCTATTTTTGGCGAGAAAGATTCGCATGCGGTTTACTATTTGCATCAGCAGGGCGTGACCCGCCTGGATGTGGTGAATTTCATTGCCCACGGCATCAAGAAGAGCGACCCGCCAGAGTCCACCAAGGCGAATGAAAATCCGGCTGAAGCGGAAGAGGGCGGTGGTGGTGAAAAGAATGAAAAAGCCTCACCATTGGAGCAGTTCACGCAGAACCTGAACCAGTTGGCCATGGAAGGCAAGATCGACCCGCTGATTGGTCGTGAGTACGAGGTGGAGCGTGTGATTCAGATCCTGTGCCGTCGCCGCAAAAACAACCCCTTGCTGGTCGGCGAAGCTGGCGTTGGCAAGACCGCCATTGCCGAGGGTCTGGCATGGCGCATCACGCAAAAGGAAGTTCCCGAAATTTTGGCTGAGGCGATTGTGTATTCGCTGGACATGGGTGCCTTGCTGGCCGGAACCAAGTACCGTGGCGATTTTGAGCAGAGGCTCAAGGGGGTTTTGAAGTCACTCAAAGACAAGCCCAACGCCATTTTGTTTATTGACGAAATCCATACGCTGATTGGGGCTGGTGCGGCATCTGGCGGCACGCTGGATGCATCGAATTTACTCAAACCCGGACTGAGTTCGGGTGCTCTCAAGTGCATTGGTGCAACCACTTTTACCGAGTACCGTGGCATTTTCGAGAAAGACGCAGCCCTCTCCCGTCGGTTCCAGAAGGTCGATGTGGTGGAGCCGACCATCGAGCAGACGGTCGATATTTTGAAGGGCCTCAAGTCGCGTTTCGAAGAGCACCACAACGTGAAGTACGCTGTGGCGGCCCTGCAAGCCGCCGCCGAGCTCAGCGCAAAGTACATCAACGACCGACATTTGCCCGACAAGGCAATTGACGTGATTGACGAAGCCGGTGCTGCTCAGCGCATCCTGCCACCGAGCAAACGCAAGAAAATCATCAGCAAGGCCGAGGTTGAAGAGATTGTGGCCAAGATTGCGCGTATTCCGGCGGCCAATGTATCCAATGACGACCGCGGCAAGCTCAAGACGCTGGAGCGTGACCTGCGCAACGTGGTGTTCGGGCAGGACAAGGCACTCGATGTATTGGCCTCCGCGGTCAAGATGGCGCGCTCGGGCATTGGCAAGGGCGACAAACCGATTGGCTCGTTCCTGTTCAGCGGCCCCACGGGCGTGGGCAAGACCGAAGCGGCCAAGCAACTGGCCTACATCATGGGTATTGACCTGATTCGCTTTGACATGAGCGAATACATGGAGCAGCATGCCGTTAGTCGCCTGATTGGTGCACCTCCGGGCTATGTAGGCTTTGATCAGGGTGGTCTGCTGACCGAAGCGATTACCAAGAAGCCCCATTGCGTGCTGCTTCTCGACGAAATCGAGAAGGCACACCCTGCGATCTTTAACGTGCTGCTGCAGGTCATGGACCACGGCACTTTGACTGATAACAACGGGCGTAAGGCCGACTTCCGCAATGTCATCATCGTCATGACGACCAATGCGGGCGCTGAGACCATGAACAAGGCCAGCATCGGCTTCACAAATCCACGCGAAGCGGGTGACGAGGCCGCGGATATCAAACGCCTGTTTACACCCGAGTTCCGCAACCGTCTGGACGCAACGGTTAGCTTCAAGTCGCTGGACGAAAACGTCATCCTGCGGGTGGTGGATAAATTCCTGCTCCAGCTCGAAACGCAGTTGGCGGATAAAAAGGTCGACGTCACCTTTACCGACAAGTTGCGCAAGCACCTGGCAAAGAAGGGCTTCGACCCGCTTATGGGTGCACGCCCTATGCAGCGGTTGATTCAGGACACCATTCGTCGCGCCTTGGCTGATGAGCTGTTGTTTGGCCGCCTGACCGACGGCGGTCGCCTGACGGTCGATCTGGATGACACCGACGAAACCAAGACCGAGGTCTTGCTGGATATCCAGCCGCTGCCAGAGAAAAAGGGCAAGTCAAAACCGGAAGAGGCTACGGCGGGTTGACTATTTGAAGCCTACCCGGTCCAGCATCTGCTGGACTTTGACCTGATTCATACCCACCACGCTGATCGGAATGGTCTCGTTCTTGAAGCCTCCGCCGGTCATGGCTTGCAGCGCCGGGTTGCTGATTTTTATGCCTTTTGCGGCCGGCCATTCGTTGTTGCCGTTGGCAAAATGGTCCTGGGCAGGGGCACTGGCCAGATACTCCAAAAATTGAATGGCATTGGCCGGGTGCTTGGCGTTGCGTGCCACTGCGCCGCCGGCAATGTTGATATGCGTTCCCCAACTGGACTGGTTGGGAAATAGAACGCCAATCTTGTTCATGATGATCTGGTCTTCTACAGCGCTGGAACGCATGATGCGCGCCAGATAGTAGGTGTTGGTGACGGCAATGGCACATTCACCTGATGCCACGCCCTTAATCTGGTCCGTATCGCCGCCTTTGGGTGAGCGAGCCATGTTGGCAACCATGCCCTTGAGCCATTGTTCGGTGGCTGCATCTCCCAAATGCTCAGTGACAGATCCGAAAAGTGACAGGTTATAGGGGTGCGAGCCGGAGCGGATGCACAGTTTGCCCTTGTTTCTGGGGTCACCGAGCTTTTCGTAGGTGTCTACATCGTCCCTTTTGACCCGCGCCTTGTCGTAAACGATCACACGGGCGCGCGTGGAAAAACCAAACCAGGGCGTTTCCCCACTGACCGCGGTCTTGCCGCGTAGTTGTGCAGGAATGGCGTCTTCCAAAACTTTGGAACGAATCGGCTGAAACAGCCCATCGATCTCGCCGCGCCACAGGCGGCTGGCATCCACGAGCAAAATGATGTCAGCCGGGGACGCTGTGCCCTCGGCTTTCAAACGGGCCAAAATACCCGCATCATCGGCATCGACGCGGTTCAGTTTGATGCCGGTTGCCTTGGTGAAATTGGCGTAAAGCGCCTCGTCCGTCGGATAGTGGCGCGCAGAATAGATGTTGAGGACCTTTTCCTGTGCCAGGGCGACTGTGCCACTGACGGCAATGATGCATGCTATGGCAATGTGTTTTTTCATCGTCACTGTGGCGTGGTCCGGGTAGTGGTTGGCCAGTCGGTTGGTCGATGGCCTTTACATGTCATCATAATACAAACGCGAATCATTCCCAATAAAATAGGTGCCAGGTTTTGGCTTTCGGTCTTCATGCAATTTTTTATTTCATTGGTTTTTTCGCTCATTCTGGTGGGTTGCGCCGCTCCGCCAAAAGATGTGGTGGCGCCTGTTGTGGCCCCGGTTGCGCCTGAACCCGTGCCTCCGGTGGTCGTTGTCGTGCCCAAGGTCCCCCCTCGGATTGGCTTGGCTCTGGGCGGCGGTGCCGCCCGTGGCTTTGCCCATGTGGGTGTGATTCAGGTGCTGGAAGAGGCGGGTATTCATCCCGCGTTGGTGTCCGGCACATCGGCTGGCAGCCTGGTCGCCGCCATTTATGCCAGCGGCAAGAATGGCAAGCAGTTGCAGCGTGTTGCCGAGACGATGGAAGAGGCCACCATGGCAGACTGGACACTGCCGTTGTTTAACCGAGGCATGTTGCGTGGGGATGCATTGGCCCGCTATGTAAATGGGCAGGTCGGTTCGCGTTTGATAGAGGATTTTCCGCTGCCACTGGGCATTGTGGCGACCGACCTCAATACCGGGCAAAGTATGCTGTTCCAAAGGGGTGATACCGGCACTGCTGTGCGTGCATCCAGTGCCGTGCCCGCGGTATTTCAGCCGGTCCGAATTTCAGGCCGGGACTACGTAGATGGCGGGTTGGTGTCGCCCGTGCCAGTCCGTGCGGCCCGGCAAATGGGGGCAGAACTGGTCATTGCGGTGGATATTTCGAGCCCCCCCGATGGCAACCTCGGAGGTGGGACGCTGGATGTTTTGCTGCAGACCTTTTCGATCATGAGCAAGAGCATCAATTACTTTGAATTGAGGGAAGCGGATGTGGTGGTCCGACCGTTGTTGGCGGGTGTCTCGAGTTCTGATTTCGGTGCCCGCAAACGCTCGATTGAGGCCGGACGTCAGGCGATGCTGCTACTGATGCCGCAGCTTCGGGCAGCGATTGCGGCCAAGACACACTGAAATTGCCGGGCGGGAGTTATCCAGCAGTTGGCACAACCCCTGAACTAGGTCGTTGACTTGCCACTTTTTTGGGCGTTTTCAGGTAGATGAGGTCGCTTTACGGGGGTAACGTAACCCCTATGAGTACCAAAATTGTTCGAATCCACACCCCCCGTCCGACCCACGTCTCCCGTCATCAGATGGCTACTAAACGAGCGAGCCATGCTTGCAGGTGAAGTCGAGCGCCGC
>CANNRR010000058.1 GCA_947508055.1 Burkholderiales bacterium
ATCGATTTTGCGCAGCCCGACAAGTCAGCTGGCATCAATCCGGTAGGGCAAAGCGGTGTGCTGTTCGATGTGCACTACGACGACCAGGCTGCGCTATTTTCTGAAGGCCTGTATGTGCAGCAATACCTAAGCGCAGCCGATGTAAAAGCCCACACCAAGTCGACATTGACCCTGCGACCCTGACCAACACCCCACATCGCAGAAAATGCCATCCATGCCTTTTGAACAAGAACCCCCCTACGCCCACGGACAAGCCCCGCGCACCGCAGTGCTGCTGTGCAACCTGGGCACGCCCGATGCTCCCACACCAGCAGCGGTTCGTCGCTACCTGGCCGAGTTTTTGAGCGACCACCGCGTGGTGGAGGTCCCGCGCATCCTCTGGTGGCTCATACTGCACGGCATCATCCTGCGATTTCGCCCGGCCAAGTCGGCAGCCAAATATGCCAGCGTGTGGACGCCTGAAGGCTCGCCACTGAAGGTGTGGACAGAAAAGCAATCGAAGCTGCTGCAAGGCTGGTTAGGCCAGCGCAACCACAGCGTCAAGGTGCGCTGGGCCATGCGTTACGGCAGCACATCGATCGCCTCGCAACTCGACGCCATGAAGACCGATGGAGTAACCCGCGTGCTGGTGGTGCCCGCCTACCCGCAGTACAGCGCCACCACCACCGCCAGTGTGTTCGATGCCGTATATGTTTGGGCACAGCGCACTCGCGCCCTTCCCGAGCTGCGCTTTATCAACCACTACCACGACGATGCAGATTACATCTCTGCCCTGGCAGCGAGCATCCAGCGTTACTGGAAAAACCATGGCCGACCCAATCAACTCGTAATGAGCTTTCACGGCGTACCAGCACGCACGCTGGAACTCGGGGACCCGTACCACTGCGAGTGCTTGAAGACCGCGCGCCTGCTAGCCGAGCGCCTGGGAGTAGACAAGACGGAATACAAAGTCACCTTCCAGTCCCGACTGGGCCGCGCCAAGTGGCTACAACCCTATACCGAACCCACACTGATTGCCATGGCCAGGGCCGGCGTCAAACGCGTGGACGTAGTGTGCCCCGGTTTCACCAGCGACTGCCTGGAAACGCTGGAAGAAATCGACATGGAAGGCCGCGCCGCCTTTTTGTTGGCAGGTGGCAAAGCCTTTCACTATATTCCCTGCCTGAACGACGACCCGGAGTGGATTACCGCCCTGTGCAACATCGCCGAACGGCACCTGGGTGGCTGGAACACACAAACAAAGCCAGATGAAATCGCCATGGCTGCATCGCGCAAGGATGCGCTTGCGGTGGGGGCGAAGCAATGAAAACTGATGTTGCCCCTGATTTTCATACACATTAAGCCACCATTGCGGACTTCCTGTCTTGCTGCAAAACAGCTGCATTGTGGCAAACATGATGGCACGGAGCGTCCACCAAGTCGCGGGAATAACGCGACCATTACATGGCAACCAAACGGCAACCAGCAATAAAATCGTGGCCACAAAGAAGAAAGGACTTAGCCCCTTTCGAAGCTAAGTCCTTGATTCATATGGTCGTGTGAAAGGATTCGAACCTTCGACCCCTTGCACCCCATGCTACCCCTTGTACTTCCAGCAAGGTTCAGGTAAATCTCAGAAAGTGAAATTACTCTATACAAATCAACAAGTTACAGACTTGTAGCATTTTGTTGTAGTCCAAAGCAATCCAGCAAGTTACACTCTGAGCCACCCTAACGGTGGGGGCAATGGTGGGGGCAATTTGACATGGCATTGATCACAACCAAGGCGCTTGAGGCGCTACGCGGCACGGACGACGGCAAGCGTTTGCCGGATGGCGGTTCCATGTTTGGCATGGTGCGCGCCACGCCCGACACAAAGAATCATGTGAGCGTGGATTTTCAGTGGCGGTACAAGCTGGGCGGCAAAACGCGGCAGGTTCGCATTGGCTCCTGGCCCAAGATGTCGCTCAAAGCCCTACGCGACGAGCGCGACCGGCTGGCCGTGGAAGTGAAGTCTGGCACCGACCCCGTGCAGCGCAAGGCCACCGAAAAACTCAAGATCGAAGTTGACCAGATGGAAGCCCACAACAAGCAGCTTGACCGGCTGGAAGTGATCGCCGAGCAACAGGCCCGTTTGACGGTGCGGCAGTTATTCAAGCTCTGGCGAGACTTGGCGCTGAAGCAGCGCGGCGATGGCGGCGCGGAAGCACAGCGGGCTTTTGAGCGCGACGTGTTCCCGCTGGTTGGTGACTTGGCCGTGGCGGATGTGAAAAAGGCGCATGTTCAGAACATTGTGGACACCATGATGGCGCGCGACGTGGTGCGCATGACCAAGCGCGTGCTGTCCGACCTGCGGCAAATGTTTGGCTTTGCACTGGACCGCGACTATGTGGAAGCCGACCCGACCGCCCGTATCAAAAAGGCCAAGATTGGCCCGGATGGCGAGCGCGACCGGGTGCTGGGCGAGGCGGAGTTGATCGACCTGTTGAAGAAGCTGGCCCACTCGGGCATGGCCGAAACTTCGCAATGCGCCCTGCTGATTCAAATGGCGACCATCACCCGCATAGGCGAAACCGTGGGCGCGCGCTGGGAGCATGTGGACTTTGAGCGCCGCCTGTGGGTGCTGCCCGAAACCAAGAACGGCAAGTCGCACCAGGTGTGGCTGAGTGACTTTGCGCTGCGCCAGTTTGAGCGCCTGCACGCCATCACGGGTGAAACGCCGTGGTGCTTTCCGGGTAGCCGTTTCGACCCTGCGATTGAAAAGACCAATTTGCCGCTGGATACCAAAACCGTCACCAAGCAGGTGGCCGACCGCCAGCGCGAGCCGGGTGGGCAGATTGCGGGCCGCACCAAGTTGATCGACGCGCTGAAACTTGGCGGTGGCCAATGGCGACCGCATGACCTGCGCCGCACGGGCGCGAGCGCCATGGCCGAGCTGGGCGCACTGCCCGATGTGATTGAGAAGTGTCTGAACCACACCGAGGAAAACAAGATGAAACGCATTTACCAGCGCGCCACCTACGAAGGCCCCATGCGCGATGCGTGGCGGCTGTGGGGTGAACGGCTCGACTTGCTGACCAACAAACCGGCCAATGTGGTGACGTTGCGGGCTGCCTGATGCAATTTTCCGGCATTCCAGTTAAACTAAGTGCTACATCCTTGGACTCCATTGGACATTAACAGGACAAACCATGCACACATCCACACTCCGCGCCGCTGGTGGCTCCATCGCCGTGACCATTCCGCAGTCGCTGGCCAAGTCCACTGGCCTGCACCCTGGCGACAAGGTGAGTTTTGAATTTGACGCCGGGCGTTTGATCATTTCGCCGATCAGCCGTCGCAAGTACAGCTTGCAAGAACTTTTGGCCATGCAGGGCGACGAGCCGCTGGTGATCGACAAGGACTGGGACAACATGCCCGCCGTCGGCCAAGAGGTTCCCCTTTGAGTCGCAAAGTTTGGCAGCGCGGCGACATTGTGGTCGCCAGCTTCGACCCCACGCTGGGCCAGGAGCAACAAGGCCGCAGGCCCGGCATTGTGGTGACGCATGCCGACTTGAACCGGCTGGGCATGATTGGCGTTTGCCCCATCACGCAGGGCGGCATGGGCGCACGCAATGCGGGTTTGTCGGTGAGCCTGATGGGCAGCGGCACGCAGACTCAAGGCGTGGTGCTGGTGCACCAGTTCAGGATGATTGACCCATCGCAGCGCGGATTGACCCTGATTGAGCAAGCGCCGGGCGATTTGGTGGAAGAAGTGCGGGCGCGGGTGGCCGCCATGCTGGATTAGCCGCAAAACGCGACATAGCGCGCACGTTATCCACAATTACGTTGTTTTGTTGCATCTTGGATGTGTGCGTGCTATAAACGCCGTGCCTGGACTACTGGATATAAACCCATTCGGGTTTATCGGTAGCCAAATGCAAGGCCCAAATGATCGTACTCAAAGCGACTCAAGACAGAGTTCTAGCGGTTCTTCAATCCGTATCTGGCATTGTTGAACGACGCCACACCCTCCCAATTCTTGCAAACGTAATTGTCCGCCGCGGAATCTTGTCGATCTCTGACGGGTTTCCAGAAAGTGGCGGTGGCGGTGCCAGCGCCGCAATCACAGTGATAGGTGTTGACGCCGATGCAGCCGGGGCAGATGCCACCGGGGCCGGTCCAGACGTGGCAGCAAGTGATGACGACGAAGGCGGCGAAGGCGATGGCGACCCCGACCGACAAAGTAGAAAGGCACTCAGAACCAGAAACCCCAAGGTAAGCGCTGACCAGCGCAGTTCATCAACCAACAAACGCCGAGACGGCGCTGTAAACCAAATGACCTCAAACCCTCGCGCAGATGCGCAACCCAATGCCACCACTCCCACGGCTGGCGCTCTACCCTCTCCCCAAAATCCTGACATTGCCCTGTGGCGCTTGCCCACGGTGTTGGCACACGTCCCGGTTAGCCGCTCCCATTGGTGGGCTGGCGTGGCCGAAGGCCGCTACCCCGCACCCGTGAAGCTGTCAAAACGCTGCGTCGCCTGGCGCAGCGCCGACATCCGCGCCCTGATTGCTTCTTTCTAAACGAGGTGCAGCATGAAAAGCACCCTAAACGGCACAACGCCGGGAATAAGCACGTCGGCTTGCACGGCAACTTCAAACGCAGCGGGTGGTCAACATGCCGTTTGACCGCACCCTACTCCCCGACCCAGTTACCTACTTTGAAAACCAGGGCCTGACGCTCAAAGGCCCACGGTCTGCCAAGTGGAAAACCACCACCTGCAACTTTCATGGCGGCTCGGACTCCATGCGTGTCAACGTCACCACGGGCGCATGGGTGTGCATGAGCTGCGGCGAGAAAGGCGGCGACGTGCTGGCCTACGAGATCAAGGACGGTGGCCGCGAATTTGTGGACGCTGCCAAAGCCTTGGGCTGCTGGTTGAACGATGGCCGCCCGCCAGTGGCCACCAAGCCCACGCCGCTCAGCCCGCGCCTGGCGCTGTCGGTGATGGCGTTTGAGTCCACGCTTGCCGCCGTGGCCGCTGGCAATGTGGCCAACGGCGTAACGCTGACCGATACCGACCGGGCGCGCCTTATGGTGGCGGCCAATCGCATCAACCGACTGGTGGAGGCTTTCGCATGAACCCGCACGACTATGAACACTTTGCCGCCGGTCTGGACGACGACGTGGGTATTGCAGTCGCTATCAATTCAGTAGCTTCTCCCGCACGTTCTACGGGGGCTAGCGGCCAATTTGGCACTGAACCATTGCCCAAAAGCACGGTGGTGCTGACTTGCGGCGCTGACCTGACGCCGGAGCCCGTGCAATGGCTCTGGCCGGACTGGCTGGCGCTGGGCAAGTTCCACCTGTTGGCGGGCGCGCCCGGGCAGGGCAAAACCACCATCGCAATGGGAATGGCTGCCACCGTCACCATTGGCGGGCGCTGGCCCGATGGGTCACGCTGCGCTGCGGGCAACGTGTTGATCTGGAGCGGCGAGGACGACTACACCGACACGCTGCTGCCGCGCCTGATTGCTGCGGGGGCAGACCGAAGCCGGGTGTTCTTTGTGGATGGCACGCGCACGGGCGGAGTGGTCAGGCCGTTTGACCCGTCCACCGACACGCGCACTTTGAAAGAAGCTATCCAGCAGATCGGCAGCGTGCGCCTGATCGTGATTGATCCGGTATCAACCGCCGTGGCAGGCGACAGCCACAAGAACACCGAGGTGCGCCGTGGGCTGCAACCCTTGGTCGACCTGGCCACCACCATCAACGCGGCGTTGCTGGGCATCACCCACCTGTCCAAAGGTGGCCAAGGCAGCGACCCGGCGCAGCGGGTGATTGGCAGCATTGCGTTTACCGCCGTGGCGCGCGTGGTGCTGGTTGCCGCACGGGTGAAGGGCGAGGATGGCGCAGACAAACGCATTTTGGCGCGCAGCAAGTCCAACATCGGGCCGGACAACGGCGGGTTTGAATACCACCTGGCGCAAGTGGAGGCCCTGCCCGGCATTGATGCCAGCCGCATCGAATGGGGCCAGGCGGTAGAAGGCTCCGCGCGCGACTTGCTGACCGATCCGGCGGAGGGCGACGACAGCACCGACCATGCCGACGCGGTAAGCCTACTGAAAGCGGAACTGACGGCGGATTGCTGGACCCCTGTGGCCACAGCGTCCCAACCGTTGAAAGATGCCGGATTCAACAAGAAGCAAATTTGGAATGCTTCCAAGAAACTCAATGTCGTCCGCAAGAAAGGCGGCATGGGTGGCGGGTGGTACTTGCGTTTGCCGGGTGGCCATGACATGGCGCTGCCTGGTGAAGATTCCAAATCGCCCGAAGGTTCCGAAGATTCCCCGTCTGAAAAACTGGAACCTTTGGAATCTTCGGAGATTGTTCAGGCTGCAAATGAACTTGTCGAGGTGGAACTGTGAGCGCGCAGGCACTGATCCGGCAGGCGCAGGCATCCGGCGTGGCGCTGCGACTGGTGGGCGGTAAGGTCAAGGCCAGTGGGCCGCGCGAAGCCGTCGCACGCCTGCTGGTGCCATTGCGTGAACACCGGGCGGCATTGGCCGATGCGCTGCAAGTCGAACCTAAAGAGCCATTGCCCGGCAAACCAGCAGACGCAGCGCCTGAGCCCGTCGACTGGCACGCGCTGGACGCGGCCTATCTGGCGCACCATTTCAACTGCCCTACTTGCATCGCCGCCGGGCGTGGCAGCCGGTATGGTTTTCGCTGTGGCACCGGGGCCGCGTTGTGGCGGGCCTATTTGGATAAGTAACGCTGGTGCAGACATGAACATTCAGAATTGCACTGTTTTACACTATGTGTACAATTGACAAATTCTAGAATTCCGAAAGATCGCTAATGGAGGTCGAATTTGCAGAAGATAGCCTTGATCAACTGGAGATTGATGCACGCTTTACTGGCGGTTTCGCGGCGGCTGCCGTTTCAGCATTCCGCAAACGAATGCAAATGATTCGCGGCGCGCCCGATGAACGCGATTTCTACGCGCTAAAGGCTTTGCATTTCGAAAAGCTCAAAGGCAAACGCAGCCACCAGTATTCGATGCGACTGAACGATCAATGGCGACTGATTCTTGAGTTCAAGGGCAAGAGTCCAAACAAGACCGTAGTGGTCATGGGGATTGAGGATTACCACTAATGAATCGGTCTACAACCAAGGGGTATGAAATGACTGAACGCAGAGCGGTGGAGACTTTTCCACCAGGTGAATTTATCAAGGAAGAAATTGACGCGCGTGGCTGGACGCAAAACGATTTGGCAGAAATTACCGGCAAGTCTGTTCGGCTGATTAGTGAAGTTATTTTGGGCAAGCGCGCGGTAACGCCGGACACTGCGCAGGCTTTGGCGGACGCGCTGGGAACCAGCGCACAACTTTGGATGAATATGGAAAGCGCTTACCAGCTCTCCAAACTAAAGCCGGACACTGCACCGGTCGCCCGACGCGCCAAACTCTACAGCTTGTTCCCGGTAAAGGAAATGCTCAAGCGCGGTTGGGTGGAAGCCACGGAAAGCCTAGACGTGCTGGAGGCACGCTTTGCCGCTTTTTGTGGCATGGAGAACTTGGACACCGCGCCACAATTTCGCGGCTACGCAGCCCGGCGCACCACTTATAAAGAAGTGGAGCAGTCTCCCCTACTAACCGCGTGGCTCTACCGCTCCAAGCAATTGGCGCAAGGATTAACGGTAGGGAAGTTTTCCGCAAAGTCGGCTGACGCGGCAATCGCCCAGCTAAAGAACCTGCTGACAAATCCTGAAGACCTTCGACAAGTACCTCGCGTGCTGGCCGAGGCTGGCATTCGTTTCGTATTGATCGAGCCGTTTCCCGGTATGAAGGTAGATGGCGTATGTTTTTGGCTGGACGCAGATTCCCCAGTCATTGCCATGACGCTGCGCTTTGATCGCATCGACAGTTTTTGGTTCGTACTGATGCATGAGCTTCGCCACGTAGCCAACAAAGACGGACAAAGCGGCAACGCGATCATTGATGAGAACCTTGGCAGTGAAGGCAATGACGCTACCGACAAACCCGCGTTCGAAGTGAAAGCAGATCAGGAAGCGGCTGAAGCCATCATTTCCGAAGCAACGATGAATGATTTCATTTTGCGCGTTGGGCCTCTTTACTCGGAACAGCGCATCGTCGGTTTTGCTGCGCGCATAGGTGTGCATCCTGGCATCGTGGTGGGACAGCTTCGCAAGAGGAAGCAAGTGCCCTATTCGCACTATGTCAAGTTGGTGGCGAAGTCCAAGGAACACATTGTTGGTAATGCCTTGACCGACGGCTGGGGCCACCACGCCCCAGTCCTCTAATCAGTCTCAACCTGGAGAAACGCCCATGCGCACCCAAACTGAAATGTTGCAGGACATTGTTATCAAATACCGGGCTGCAAGCCAGCCGTGGCCTGCAACAACGCATGCCATGGCGCAATGGGCAATCGATAACCAACTCTGGGCACCCAAGCCGTCCGCCTTCGTTGATCAATGTGCCGATCAACTTTCGCGCGCCATGCGCGAGGAGTACATCACTGATGCCCAGGGGCGGCGTGTGCGTGCCAAGCACGCCGCCACGGTGACACAGGATGGCGCGCAGCTTGTGCTGTGGGCAGATATGCGCACTGCACCGCATCAGCACATGTCGCTGGCGTTTCAGCAGCGCCGACACCAAATTGTTGGTGACTGCCGTCAGCTCAAGATGGACGTGGATAGCTACAACGACAACCGGTTGCCCGTGCAGCCGATCCAGATGATCTTTGACTTCACGTTCGACTTGGAAGAACTCGCGCTGGCTGCATAGCCGATCACACCAGCAAGTCCAAAGGGATGCACTGGCGCACGTAAAACAATCGCGAGCTGGAGCCAATGGATCGTTTCGATTGCAATTTGGCCCTCTTTCACGCCGGTGGCACCATCGATGCGTTCCACACGAATTCGCATGGCCATTTAGAACATCGCGCGCGCGTTTTGCCCCGATTCACAAGCTGTAGACTCTCGCAATAAGTATTCATTCGTCCAATTCAGGCCACAGTAGTCCACTTGCTTGAATCGCCCCAGTTGGCGACGCGGACGGGGGCAAGGGCGTACAAAAAGGGATTCACTTGAAATCAGGTATCAGAGACAACAGGACCAGGGGCAAAGTCGCAGAATTCCTGAAAGAGAAGGCCACCAGCGGCAGCCGCCTTTCGGTCGTTTCCGCCTACTTCACCATCTATGCCTACGAAGCCCTGAGCGATCAGCTCGACGGCATCGAATCGCTCCAGTTCTTGTTTGGTGAACCCAAATTCATTCAGACACTAGACCCTGAGAAGACCGACAAAAAGGCCTTCAAGATTGAAGACGAGGGGTTGGAGCTTGCCAACCGGCTTAAGCAAAAGGAAGTTGCCCGCCGTTGCGCCGAGTGGATCACCAGCAAGGTCGAAATCCGCTCCATCCGCGAAGCCAACCTGTTGCACGGCAAGCTTTATCACATTGACGACGGTCGACGCGAACACGCCCTGATGGGCAGTTCCAACTTCACGCAGCGTGGTTTGGGCCTGTCTGCCGCGCCCAATATCGAGCTAAACATGGTGGTCGACAGCGACCGTGACCGCACTGACTTGAAAGCATGGTTTGATGAATTGTGGTCAGACACCGCGCTGGTTGAAGATGTCAAAGCCAAGGTGCTGGAGTATTTGGCCCAGCTCTATGTGGACCATTCCCCGGAATTCATCTACTTCAAGACCCTGTTCCACGTCTTTGAAAAGTTTCTTTCTGGCCAAGAAGAACAAGCCCAGTTCTTTGACAACACCGCCATCACGGATACAGAAATCTGGAAAACCCTTTTTGAATTCCAGAAGGATGGCGTCAAGGGTGCCGTTCAAAAAATCAACACGCACAACGGCTGCATCCTGGCCGATAGCGTGGGCTTGGGGAAAACCTATTCCGCGCTGGCAGTCATCAAATACTTTGAGTTGCGCAACCACCGCGTGCTGGTGCTGTGCCCCAAAAAGCTGCGAGAGAACTGGACGGTTTATCTTGGCAGCAACATGACCGAACTCAACCCCTTCGTTCGGGACCGGTTCAGCTACATGGTGCTGTCCCACACCGACCTGTCTCGTGATTCCGGAAAGTCTGGAGACGTTGACATAGGGGCTATCAACTGGGGCAACTTCGATTTGGTTGTGATTGACGAATCGCACAACTTCCGCAACAACGTCAAGGGCAAACGTGACGAAGAAGGCAACGTCATCAAGCAGAGCCGTTACGAGCGCTTGATGCAAGACATCATTCAGGCCGGGGTCAAAACCAAAGTGATGCTGCTGTCCGCCACCCCAGTCAATAACGACCTGAAAGACCTGCGCAACCAGCTCTATTTGGTGTCAGAAGGGCGCGACCATGCCCTAATGCCAACCACCGGCATTGCAAGCATCAAGCAAACCCTGGACGCAGCCCAAAAAACCTTTACCGCATGGGCAAAGAAGCCTGTAACAGGCAATGGCGACCGCGACCCTAAAGACCTGATGGACGGGCTGCCCGCAGGCTTCTTCACCCTGCTGGACGAATTAACCATCGCCCGCTCCCGCAAACACATTCAAAAGTACTACCGCGCCTCGATGGCGCAAATCGGCAAATTCCCAAAAAGGGCCAAGCCGATTTCGATGTATTCAGAAATTGACAGCAAAGGCCGTTTCCCTACCTACGACAAACTGAACGAAGAGATTGAGAAGTACCAGCTCGCTCTGTTCAAGCCTTCCATCTATGTTCTGCCCCAATACAAGGACCAGTACCAGGGCGAAACCAATGTGCGTAACTTCAGCCAGGAGAACCGTGAGAAGTTTTTGATCGGCATGATGAAGGTGAACTTCTTGAAGCGGCTGGAAAGTTCAGTCAAATCGTTCGCCATCACCATGGAGCGCACCGTTACCAAAATTGAAGACCTGGAAGAGCGGCTTAGCGCCTACCAAAAGCTGCGCGACGGCAAAGCGCAGGATCTGCAAGCCACCCTGTTCTTGATGGAGGCGGAAGAAGACGAAGAGTTGCGTGAAGCGTTTGAGGTCGGCACCCTCAAATACCGCATGGAGCACATGGACGTAGACCGTTGGCTGGCCGACTTGGCCACCGACAAACGCCAGCTTTCCATGCTGGCCGAAAGCGCTGGTGGCGTTACACCCGAGCGCGATGCCAAGCTAACAGAACTCAAAGCCATCATTAAAGACAAGGTCACAACGCCCACTACCAACAACCGAGGTGAGCCCAACCGCAAGATCATTGTGTTCTGCGCGTTTGCCGACACCGCCGCTTATTTGTATGAGCAGCTAGAGCCCTGGGCCAGCACCACCCTGCGCAGCCACATTGCGCTGGTGTCTGGCGGTGCCCGTCCCAATCGCTCCACGTTTGGCACGGCAGAGTTCAACCAAATTCTGACCAACTTTGCACCCCGCGCCAAGCAGCGCGCCAAGATGTCCAAAATGCCGCAAGACGGCGAAATTGACATCCTGATCGCCACCGATTGCATCTCTGAGGGCCAGAACCTGCAAGACTGCGACCTGCTGGTCAACTACGACATCCACTGGAACCCGGTGCGCATCATTCAGCGCTTTGGTCGTATCGACCGTATTGGCAGCCCGAACGACACCATCCAGCTCGTCAACTTCTGGCCCACACCGGACCTGAACAAATACATCAACCTCAAAAATCGGGTGGAGGCGCGCATGGCACTGGTGGACATTTCTGCCACCAACGAAGACAACGTGCTGACCAATGCTGAACTTGAAGAATTGATTCACCAAGACCTGAAGTACCGCGACAAACAGCTCATGCGCCTGAAAGACGAAGTGCTGGACCTGGAGGACTTCAACGAATCCGTGGCGCTGAACGAGTTCAGCCTGGACGATTTCCGCATGGACCTGAGCAACTATGTGGATGCCAACCGCACGAAACTGCAGGACGCGCCCTTTGGTCTGTATGGCGTGGTGCCCGCCAGCACCGAGCACGCCACTGTTAAACCCGGCGTCATTTACTGCCTGCGCCAGCAACAAAAGGTTGCACCCGGCGCAGATTCCAGTACCCAAGCCGTCAACCCGCTGAGCCCCTACTTTTTGGTCTACATCCATGCCGACGGCACAGTGCGCTACAACTTTGCCGCGCCGAAGCAAGTGCTGGAAATCTTCCGCGCTTTGTGCCAGGGCAAGACCGACCCCTATGCCGACCTTTGCAAACTGTTTGACGTACAAACCCGCCATGGGCAAGACATGAGCGCCTACAGTGCCTTACTAGATATAACCGTAGCGGCCATCGTTGCCCAGTTCAGCCGCAAAAACGCTGCCAATCTGTTCACAGGCCGTGGCGGCAAACTCATGGATGCAAGCAAGGCTGTGAAAAGCAACAACGATTTTGAGCTCATCACTTGGCTGGTGATTCAGCCAACCTCGGCAACCACAACATGAGCAACAAACAACTACGGGCCGACCTTCAAACCGCGCTACTGAACTTAGCCACCGGCGATCTGCGCACCAGCGCAACCGCCTTGCTTGGCAAACTGGGTTACGCCAGCCACAAAACACTGGAGCTGCCCACCCAACCCCAAGCGTTTGCCAAAGAAGTTGAAAACCTATTGGGTGGCAGCAAGCAGCTCCACCCCGCACACGCCAGCCTGGCCGATTGGCAAAGCGCCGCTTTCCTGTTCCAGCTCACTAATGACGAGCTACCCGCCCTGGCCGCCGGGCAAACCAGCCTATTGCTTGAAACCGGTGGCGTGCAAGCCTGGCAGGTGGAAAGCTTTGTTTTCTTGGCGCTGGATTTGAAACCCGGCACCTGGTCACGCACCCGCCTGGCCGCGCTCACGCGCGAGGTCAATCGCCTGTTCCCTATGCCCGCCGTCCTGCTGTTTCGCCACCCGCGCGAAGATGGCACGCCGCTGTTGTCGGTCTCGGTCATCCACCGCCGCGCTAACAAGCGCGATGCATCGCTGGATGTGATCGAGGGCAAAGTCTCCATCATCAAAGACATTGACCTTGGCGCGCCACACGCCGCTCACCTGCGCATTCTGGAAAGTATGGCGTTGACCGAGGTGGATGCAAAGTACGTCCCCTCCAGTTTCGAGAAGCTCTATGACGCCTGGCTCAAAGCGCTTGATGTCAAAGCACTCAACGACCGCTTTTACAAAGACCTGGCCGAGTGGTACTACTGGGCCATCCTCGCGCGCACTGGCGTGGTGTTCCCCAAAGGCCAGCCGTTGGAGAAGTCAGATGACCCAACGACTAACAATCGCCCCACGGTCGCACTGATACGCCTGCTCACCCGGCTTATCTTTGTCTGGTTCCTCAAGGAAAAACATCTGGTGCCCGCTGCCTTGTTTGACGAAAAGGCATTGGCGGGCCTGCTGAACAACCCGCCGCATCAACATGGCGCACAAGGCAACTACTACAAAGCCATTCTGCAAAACCTTTTTTTCGCCACCCTCAACACCGAGACGGCGGACGAAGACGAAGACGGCAACAAACAACGCGTGTGGCGTGCCAGTGGTGGCCCCAAGCGAATGGACAAATACCTGATCCACACCGCCTACCGCTACAAGAGCGATTTCAAAGACCCGGACGGGGCGTTGGCCCTGTTCCGCAAAGTGCCGTTTTTGAATGGTGGCCTGTTCGAGTGCTTGGACAAGCTAATCACCCCGGCGGACATTCAGCGTGACCCCGCTCTGGCCGAACTGGTAGTTGCCGAAGGTAAACAAACCGTGCTGCGCGCGGACGGCTTCTCGGAGCGGCCCGAGAACCCCATGCACATCCCAAACGAACTGTTCTTTGGTGATGGTGCCGACGAGGTGGACCTGAATGACGTGTTCGGCACCAAAAACCGCAAGTACAAACCGCGCGGTCTGCTCAAGATTTTTGACAGCTACAAGTTCACTATCGAGGAAAACACGCCGGTTGAAGAAGAGGTGGCGCTAGACCCAGAGCTGCTAGGTAAGGTGTTTGAGAACCTGCTGGCCAGCTACAACCCCGACACCAAAACCACCGCCCGCAAGAAAAGCGGCTCGTTCTATACCCCGCGCGAGGTGGTGGACTACATGGTGGACGAAGCCCTGGTTTGTTACCTAGAAAGGCCTCTAGCCCCCGCAGAACCTGCGCAAGCAGCTACGCAATTTATAGCAAATGGGCTGCTGGATCTGGACGCTGGCCCCGGTGATTTGGACCTGGACGCGGTAGCAGCCAACCCCATGTCTGGTGGTCTGGCCGTGGGCGGACCTGAAAATCCATTGCGTGACCGTCTACGCCGCCTGCTGAGCTACCGCCACACCAGCCACAACTTCAACGCCGCTGAAACACTCACGTTGATTGCCGCCATAGAGCGCTTGCGCGTGCTCGACCCTGCCTGCGGCTCCGGTGCCTTCCCCATGGGCATGCTGCAAAAACTGGTGGCCGTGCTGCGCAAGCTCGACCCCGACAACGCCCTGTGGAAAACCCAAAACCGCGCCCCATTGGCTGAGCAGCTTGCCAGCGCCAAAAAGCTCAAAGACCCTACCCTGCGCGACGAGCAAACCACCGCTGCCCTGGCAACACTGGAAAAGTTTGATGCTGACTTTGCCGACCCCGATTACGCCGACTATGCCCGCAAGCTCTACCTGATTGAAAAGTGCCTGTATGGCGTGGACATTCAGCCTATTGCGGTGCAGATTGCTAAGCTGCGCTTCTTCATCAGCCTTGTCGTAGAGCAAAAGCTGGGCACTGACCATCAGCGCCTGACACCGCTGCCCAATCTTGAAACCAAGAAGCAAGACCTGTTGGCCAACCCCGATGTTGCCGACAAAGAAGCCGAGCTGCGTGACGCCAATGCCAGCCACTTTGCAGCCAAGCGTTTTGCCGACAAACGCAAGCGCAAAGAAAAGATCTTGTGCCTGCGTGATGAGCTGGCCACGCTACTCAAAGCTGAGCTGACACTGAAACCGGGCGACGCCGAACGCATGACCGCCTGGGACCCGTTTGACCAGAACCGCCATGCCGACTTCTTTGACCCCGAATGGATGTTTGGTTTCCAGAGCGGTTTTGACATCGTTATTGGCAACCCGCCCTATGTGCGGCAAGAGTCCATCAAAGAAGACAAGCCGCGCTTCAAACCGCACTACGTTACCTACAACGGCACAGCAGACCTGTTTGTGTACTTTTATGAGCGCTCGTTCCAGCTACTCAACCCGCACGGCTGCCTGAGCTTTATCACCAGCAACAAATGGTTCCGCGCTAAATACGGCACGGCCCTGCGCGAATACATGGTCTCGCACACCGAGTTGCGCCAGATCATTGACTTTGGCGACGAAGCCGTGTTTGACGCGCTGGCTTACCCCACCATCGTCATTGCCACCAAGCGCGATAAAGCGATACCGTTGAGCGATGTGAAGAACGATGTGTCGGTGTTGAACTGGGATGGCACCAACCCCAATTACCGGGTGACCGATTTCCCCGACGTGTTTGCTGCCGAACGTTTTTCCGTGCCGCAATGCGAACTCAAACCCGGTGGCTGGCAACTGGAACCACCAACCAAACGCCGCTTGTTGGCACGTATGAAAAAAGCTGGGCAACCGTTAGGCGACTATTGTGGTGGACGGTTCTATTACGGAATTAAGACAGGGCTGAATAAGGCTTTTGAGATTTCGCAGGAAGAGCGCGAATCACTGGTTGCCGGCCACCCCGAGTCCGCTGCAATCATCAAACCCTTTTTGCGTGGCAAAGACATCAAGCGATGGAACGTGGACTTTGCGGAGCGCTACCTCATCAAGATTGAGTCATCCGAGAACGTCAAGCACCCTTGGACTGGTCTGCCCGCCGACAAGGCAGAAAAGGTATTCGCCAAAACGCATCCGTCGATTTACGCATGGTTCACTGCCGAAGACCGCCGCCAGCAATTGATTGACCGCACCGATCAGGGCCACTATTTCTGGGAATTGCGGTCGTGTGCGTATTGGGACCTCTTTGCCACGCCCAAGATCGTCTACCCCGACATCTATTTGCATCAAAGCCTGGCTTGGGATGAATCGGGTATGTATTGCGCCAACACAGGCTACTTCATTCCAAACGCGGAAAAGTGGCTGACAGCGTTACTAAATTCCGCCGCTATCGAGTGGTTTTATGACCAGATTTCTACCCGTATGCAAGGCGGTTACTTGCGCGCCTTCACAGACAAAATGCAGGCACTGCCAATCCCGCAAAGCGACAGTCCACAACGGCTGATCATTGAAAGCTGCGTCGATGCCGTTCGGCGTGGGGTGAGCTTGCCCGAATACGAACGCCTCCTCAACGGCCTGGTCTACGAACTATTCTTCCCCGAAGACCTGCACGCCAAAAATATCCATCTGTTCGCCGCCTGCAACTCAGCAGGCATCCGTGATGGCATGGATGCGCAGGCCAAAGCCGCCGAAATTTTCCACCCTCGCCACCCCATCTACGGCCAGTTGTTTGAGCTGCAAACGCTGGAGGTAGTGCGCCTGATTGAAGGAGAGGCATGAAATATGCCGCTAGCCCTCGTGGAATATGCGTAAGCAGCTATCAAAACAATAGTGAGTACGTCGTGAATAAAAAGGGAGCGTTATGAATAAGAAAACCAAAACGGCCACAGAACCCGCAAATCACATTGCGGTATTCCAGGAAACCACCATCCGCCGGGTCTGGCACAACGAGGAATGGTGGTTTGCCATTGTTGACGTGGTGGGTGTGCTGACCGATTCGGTGCAGCCAGAGGGCTACGTGAAAGACCTGCGCCGTCGTGACCCGGAGTTGGCCAAAGGGTGGGGGCAAATTGCCACCCCCCTTAGCATTGCGACGGCTGGCGGTGCGCAGCGGGTGAACTGTGCCAATACCGAAGGGCTGTTCCGCATCATCCAGTCCATACCATCACCCAAGGCAGAGCCCTTTAAACGCTGGCTGGCGCAGGTGGGCTACGAGCGGGTGAAGGAAATCGAAAACCCCGAGCTTGCCAGCGCCCGCGCCCGCGAGCTGTACCAGGCCAAAGGTTACCCGCAGGCATGGATTGAAAAGAGGCTGCGCTCCATCTCTGTGCGCGGGGAGCTGACCGACGAGTGGAAAGCGCGGGGCGTGGCTGAGGGGAAAGAGTACTCCATCCTGACCGCAGAAATCGCCCGCGCCACCTTTGGCGTGACGCCCGGCGAACATAGCCAACTCAAAGGCCTGGATGTGGTGAAGACCGGCAACAACCTGCGCGACCACATGACCGACCTGGAGCTGATCTTCACCATGCTGGGTGAAGCCAGCACCACCGAGATCGCCCGCCGCAGCGATGCCCTGGGTTTTGTGGAGAACCGCACCTCCGCAAAACAAGGCGGCACCATTGCAGGCAATGCCCGTAAAGCACTGGAGGCCAAGACGGGTAAGAAGGTGGTGAGCAAAGCCAACTACCTGGCCGCGCCAACCGCACCCGATCTGTTGGCAGACATTGCACCAGTGCAACCAGCCAAACCCAAAGCCCGTATTCGCGCGAAGCCGTCCAAGGGCAGCGCATCGTGAGAATCAAGACCCTCAGCCTCACCGACTTTCGCGCCTTCCCCGGCCCGGCACCCACCACATTTGAGCTGGATGGCAAGAACTTGCTGGTTTATGGGGAGAACGGGAGTGGGAAGAGTTCGCTCTTTCATGCGCTCCGGGAGTTTTTTCGACCCAACATTCAGTCCATTGATCAGTTCAAGAATCAATTTACTCTGGGCAATGGCGGCGTGTGTTCTGTGGATTTAATTTTTTCTGACGGAACAAACGCGACATGGTCGGGGCGAACGTTGCGGGTTGTACCTGCGACAAAGAGAGACGACTTGGTTGGCGCTGCACTGCGATCTTCTGCACTGGACTATCGAGCAATCCTCGACACCAACTACCTCCACAATTTTGACAGCAATCCATGTTTGACAGCGGCTGACGATCTCGCTGTACCAAAACGGCCACGCCGGATCAATTTATTTCGAGTTGCCGTGGATAGCCTGCTGGGCGGTTACCGCGTGACACCGCCTGGTGGCAGTGTTACGCAAACCACCATTCGTGACCTTTGGATGGCGGTGGAACAACAAACCAAGCGTATTGGTGAAACTGCATCAGCAACGCCGAGAGGGGTGACTGCAGCGTGTTTGGCGTTCAACCAGGGGCTCAATACTGCTTTGCAGGAGTTGAATCCATTTTTGCAACCCATGCTCGACGCTATGGGCTACCACGATGTGGTTGTTGGAAATTTGAGCTTTGGTGGGCTGACCGCAGTACACAACCGGCTACGAAACAAGCGCCATTTTTGATGGGCAGGCTCTATGGTTGGACGTTCGCTTTCGCGCAGTCAGTCCAGATGAGCCTCAGAATTTTTTGAATGAAGCGCGCCTGTCGGCACTAGGCCTGGCTATCTACCTGGCCGGAAGACTGGCTCTTGTGCAAAGTGCGCCGCCGGATGCACTCAAACTGCTGGTGCTTGACGATGTGTTGATTGGACTGGATCAGTCGAACCGCATACCGGTGCTCGATCTCCTCGAAAGTCATTTTCAAGGCTGGCAAATTGTTCTGCTGACTCATGACCGCCTATGGTTTGAAACCGCCCGTGCCAGAGCCGGATTGAATGGCGGCTGGAATGTCATCGAGCTGTTTGCGAATGGTGAAGCCGACGCTGCGTATCGCCCCACTGTTGCCTCGCGTGAGAGCGATGTAATCGAAGACTATTTGAATCGTGCAACAGTCCACCTTGGAAATAGCGATTGGCGGGCCTCTGCGGTTTACGCGCGGTCCGCCTTTGAGATGTGGCTCAAGATTCAGTGCGCGCTGCACTCGATCCCAATTCAATTCAGTCTTGAGCCACGCAAGATTGATGCAAACGTCTATTTCAATGCCATTGAGAAGTGGGCGGACAGCAGCCAGGCAAAACCAGCGTTTGCTGGAGTACTGAAAGTTCTCGCGCTTTACCGCGACACCGTTTTCAACCCGGGAAGCCATTCGTACCCGACCACCATGAGCGGGGGCGAACAACGCGCCGCCATTGCAGCAATGCGGTTTGTCAATGGTGCGACCAAATACGGGACTAGCGCGCTGCAACTTGCGGCATATCTGATTGCGAAACCAAATGCTGTTCCAGAGGAATTGGCATTGGCGGCTGGGTTCTTACGTGTGGCATTTATGCGCCGCCTGCGCGAGTTGGCCAGGCAGAAGAGTCTGGCGCTGCCGTTCACAATGGAACCCCGCGAAATCGGACCAACCGTTTTGTGGGCCGCGATGTGCACAGCGGGTTGGCCGCCGAAAAGAGCCTCCTGGGTGGCGGGAATCAATGCGAATCACATCGTCTTTCTGGATGTATGGGCTTGGCCAACTTTGCTTCAAATGACCGTTGCCCAATTGAACAGTGCTATGCAGGCACTTAATCGCCATTAAAGTCCAACAAAATGCGAGCCCCCTGACATGCCCATCTTCAAAATTTCCGGCACAAAGCTCAAAAAGCTGAACAGCCTGCCATTGGACAAAGAAAAGAACCTACAGGCGCTGGTCGAGGCAAATCTGATTGAGGTGCTAGACCTGCTGTTTCTAGCCACCGAATACACCACCACGTTTGGGGGGCGGATCGACACGCTGGCGGTGGACACCAACGGTTCGCCAGTCATCATTGAGTACAAGCGCAACAAGAATGACAACGTTATCAACCAGTCGCTGTCGTATTTGAAGTGGCTGAAGTCACAGAAGCCAGGTTTCTTCGAGAAGCTGATGATCGACAAATTGGGCAAAGACAAAGCAGACAAGATCAAGCTCGACTGGCACAACCCCCGTGTCATTTGCGTGGCAGAAAACTACAGCAAATTTGACATTGACACGGCCGAGGTGGTGCCGCTGCGGATCGAGCTGATGAAATACCGCTATTACGAAGACGGAATTTTTGCGCTGGAACCTGTCAACGTGCCGGAAACGGCAGCCACGGCCCATGCGCCTATGGCGGTGGCGACAGGCGACAGCAAATCCTCGCAGGCCACCGACACCGGCAACTCGTTGGATAACCTTCTGGCCAAGGCGGCAGACGACACCAAAGCGCTCTTTGCCGAGCTGCGTGAGCGCATAGTGGCGATTGACGATTCGGTCACAGAAAACCCGACCGGCTCCTATGTGGGATACCGCTTGGGCAACAACTTCGCAGAAATCCACATTGGCAAGAATCAGCTCAAGATTCACTTGAGGCCTATTGATTTTGTGGACCCCAAAGGGATGGTCGAAACGATTCCGGACGGCTACAACTGGACCATGAACCGGCGCGTGTACCTCAAGTCTGCCAGCGAACTGGAATACGTGGTGGGGCTGATTGAGCAGTCTTACAAGAACGTGATCTAGCCACGCTCAATCTGATGGCTTGCTACGCTTTTGATAGCTGCTTGCGCACGTTCTACGAGGGCTAGAGGCCTATTTGGCATATATAAAGTGCTGCGCAAGGGTTTGATCAGCTACCGCGACGGCGGCAGACATTGACGAACCTTCGGCGATCGATGCTGACGTGTGACCTCCACCAGCGCGGTCATGCCGGGCGCCCTGCCTGCTGAGTGGCGCTGCGCGCTGGTTGCAACGCACCCAACATCACCGCTTTCCATTTTCGTGAGTCTGTAGCTTGATCAGTGGCCAATGCGGAGTACCGCAATGGCCAGGCACCACGAAGCTGTCGCGTGGTATGCGTGGCAGTTGTGGCACTCGCCCGCTACGGCCACCCGCTTCGCTTTTACATAACGCCGCATTGCCCTCAGTGCCCGCCAGTCGCTGCGCTAAAGCTCCGCTTGGTGCCGGTCACCGCTGCGCGCCCTTCGGGTGAAGGCAACAGG
>CANNRR010000059.1 GCA_947508055.1 Burkholderiales bacterium
GCTATCAAACTGGTAGCAATGGCTTGCCCATCGCGCTCGGCAATGAACAGCAACCAGTGCTCCGGCATGGTGTCGGCCATACGCTGGAAGAAGTCGCGGTTCAGGTAGGGCGCGTTGCCATGTTCCAGAGAGGTGCGCGCGTAGCAGCGGTAGAAAAAGTCCCAATCCTGCGGTGCAATGTCGCGGCCTTGGGACCATCGGAAGCTGACGCCTGCCTCAGCTACCTTGCGCCGCTCCTGCCGAATTTTTTTGCGCTTCTCCTGCGACAGTGACATCAGGAAGTCGTCGAAGTCGGCATAGCCAGGAGTCGTGTTCTTCCAGTGAAATTGGACGGTGTGCCGCAGCATCAGGCCGGCTTGCTCGCAGACGGCGGCATCGGCGTCATCCAGAAAAAGCAGGTGCAGGGACGACATACCGCTTTGCTCGCACCACCGCAGCAGTGCTTGCAGCAGGATGGCGCGCGCGGCGTCGGTGCGTGCCATCAACCGAGCGCCTGGCACGGGGGTGAATGGGACGGCCGCCACGGCCTTGGGGTAGTAGGGCAGACCGTGCTGCGCGTAGGCATTCGCCCAGGCCCAGTCGAACACGTATTCGCCGTAGGAATGGGCTTTTTCGTAAATGGCGCAGGCGGCGATCAATTCTCCACCCATGTGCAGCGTGAAAATGTGAGGCGTCCAGCCAGTTTTGGCGGTCGCGCTGCCGCTTGTATGCAGTGCGGCCAGGTAGGCGTGGCGCAGGAAGGGGCTGGGATTGGGTTGGGTTTGCAGCAGCGCATCCCACGCGCATGCGTCCACCTCCATCGGTGAGTTGGCCACCCGGATGACATAATCCTCAGCCAAGGCGTACCCCGTGCGCAGGCATTGGCCCGTTAGGGCCGCGATTAACGAAAAATTCCTGTTTCATGACTCTCAAACTGTGCGTTGCGCAACTCAATTTCATTGTGGGTGATCTGCAGGGCAATGCCCAAAAGATCATTACCGCCGCCAAGGACGCTTATGCCGACGGCGTGCGGCTGTTGCTTACCCCCGAGTTGTCGATTTGCGGTTACGCCGCCGAAGATCTGTTTTTGCGCCCGGCCTTTATCCAAGCCTGCGATGATGCCGTGAAAGCAGTGGCCCATGCTCTGGCCGGGTTAAAAGACATGACAGTGGTGGTGGGGCACCCCAGCGGTGACGACAGCCGCACGCGCTCGGTGTCCGTGCAAAACCGCTTCAATGCGGCCAGCGTGTTGCGCGAAGGGCAGGTAGTGGCTACCTATGCCAAACGGGAACTGCCCAATTACCAGGTGTTTGACGAGCGGCGCTACTTCACGCCCGGCAGCGGTGTGTGCGTATTTGATGCCGGCGAGGAGGGCGCGCGGGTCCGTGTGGGGTTGCTGATTTGTGAAGACGCATGGTTTGACGAGCCCGCCCGTCAGACTCGGGAGGCTGGGTCGCAGATGCTTGCGGTGATCAACGCGTCGCCCTTTCATGTGGGTAAAGGCTACGAACGTGAGGAAATGATGCGCCAGCGGGTGCAGGAAACCGGTCTGCCCCTGGTCTATGCGCACCTGGTGGGTGGCCAGGACGAGGTCGTGTTTGAGGGCCATTCGTTTGCACTGAATGCCGATGGATCGGTCGCCGGTCGGGCCCCGAGTTTTAAGGAAAATATGTTCGTAGCCCTCGTAGAACCTGCGCAGGCAGCTATGAAAATGGTAGCGAATGTAGAGCCGGTTCGCACGCCGGAGCAGGACCTGTGGGATGCCTTGGTGCTGGGCGTGCGCGATTACGTGGGCAAGAATGGCTTTCCGGGTGCGATTCTGGGTCTGTCCGGTGGCATTGATTCAGCTCTGGTGCTGGCCATCGCTGTGGACGCCTTGGGCGCGGACAAGGTTCGTGCTGTGATGATGCCATCGCCCTATACGGCCGACATCAGCTGGCTGGACGCCCGTGAAATGGCGCAGCGCATAGGTGTGCGCTACGACGAGATTTCCATCGTGCCCCAGTTTGAGGCGTTCAAGGCGTCGCTGGCGGCAGAGTTTGCTGGGCGGGCAGAAGACACGACCGAGGAAAACATCCAGGCGCGTATTCGCGGCACGCTGCTGATGGCGCTTAGCAACAAATTTGGCAGCATTGTGCTGACCACCGGAAACAAGTCCGAAATGGCGACCGGCTACTGCACCCTTTACGGTGATATGGCCGGGGGCTTTGCGGTCATCAAGGACCTGGCCAAGACGCTGGTCTTCAAGATGGCACACTGGCGCAATGCCAACGACCCGTATGGCACCGGCGCCAGCCCCATACCCCAGCGCATCATCACCCGGCCACCCAGCGCCGAACTGCGACCGGACCAGAAAGATCAGGACAGCCTGCCGCCCTACGAGGTGCTGGATGCCATCGTGGACCGCTATATGGAGAACGACCAGAGCATTGAAACCATCGTCGCGGCCGGGTTTGAGCGTGTAGATGTGGAGAAGGTGACGCGATTGATCAAGCTCAATGAATACAAGCGCCGGCAGTCGCCGGTAGGGATTCGGGTAACCCACCGCAGTTTTGGCAAAGATTGGCGTTATCCTATAACCAACCGATTCCGGGCCTGAGACTTGCGGGACAGACCGAAGCCCAGCGTAGCTCTGTCCTCGACTATGCTGATACTTGCGGGACAGTCCGAAGCGTAGCGTAGCTCTGTCCTCAACTGATTAACTAGGAGTTATATGAAACAAATCACTGCCATCGTCAAACCGTTCAAGCTGGAAGAAGTACGCGAGGCACTGGCCGAATGCGGCGTGACCGGATTGACCGTCACTGAAGTCAAGGGTTTTGGCCGTCAAAAGGGTCACACCGAGCTGTACCGCGGCGCCGAGTACGTGGTTGACTTTTTGCCCAAGGTCAAGGTCGAGGTGGTGGTGAAGACCGAAGACGTGGACCGTTGCGTGGATGCCATCGTCAAGGCCGCACACACTGGCAAGATTGGTGACGGCAAGATTTTCGTAACCAGTGTGGAGCGCGTGGTGCGCATTCGCACCGGTGAGCAGGACGAATCGGCGGTCTAAATACCTGCCGCCTGCCGCTTTACAGGCGTTGGTACAGGGCAGCGCCCCAAATTCCCGCGCACAGCACGAGGCTTAGTAGAACCGCCGCGCTGCCCATGTCCTTGGCACGCTTTGACAGGTCGTGCCACTCGGGGCCGATGCGGTCTATGGCGGTTTCTACCGCTGTGTTCAGAAGTTCCACAATCATGACCAGCACGACGCTGCCACACAGAACCGCAGTTTCAAGCCAGGTGCGCCCTACCCAGAATGCCAGTGGCAGCATCAACATGGCTGCCAGTGCTTCCTGGCGGAATGCAGTTTCACCCCAGCCGGCACGTAGGCCCGCCAGCGAATAGCCTGTGGCATGCCAGACCCGGCTCAGGCCCTTGCGGGCTTTTTGTGGGTTGGCTGGAGTGGTCTCAGTGGGCTGCGTCACAGAATTACGGTCTTAGCGAATGAGGGCTGCGAAGAAACGAGGCATGTACCTGCCAAAGCGTCGTGCCAGAATTGGCCTTGCGGGTGAAAGCGACTGAGCAGTGCCCAGACGATGACCCAACCGCTAATGATTACGGCTGATTCACCACCACCCAACTGAAACGGTGACATCCCAATCAGGGGTGGCAGGAACCACAGCCAACTCAAGGCATAACGCCCCAGCGCCCGAGTCTGACTGACGGGCATACCTTGGCGGTCTACGATCCGGATGTGCCAGGTTTTCATGGCCAATGTCTGCCCTTTTGCCCAAAACCAGACAAAGTAAATGCCAAAAATTAGGAACACGAAAGCCTGCAACGCGTGGCGGTTGTCCATGGCGTTGCGTGACTGACTGAGGGTGCTGAAAAGATAGCCCGCCAAAAAAACCACGCCGAACAGAAGCATGCCTTCGTACAGCCAGCAGGCCATTCGGCGCCATAAACCGGGGGTCGTCATTTCCGGGAGCGTAGATCAGTTGGGGGCGCTAGCCGGTGGCAGAGGTTCGATTGCGGGGGCAGTCGCTTCGCTGGCGGCAGGAGCGACGGGGTCTACAGCCGGTGCAGGCGTGCTCGATGCCGGCAGAGGTGGTTTGGGCAACAGGGTGTTCGGGTCGATTCGAGGCTTGCCCGCCACGGTTGAATCGCCTTGCTGGCCGGTCCGTCGTGTAATGGGAACCGCAGTCAATTTACTGGGCGACACCGGTGTAGCTGCAACAGCGGCTCCGGTAGGCTTTCCTTTGCTCTTTTCCGCCAGGCGTTGCTTCTCCTGTGCACTCAGACTCTGATAAGCCTCCCACTCAGCTGCGCGATCAGAAGAGGCGAATTTTTTGGTTTTTGCAAAGTTGAGTCGCGCCAGCGCCCTGTCACTTGGTGAGAGTGAGGCCCACTCTACCATTCGGCTTTGCATTTTTTCCTGCTCTGCTGGTGCTTTTAAGGGGTAGTTCAGCGCAAGTGCTATCCACTTGGTTTTGTGGGCCACGCCCATTGAATTCCATGTACCCGCCAGCGGATACAGTATTTGCCTTTGTGTGCCGCTCAACTCATTCCATTGAGGGCCAGCCTGATTAGCAATCCCGGTCGATGCAGAAGACTTTGCTATCGGTGTTGGAGCCTTTTGGGCGACGCCTGGGGGTTGTACCTGGACGATAGGCTGCGCACCGACGATGGTCATCGCACACAGTAAAACCATTCCAAAAAAAAGGTGCGCCCGACTCCGCTCGTGCGTGCGTGCGAGTGAATCAGCAAACGACATAGGATTCGTCAGCACTTAGTCGCGACGATTACCGCTCAGGAAATGTACGAATCCAGGGTCAGTGTATGCTGCAGGCGGCAAGTCGTCGGCAAGCAACTCGACATCTACATCGGCAATTTCATTGGCCCGACGTTGTTCCTGGACCACGGCAATGGCCAATAGCCCAACGATCAGTGCCAATAGGGGAATGAATGAACCCAAACGGGTCCAGATACTATTGTTCGAGTCTCCTATATGCAGCGTGGCGGCGCCGCCATTGCTGTTGACTCCAGAGGCCGTCTGCAATTTGACGACTTTGCGCTTGGCGAGTGCTTGCATTCGGGCTGCTTTCAGGCGCTCGGAAATATCATTTGGCAGGTCATTCGTGGAGTCGGACAGGCGTGCAGCGAGGTTGCGCCCAAATCGGTCCTGGTAGTTTTCGCTAAAAGTAGCGCTAAATGTCTTCATAGTCGTATTCCTTTTGCGCTCAAAGCTTTTCCTAAAGCCTGAACTGCCCTTGAACAGTGCGTTTTGACGCTGCCTTGTGAGCAACCCATAGCCGCCGCCGTTTCAGCAACATCCATATCCTCCCAGTAACGCATCAAAAAGGCTTCCCGTTGACGCGCTGGAAGCTGTTGGACCTCTAATTCAATCTCATGCAAGGTCTGTGCCCGTTCGGTCTGAGTCTCTGCACTCTCATTTTGTTCCCCATTGTTTGACGCGTGCAGGGTTTCAAGCAGATCAAAACTCTCATCTTCACTTCCATTGTCAAAGTCACTCATGGTGGAAAACAAGGCTTTTTGTGTTTTTTGTCGCCTGAACCAGTCCAAAGTGCAATTGGACAGGATACGCTGGAAAAGCATGGGCAACTCTTCCACGGGTTTGTGCCCGTAGTGCTCTGCCAACTTCATCATGCTGTCCTGCACGATATCCAGTGCCGACTCATCATTGCGGACGTGATAAACGGACCGTTTGAAAGCGCGTCTTTCCACACTTTTCAAAAAATCGGACAGTTCGCGTTCGGTTGCCAAGTGTGAAAAGGTGAAAGAATTGAAAAATTGCGAGGTACCCGACGGACCGATGGGGTGCTTTTCAGCCGTTAGGCCAGAATTATCGCACCGGGAATATCGAGTTTCCGAGCGAGGTGTTTCAAAAATGATTTTTCCAGTGCGATAATTCGCGTTGCATTCAACGGCAAACGGGTTTTGGTTCGGTGCAGCATTCAATGCGCCCATGGCCTAAATCCTAAGTCCCGACGCGACTCCACAAGTGTTTGCGAAGGGGCACCCAAGGTTTTTCGTTAGAGAAAATCACAAAGGTTCATCATGGAAATTTCAAAAGCTGAAATCGCTTCGGCATCTGCTGCATCCAATACAAACAAACCATCAGCGTCTGCATCGGGCTCGCAAGAGTTGCGTGGCGCGGAGGTTCTCGTTAAGGCCCTTCAGGCTGAGGGAGTCAAGTACATCTGGGGCTACCCTGGCGGTGCGGTATTGCATATTTACGACGCTTTTTACAAGCAGGACACGATTCAGCATGTGCTGGTACGCCACGAGCAGGCGGCAGTGCATGCGGCTGACGGGTATGCACGGGCGACTGGTGACGTTGGCGTTGCGCTGGTCACTTCAGGACCAGGTGTTACCAATGCGGTGACCGGAATTGCAACGGCCTACATGGACAGTATTCCGATGGTGATCATTTCTGGTCAGGTGCCAACGCACGCGATTGGCATGGATGCGTTTCAGGAATGTGACGCGGTGGGCATTACCCGCCCCATCGTCAAACATAACTTTTTGGTTAAAGACGCGCGTGACCTTGCAATGACGCTGAAGAAGGCGTTTCACATTGCTCGCAGCGGACGACCCGGTCCCGTGTTGGTCGATATCCCCAAGGACGTGTCGTTCAAGAAGGTGCCCTACGCTGGCTACCCGACGTCGGTCGAGATGCGATCGTACAACCCGGTTCGCAAAGGCCACGGTGGTCAGATTCGCAAGGCTTTGCAGTTGTTGCTGGCCGCCAAGCGACCCTACATCTATACGGGTGGCGGCGTATTGCTGAGCAATGCATCTGCCGAATTACGCACATTGGTGGACATGCTGGGTTACCCATGCACCAATACCTTGATGGGCTTGGGTGCATACCCCGCCAGCGACCGCAAGTTTTTGGGCATGCTCGGCATGCACGGCACGGTGGAAGCCAACAACGCCATGCAACACTGCGATGTCTTACTGGCCGTGGGCGCGCGTTTTGATGACCGCGTCATTGGCAACCCAAAGCACTTTGCTCAGAACGAGCGCAAGATCATTCACATTGACATCGACCCATCCAGCATCTCCAAGCGCGTGAAGGTCGATATTCCTATCGTTGGCGACGTGAAAGATGTCTTGAGTGAAATGATCGCCATGATCAAGGAAGGCGCAGTCAAGCCCGATGCCAGTGCACTGGGTGCATGGTGGGATACGATTGAAGGCTGGCGCAAGCGCGACTGCATGAAGTACAGCATGGGCAAGGGCGATGTGATCAAGCCACAGTATGTGGTGGAAACGCTGTGGAATATGACCAAGGACGCGGACACCTACATTACCTCCGATGTGGGGCAGCACCAAATGTGGGCTGCTCAGTACTACAAGTTTGATGAGCCGCGCCGCTGGATCAACTCGGGTGGTTTGGGTACCATGGGCGTTGGCATTCCCTACGCCATGGGCATCAAGTTGGCAAAGCCTGACAGCGAGGTGTTTTGCATCACCGGTGAAGGCTCGGTGCAAATGTGTATTCAGGAACTCTCTACCTGCCTGCAATACAACACACCAATAAAGATCGTGTCGCTGAACAACCGTTACCTGGGAATGGTGCGCCAATGGCAGGAGGTTGAATACGAAGGCCGTTACAGCCACAGTTACATGGATGCACTGCCTAATTTTGTCAAGTTGGCAGAGGCCTACGGTCACGTGGGTATGCTGATAGAGAAACCCCAGGACGTGGAACCGGCTTTGCGTGAAGCGCGCAAACTCAAGGACCGGACGGTGTTCATGGACTTCCGTACCGACCCGACGGAAAACGTGTTCCCGATGGTGCAAGCGGGTAAGGGAATTACCGAGATGCTTTTGGGGTCGGAAGACCTCTAAGCGTCGATTTTTTAACTTTTATTGACGAATCTATTGTTTGCCAAGCCCTGCGGTTACCGCTGCAGGGGGAGGGCAACGAAAAGAGGAATCTATTCATATGAAACACATCATTGCAGTACTGCTGGAAAACGAACCTGGCGCTCTTTCCCGCGTAGTCGGACTATTTTCAGCTCGCGGCTACAACATCGAATCGTTGACCGTTGCGCCCACTGAAGATCCCAGCCTCTCGCGCATGACCATTCAGACCACCGGGTCGGATGAAGTTATTGAACAAATTACCAAGCACCTGAATCGTTTGATCGAAGTTGTTAAAGTCGTCGATTTGACTGAAGGCTCCTACATCGAGCGCGAGTTGATGATGGTCAAGGTACGCGCCGTAGGTAAGGAGCGTGAAGAAATGAAGCGCATGGCGGATATTTTTCGTGGCCGCATCATTGATGTGACGGACAAGAGCTACACCATCGAACTGACTGGTGACCAGTCCAAGAACGACGCATTTCTGGAAGCGCTTGAGAGGGCCGCCATTCTGGAAACGGTGCGAACTGGTTCCAGCGGCATCGGCCGCGGTGAGCGCGTCTTGAGAGTTTGACAGCCGTATTTATCGTTTGCCCTGAGTCGGGGTATTTTTTGCAACCGGGCGCATGTCGCCATTATTTATCTCGGAGAACAAATGAAAGTTTTTTACGACAAGGACTGTGACCTGAGCCTGATCAAGGGCAAGACTGTCGCCATTATTGGCTACGGCAGTCAAGGGCACGCACACGCGCAAAATTTGAACGACAGCGGCGTCAAGGTCGTTGTAGGTTTGCGTAAAGGTGGTGCGTCTTGGGATAAGGTCGGCAAGGCCGGGCTGAATGTGATGGAAGTCAACGACGCGGTGAAGTCTGCAGACGTTGTCATGATTCTGTTGCCGGACGAGCAAATTGGTGAGGTTTACACCAACAATGTTGCTCCCAACATCAAACAGGGTGCTTCGTTGGTTTTTGCGCATGGTTTTAACGTGCACTACAACCAGGTTATTCCCCGTACCGACCTGGACGTCTGGATGGTTGCCCCCAAAGCTCCTGGTCATACGGTGCGCAATACCTACACACAAGGTGGCGGTGTGCCCCACTTGGTGGCAATTCACCAGGACAGGTCGGGCAAGGCCCGTGATCTGGCGTTGTCTTACGCGATGGCCAATGGCGGCGGTAAGGCCGGCATCATTGAAACCAATTTCAAGGAAGAAACTGAGACGGATTTGTTTGGCGAACAGGCTGTTCTGTGTGGTGGCGCTGTTGAACTGATCAAGATGGGCTATGAGACCTTGGTGGAAGGCGGGTACGCACCTGAAATGGCCTATTTTGAGTGCTTGCATGAACTCAAACTCATCGTCGACTTGATCTACGAAGGCGGCATAGCCAACATGAATTACTCCATCTCCAACAATGCGGAGTATGGCGAGTACGTGACAGGCCCTGAAGTCATCAACGAGCAGTCTCGTGCGGCCATGCGCAATGCCTTGAAGCGCATCCAGAATGGCGAATACGCCAAGATGTTCATTCAGGAAGGTCGCTTGAATTACCCAAGCATGACAGCGCGCCGCCGCAACACTGCAGACCACTCCATCGAGAAGGTAGGTGGTCAGTTGCGCGCCATGATGCCTTGGATTGCCAAGAACAAGCTGGTGGACCAGACCCGAAACTAATTTCAGTATGACGGATGAACAAAGGCCACTTCTGTGGCCTTTGTTGTTTGGACTAACGGTCAATGGATATTGCGTTCATTGACTGGCTTACACTCCCTCCGACGGCTCACGGAAGTACCACTCAGCGCGTGATGCAAGTTCTGGCGTCACTGACCAAGTAAGGAGAATTTATGCATGATGGTTCCGATTCGGCAAGTACCGACAGTACCGATGTAGTTGTGCGCAAGCGGCGCAAGGGCATTTATGTGTTGCCCAACCTCTTTACCCTGGCAGCGCTGTTTGGGGGGTTCTACGCCATTGTCATGGCGATCAACGGGCGGTTTGATTTGGCAGCGGTGGGTGTGTTTTGTTCGATGGTCCTTGATAGCCTTGATGGGCGTGTCGCACGCATGACCAATACCCAGAGCGCATTTGGGGAGCAGATGGACTCATTGTCTGATATGGTTTCTTTTGGTGCAGCCCCGGCCTTGATTTCTTATGTCTGGTCGCTCAAGGAGTTGGGTCGCTGGGGTTGGTTTGCCGCTTTTGTCTATTGCGCCTGCGCTGCCCTGCGGTTGGCACGATTTAACGTCAATACGGCCGTGGTGGACAAACGGTATTTTCAAGGCTTGCCTTCGCCAGCTGCGGCGGCACTGGTGGCCGGCTTCATTTGGTTGTGTACCGACCTGGGTTGGAGAGGCGCTGAGGTCACGTGGCCGATGTTTGTTGTTGCCCTGTATGCTGGGTTGAGTATGGTGACCAATGTCCCGTTTTACAGCTTCAAGGATGTCAGCATGAAGCGTAGTGTGCCTTTTGCCGTCATCGTGATGATTGCCTTGGGCATTGCTGTGATCAATATTGACCCGCCGACTGTGATGTTTGGTGTATTTGTGATTTATGGCCTCAGCGGGTACGTGATTTATGGGTGGCGCAAGGTCAAAGGCGTTCAGACCAGTTTGATCAGTACGTCAACTGATGAGCCCGAAGAGCGTGGTTTGCACAAGTAGCAGCCGCGTCAGGGAAGGATGGCAAGAAAGTGGAAGCGCGACGTACAGACTGAGCCGCCGTGCATCTGCGCAATGCGCTCCACCCGATAGATGCCGTGTTTGTTGGCGCTATTTTCTCGGTGCTGATGGGGGGCCTTTCGCTTGGCGCGTGCTTGGGCTGCCAGAACGGATCCGGTCGCCGGGTAAGTCCCGGTGTCGGCATGGAGTTGGCTCTGCTAGCATCCCCTCTCAACTCCTATCTATCGATGTTCGCGTTTATTCTCCTGCGGCTCTTTCAGGCGGTGATCGTCATGATTGCTGTCGCTTTTTTTGCCTTCATGCTGTTTCAGTATGTGGGTGACCCTGTGGTTTTCCTGTTGGGGCAAGACGCCAAGCCCGATCAGATAGCGCAACTGCGCACCGATCTTGGTTTGGATCAACCCTTTTTCGTTCAGTTCGTCCACTTTTTGGGCAATGCCGTGCAGGGCGAGTTCGGGCTGAGCCTGCGCCAGGGAGCCAAAGTGTCACGCCTGATTGCCGAGCGCTTTCCAGCCACGCTGGAGCTGTCCCTTGTGGCGGCGTTTCTGGCCTTGGTAGTGGGTATCCCCATGGGGGTCTACGCGGCGTTGCGCCGTGGCACCTTTATCAGTCAGTTGTTCATGACACTGTCATTGCTGGGCGTGTCGCTGCCAACCTTTCTGATCGGCATTTTGCTGATCCTGTTTTTTGCTGTCATTCTGGGCTGGTTCCCCAGTTTCGGGCGCGGTGAGGTTCAAACTTTCGGCTGGTGGAGCAGTGGCCTGCTGACCGTGGATGGCTGGCACCATATTGTCCTGCCGGCAGTGACGCTGGCCATCTTCCAACTGACGCTGATCATGCGTTTGGTGCGCGCCGAGATGCTCGAAGTGTTGCGCACCGATTACATCAAGTTTGCCCGCGCCCGCGGCCTGAGCAATAACGCCATCCATTTCGGGCATGCACTCAAAAACACGCTGGTGCCGGTTATCACCATCATTGGCCTGCAGTTGGGCACGCTGATAGCGTTTTCCATCATTACCGAGGCGGTCTTCCAATGGCCGGGCATGGGCCTGCTGTTCATTCAGGCCGTGACCTTTGCCGACGTGCCGGTCATGGCCGCTTATTTATGCCTGGTGGCGTTGATTTTTGTTGTCATCAACCTAGTGGTTGATTTGCTGTATTTTGTTGTTGACCCGCGCTTGCGTCTGGGTAGTGCAGGAGGGCATTGATGCAGGGTTCACTTACCAATCACAAATTGAAAGTGGGTGGGCGTGCCTTTGCCCAGATCAGCGCCTTTCACCCCGAACTCACCGCCTTACGGCGCGACCTGCATGCGCACCCGGAACTGGGATTCGAAGAGGTCTATACCGCCGCCCGGGTCAGGGAAGCACTGGAGCGCTGCGGTGTGGACGCCATTCACACCGGAATTGGCAAGACCGGCCTGGTGGCTACCATACAGGGACACCAGAACAGCGGCGCCAAGATGATTGGCCTGCGCGCCGACATGGACGCCTTGCCCATGACCGAACTCAATGAATTTGTGTGGAAGTCTTCCCGAGCGGGTCTGATGCACGGTTGCGGGCACGATGGCCACACCGCGATGCTGGTCGGTGCCGCGCGTTACCTGGCTGCAACCCGCAACTTTGACGGCACGGCTGTGCTGATTTTTCAACCTGGTGAAGAGGGCTACGCGGGCGCGCGGGCCATGATTGAAGACGGACTGTTTGACCGCTTTCCGGTGCAGTCGGTTTACGGCATGCACAACTGGCCTGGCCTGCGTCCGGGCACGGTGGGCCTGAACATCGGCCCCATGATGGCGGCTGCGGACCGCGTCACGATTCACATTACCGGGCGCGGCGGCCACGGGGCCCATGCCTACCAAACGGTTGACCCGGTGCTGGTGTCCGCGCACATCATTACCGCCATTCAGAGCATTGTTTCTCGCAATGTGCGGGCAATAGACAGCGCCGTGATAAGCATATGCGCCATGCAAGCTGGAGACCCTGGTGCCATGAGCGTCGTGCCTGGCAGTGCCACGCTGGTCGGCACCGTGCGCACCTTCAACCCCGAGGTGCAGGACATGGTCGAGCGCCGCCTCAATGAGTTGTGCTGCGCTGTGGCTATGGGTTTTGGTGCCACCGCTGCCGTGCATTACGAGCGCGTTTACCCGGCCACCATCAACACGCCCGCCGAGAGTGATTTCGCTGCCAGCGTGGCCGAAAGCCTGCTGGGACCCGAGCACGTTTTGCGAGATCTGGACCCCAGCATGGGCTCCGAAGATTTTGCGTTTATGCTGCAGGTGAAACCGGGTGCGTATATGCGTATTGGGCAGGGTTCTGAGAGCGGCGTTGGAAGCTGCGTGTTACACAACACCCGCTATGATTTCAACGACGAAATTTTGCCGCTGGGGGCTGCGCTGCATGCCAGCCTGGTCGAGCAGGCCATGCCCTTATCTGTTTAACCCCGAGTCATTTCAACCCAATAGGAGACATTCATGCATTTCAACAAAAAGTTTGCTTTTGCAGCGCTCACCACCGCACTGGCTGCTACCGCGTTGCCAGCGGTTGCCGTTACGCTGCGCGTTGGCAATCAGGGCGATGCCTTGTCCATGGACCCCCATTCGCTCAACGAGTCGCTGCAAATCAGTGTCAATGAAAACGTCTACGAACCTTTGGTGATGCGCGATCGCGACTACAAACTGGCGCCCGCGCTGGCCACCAGTTGGAAGCAGACTTCGCCGACTGTGTGGCGTTTTGATTTGCGCAAGGGCGTCCAATTTCATGATGGCACACCGTTCACGGCAGACGACGTGATCTTCAGCTATGAGCGCGCCAAGAGCGACGGCTCGGACATGAAGACCTATGTGGGTCAGATCAAAGAGATCAAGAAGATCAGCGACCACGCGGTCGACATCGTCACCACTGCGCCGTTTCCCATCCTGCCTGAACTGTTCACGCACTGGGACATCATGAGCAAGAAGTGGTGTGAGACCAACCAGGCCACCAAGCCGGTGGACCGTCGTAAGGGCATTGAAAATTTCGCTTCGTTCAAAGCCAATGGAACCGGACCTTTCCGTCTGCGTGAGCGCCAGCCCAACGTGCGCACCGTGTTTGCTCGCAACGCCAATTACTGGGGCAAGATTGACGGCAATGTGGACGAAGTCATCTTTAACGTCATTGGCAATGACAGCACACGTGTGGCCGCACTGCTGTCCGGCGAAATTGACGTAATGGAGCCGGTGCCGGTGCAGGACGTCGACCGCCTGAAGGCCGTGCCCAGCCTGAAGGTCATGCAAGGCCCCGAGCTGCGCATCATCTTCCTGGGCATGGACCAGAAGCGAGACGAGCTACAGTTTTCCAATGTCAAGGGCAAGAATCCGTTCAAGGACAAGCGGGTGCGTCAGGCATTCTTCCAGGCCATTGACATCGATGGCATCAAGCGCTCTGTGATGCGTGGCGCGTCGACACCCACGGCGCTCATGATTCCACCCGAGGTCAATGGCTACGCGCCTGACCTGGCCAAGCGCTTGCCATTTGATATTGAGGCTTCTAAAAGGCTGTTGGCAGAGGCCGGTTACCCCAACGGATTTGAAGTCTCCATGAATTGCCCGAATGACCGCTATGTCAATGACGGCCCGATTTGCCAGGCAGTGGCCGCCAACCTGGCCAAGGTGGGTGTCAAGATCAAGCTCGAAGTGGAAACCAAGGGCACCTACTTCCCCAAGATTTTGCGACGCGACACCAGCTTTTACATGCTGGGCTGGACTGCCAGTACGGTGGACGCGCACAACGTGATGTTCCCCATCATGTCGACCCCTGGTGACGGTGGCCGCGGCCAGTTCAACCTGGGCGCCTACAGCAATGCCCGTGTTGACGAATTGACCGACAAAGTTGCTTCAGAGACCGACATGAAAAAGCGCAACGAGATGATCCGTGAGGCCATGAAAATCCATCAAGACGAAGTGGGCCACATCCCGTTGCACCAGCAGGCGTTGAACTGGGGTGCTAAAAAGAACATTACGCTGGTGCAGTGGCCTGATAACGGCATGGCCTGGAAATACATCACGGTCAAGTGAGCGGGAGCGGCATGACCCGTTGGCACCAAAGGGCATGGCACAGCGATGTAGCCTACAGTTTTCGCCACTCACCGGTGGCGATGGCTGCCGGGCTGATTGCATTTGTTTGCCTGTTCTGTGCGGTGTTTGCCAATTGGGTGGCACCGCACAATCCGTTTGACCTGGCCACGCTGGAACTGTCGGACGCGTTTTTGCCGCCACTCTGGCTGGGTGAAGGCAACGCCAAATACCTGCTGGGCACCGATGACCAGGGCCGCGACATATTGTCTGCCTTGATGTTTGGTGCACGCATCTCGCTGATGGTGGGGCTGGCATCGGTCATGCTGTCAGCCGTGGTGGGTGTCAGTCTGGGGCTGCTGGCAGGCTTTGTGGGTGGCCGGGTGGATGCCTTCATCATGCGGGTCTGCGACGTGATGCTGTCCTTCCCTGTCATCCTGATTGCGTTGTTGATTGCAGGGGTCGGTCGTGCCCTGTTTCCAAACGCGCCGTCGGCCATGGTGTTTGGCGTGCTCGTGCTGTCGATTTCCCTCTCCGGCTGGGTGCAATACGCGCGTACCGTGCGCAGTTCGACGCTGGTGGAGCGCAACAAGGAATACGTGCAGGCGGCACGGCTGACCGGTGTGCCCCGCCTGCGCATCATGCGTCGCCATGTGTTGCCCAACGTGCTGGGTCCGGTGATGGTGCTGGCCACCATTCAGGTGGCAACCGCCATCATTACCGAGGCGACGCTGTCGTTTTTGGGCGTTGGCGCACCACCCAATTCGCCGTCCCTGGGGACTTTGATTCAGGTCGGCAACAAGTTCTTGTTCTCTGGCAACTGGTGGATCACGGTTTTCCCTGGATTGATGCTGGTGCTGATCGCACTCAGCGTGAACTTGCTGGGTGACTGGCTGCGCGACGCGCTGAACCCGCGCCTCCGCTAAATATGGCCCCCACGCTTCGCAGGCTTTCATGAGTCTCTTACAAGTCAAGCACCTGATCGTTGAATTCCCGGGGCGGCATGGCACGTTGCGGGCGCTGGACGATATTTCGTTCGACATCGCGCCGGGCGAGATTCTGGGCATTGTGGGCGAGTCCGGTGCCGGCAAGTCGCTCACCAGCGCGGCCATCATCGGCCTGCTGGAGCCGCCCGGGCGCATTGCAGGAGGAAATATTTTCCTGCAAGGCACGCGTATCGACAACCTCAACCACGAGCAGATGCGCCACATCCGGGGGCGGCGTATTGGGGCCATCTTTCAGGATCCATTAACGTCGCTGAATCCGCTCTACACCGTGGGGCGCCAGCTGGTCGAAACCATTCAGACGCATTTGCCACTGGGTGCCGAAGAGGCCCGCTTGCGCGCCATCTCCTTGTTGCAGGAAACCGGGATTGCCGCTGCCGAGCAGCGCATGGGGCATTACCCTCATCAGTTCTCGGGTGGCATGCGCCAGCGGGTGGTGATTGCCCTGGCGTTGGCCGGTGAGCCCAAGCTCATCGTCGCTGATGAACCCACCACCGCGCTCGATGTGTCGATTCAAGCGCAGATCATTTCCTTGTTGAAAAGCGTGTGCAAAAAGCACAATGCAGCGGTGATGCTAATCACGCATGACATGGGTGTGATCGCCGAAACCTGCGACCGCGTGGCGGTGATGTACGCCGGGCGTATCGCCGAGATTGGTCCTGTGCACGACGTCATCAACCGTCCATCACATCCGTATACCGAGGGGCTGATGGCGGCTATTCCTGATATCGAGGTGGACCGCGAGCGGCTCAACCAGATCGATGGTGCCATGCCACGGCTGGACGCTATTCCCCCCGGTTGTGCCTTCAATCCGCGCTGCGTCAAGGCGTTCGATCGATGCCGTCAGAGCCGACCCGAGTTGATGCCTGTCAGTACAACGCGGGCAGCCTGCTGGTTGCACGGTGCCAGTCTGGATGCCGCCGCATGAACGTGGTCTCCGCCATCAACCAGCCGTTGGTACAGGCACATGATCTGGCGATGACCTTTGATGTCTCGCCGCCCTGGTTGAACCGCGTTCTGGAAGGCAAGCCGCGCGTGTTGCTTCACGCCGTGGACGGTGTCAGTTTCACCATCGAAAAAGGCAAGACGCTGGCCCTTGTCGGCGAGTCGGGTTGCGGTAAAAGCACGGTTGCTCGTTTGCTGGTGGGCTTGTACCAACCGACGCGCGGCCACTTGCAATTCGATGGCAAAGACGTGCATGCCGTGCTGAAGTCACCGCAAGGGCATCACCTGCGCCGCCATATTCAGATGATCTTTCAGGACCCGTATGCCAGTCTGAACCCGCGCTGGACGGTTGAAGACATTGTGGGCGAGCCGCTGCAAGAGCACGGACTGATCGCCGACCCCGCCGCCCGTAAGGCACGTGTGGCCGAACTGCTGCAGTCAGTTGGCCTCAATGCGTTGGACATGACCAAGTACCCGCACCAGTTCTCGGGCGGTCAGCGCCAGCGGATTTCGATTGCACGCGCCTTGGGCACGGAGCCTGAATTTCTGGTGTGTGACGAACCCACCTCGGCGCTGGATGTGAGCGTGCAAGCGCAGGTCTTGAACATCATGAAAGACCTGCAGCGCGAGCGCGCTCTGACCTATCTGTTCATCTCGCACAACCTGGCCGTTGTGCGCCATGTGAGTGACCAGGTGGGCGTCATGTACCTGGGACGGCTGGTGGAACTGGCTGACAAGCACACGCTGTTCGAGCGTCCGCGCCACCCCTACACGCGCATGCTGCTTGACGCCATTCCCAAAATGCGTGACACCGGGCGTGCCCGCACGCCGGTTTCGGGCGAGGTGCCCAACCCGCTGCGACCACCCACGGGCTGTGCTTTTCACCCGCGCTGCCCGCACACCAATGCGCGTTGCGCGGCGCAGCGTCCCTTGATTTTGGAGCAGGACTCGGCGCGCGTAGCCTGCCACGCCGTGGAAGAAGGAAGAATTGGATGACCGAGATAAACGACGCTTTCTCTACCCGTTACGCCCAGGCACGTGTCAAATTTCTGGAGTCCACTGCCGCTGTAGGCATGGCCTTGCGCAGTTTTGCGCACCCGCTCAAGGGCCGTGACGGCGAAGACCTTGCCATGGACGTTGCACTGGACGGCCCGCCCGATGCGCAGAACCTGTTGATTGTCAGCAGCGCTTGTCACGGCGTGGAGGGGTACTGCGGCTCTGGCGTGCAGACGTTTGCCGCACGGGATGCCGAGTGGTTGGCTAAATCGCGCACTGCAGGCGTGGCAGTGCTTTACATCCATGCGCTCAACCCGCATGGTTTTTCGCACCTGCGCCGCACCACCCACGAAAACGTCGACCTCAATCGCAATTTTCAGTGTTTCGATCAGCCGTTGCCCGCAAACGCAGCCTATGCCGACCTGCACGCGCTGTTGTTGCCGCAAGAGTGGCCACCCACGCCAGACAATCAGGCCGCCATTGCGGCTTATATCCAGGCGAATGGGGTAGGGCGCTTTCAGACGGCTGTGTCGCAAGGGCAATATGCGTTTTCCGGGGGCATGTTCTTTGGCGGGACTGAGCCCACCTGGAGCAACCGAACCTTGCGCCAGGTGCTAAAGACTTACGGCGCAAGAGCCCAACGCATCGCGTGGATGGACTTGCATACCGGCCTGGGCCCTAGCGGGGTCGGGGAGCGCATCTTCGCCTGCCAGGATGAGCCACAAGCGTTGGAGCGGGCTCGCGCCTGGTGGGATGGCAATGGTTCGACACCGGTTACTTCGTTCTACGACGGGTCTTCCAACTCGGCGTTGCTGACCGGTTTGATGTGGGGCGCCCTCTACGAAGAGTGCCCGCAGGCTGAGTACACCGGCATCGCCCTGGAATACGGCACCCTGCCCATTCTGGACATGATTGCGGCACTGCGCGCCGACCATTGGTTGCATCTGCATCCTGAGGCGCCACCTGCGCTCAGGGCCTCGATTCAAGGTCAGATGATGGCTGCCTTCTATGTGGATACCGAAGCATGGCGTGCGCAGGTCATTGTGCAGGCGCGCCAAGCCCTGTTTCAGGCGGTGGATGGGTTGTGTTCAGCGCCGTAATTCGCCTGCGCCGCTGTCTAACAGCGTGACAAAGGAGTTTTGCTCCCAGCCAGGCGCCAACTGGCTTTCCGAATAGCTGGACGTGTTGGCCAGAGCGTTGTCCAGTTGAGCGGCTGCACAGCTCTTGGCGTTGCGTTTGCGGTCAACAGTGGCGTTAAGGTTTTCGCGCACGTCTTTGAACTGAGAATCTAATGCAAACCCCCACTACGCAGCACCTTGGACTCCACCGTGCGCGATAGAACCGCCAATTCAGGCACCACGAATGTCAAACGCGTTTTGCTGCGGGTAATACCGGTGTAAAGCAGTTCGCGGGTCAGCACCGCGACAGAAGTGTTCGGCAGCATCAGACAAACATGGTCAAACTCGGACCCCTGGGACTTGTGAACCGTCATGGCAAAAGCGCTCTCGACACCGTCCAGGCGCGATGGCAGCACCCAATGAATCCCACCCTGACCATTTGCAAACGCAACTCGCAGACCATTGGCGTGCGGCAAGCATAGGCCCACGTCGCCATTCATCAGGGACAGGTTGTAGTCATTTCGCGTCACCATGACGGGACGCCCGGCGTACCACCCATCGTCCCTGAAGCCCAGACTTTGCGCTATGCGCTGATTGAGAAACTCGACGCCCCACGGGCCATCCCGCACGGCACAGAGCACCTGAAATTGTGCGAAAGCCTTCAATGCCATCAATGCACGTTCGTCAGTGCAAGGCTCCGTTCGTAATGCATGCAACTGAGCCAGCCACTTTGACCAACCACCTTTTGCTAAATCACTTAAACGATCATCGTGCGGAGATGTGCATTGAAGTCTGTCAACGACAGCGGCCTTGTCCTCAGTGCTCACACTGCCCACTGCATTTTCGGGGGTAGTACGCCACAGCCGCTTAACTTCCTGCACATCACCGGTGTTGACCGCTTTGGCCCACAGCCCAATACCGCTGTCGTCCTTGAATCGTCGGCTGTACCGCAGCATCACCGTTTGCTGGGCCAGTTCGCCGCCATTTCCCGCAAAGGCTCCCAGATCGCATCCGGTCACGGATTGAATCCATTCCACCGTCTGCGTCGTGTAGGCACCCGAGTCCGCCCCTTCACACAACTGTGCCATCACTGCCCCCGCTTCGACCGAAGCCAACTGATCTTTGTCCCCCAGCAAAATCAAACTGGCTGTCAACGGCACGGCTGCCAACAGGCGTGCCATCATTTCCAGATCGATCATGGACGCCTCGTCGACGATGACCAGATCAACGGCCAACTCGGGTGAGGATACGTCGACCTGGTTCGGGCGAATCTGCAGCAGCTTGTGTAGCGTCACAGCTTTGGCCAGCGTCTCTGGGCGCATCTCGGGCGGCAACTGATCAACCGCAGTAGCAATCGACTCGCCCAGACGCGCAGCGGCTTTGCCGGTGGGGGCTGCCAAAGCCACCCGCAGTGCACGCCCCTCTTTCTTGGCGCTGGACTGCAGTAATGCCAACAAGCGCACCACGGTCGTTGTCTTACCCGTTCCAGGCCCGCCGGTTATGAGGGTTAACCGCTTTCTGGCGGCCATCGCGCAAGCGACCTTTTGCCAATCTGGCGCCTTGACCAGCGATCCATCGGGGCTTTTGAATAGATCTTGTTTGGGAAACAGCGCATCCAGCAACTCGGACAGGTTGTCTGGAACATCGCAGCTTTGCTGCAACCGGGCATCAATGGCAGAGCGAATGCTCAGCTCGGCATTCCAGTTGCGGCGCAGGTACAAACGCGTGCCCTCCAGCACCAGCGGGCACCCTTGACCCGATATCCACGGCATATCGGCGGCAGACTCCGCCAGCCCCGGTTGCAGCAGTGCATTGAGCGCTGTATCCCACCCCAATGCGGTAGTACCTTTTTCGGACAACAAGTGCAGGTCCAGGCAGGCATGTCCACGTCCGAACTGGTAGCTGGTCAAAGCAGCAAGCAATTCATGGTGGGGGTCACTGCTAGGCTGCACCTCCTGCAAGTACTTTGCAAACGCCTTATCCAAGCCGGTCAATGGCAACTGCAAGGCATCCGTTTCGGCATCAATATGATTCATGGGTTTACCAC
>CANNRR010000060.1 GCA_947508055.1 Burkholderiales bacterium
ATTGCAAAGTACCCTAACACGCAGTCCATTGCAGGGCTGGGGTTGGTGGGCGTGAGCTTGGTTCTCATAGATAAAACTTGCGTTTTTCCGAGTTGGTGGGCGCTGTTGCCCACGTTGGGTGCAGCCTTGCTGATATCAGCAGGGCCAACAGGACTAGCCAATCGGATTATTCTCTCCAACAAGACCGCCATCTGGTTTGGAAAGATCAGTTATCCCTTGTATTTGTGGCACTGGCCACTTTTGTCCCTCGCGCTGATCCTGAATATGGATGAGGCGCTTTCACGAACCATGCGCATTTGCATAGTTCTATTCTCAGTTGTTTTGGCATACCTGACCTACAAGGCAATCGAGACCCCGGTTCGTGCGCATGGGAAAGTTTCGACCTCGAAACTCGTTGGTGTTTTTGGTTTGACTGGCGTGTTGGCAATTCTTGTTATCTTCTTTGATGGGATCCCCAATAGAGCAGTTAATCAAGACGAATCCAGACTATTCGTCGATCGTTATGTCAAGCTGCGCAGGGTTGGTCTCGAAGAATATTATCTGGGGCGCTGCGATTTCAACGACTGGCGAACTGGAGGAAGCAAAAAGGCGATTGATCCGGCCTGTACGGCCGTCAGCGGTAATCGCCCCATATACCTACTTTGGGGCGATTCGCACGCGCAAGCACTGTCGCACGGTTTTCGAAAGAACATTTCAACAAAGGCGCAGGCAGTACAGGTAGCCACCGCCGGCTGCAAACCAACATTGGCGACGATGACCAAGGAACGGTCCGCCAAAGCGGTCTGCCAAGCCAGTAACGATTTTGCCCAAGCATTCATCGAAAGGTATAAGCCAGCCCGGGTATTTGTTGCGCAAAGCGAAGATCATGAGTTAACCGATTGGTTCGAAGTGGCTAGGTTTGTTGCAGCCAATGAGGGGGAACTGATACTCGTTGGGCCGGTACCACAGTGGAAACCTTCACTGCCTGTCATCGTTTCCAGAAATCTGAAGACGCAGCAAGACTACATCAGTGATGGGCTGGATGAAAAAACGTTCAAAACAAACGCGAAGCTGCGGGAGGTCTATGGTGGCAGCAAGGTGCACTATGTTTCGATTATTGATGGTTTATGCAGAGACAGCGGATGCCTTGCAATAGTGCCATCTGACGACTCATTCAATTTGCTTGCGATGGACTCCAGTCACCTTACACCTACCGGATCTGATTACATCGTCAAGAATCTGATGGGAAAGTTTCTTCGTCCTGATTGAGCGATGGCAATCTATTTCTCAAAAAGCTTCTCATACGCAGCCAGCAATTTGGGCGCTTCGTACTTCCACTCCAACTCATTTTCGACCCGGCTGCGTCCAAAGGCTCCCATTGCCTCGCGGCGGGCGGGGTCATCCAGCAGAGCAACGATCTTCTCAGCCATATCCACTGCATCATTTCTTTTTGCGTAAAGCGAAGCCGCGTGGGCCGAGTAGCGCCCTTCCGTCAAGTCGAACTGAACAATGGGCTTGCCTAGCGCCATGTACTCCATGATCTTGTTCATGGTCGACTTGTCGTTCATTTCGTTGGCGACGTCCGGATTGACGCAAACGTCAGACGTGTTTAGCACATCGAGCATTTGCTGGTCGGGCACGCGACCGGTGAAGCTTACATAGTCGGTAATGCCCAGTTGCCGGGCATAAAGTACCAGTTGGTCAAACGAGGTGCCGCCTCCGACAAGTCCAAAATGAATGTCTGTACGCCCCATAATCTTAACGATGTGTGCCGCTGCCTCCAGCAAGTATTCAATACCCTCTTGCTTGCTCATCACACCGACATAACCCACCAGAAACTTGCGCCCGCACTTCAGGGCTTCTACTGGCGGCGTGACCTTGAGCAGATCCAACTTCGGGCCACTGCGCACCACAAAGACCCGTTCCGGCGGCATGCCACCACGTTCGACGGCAACTTTCTTGTACGACTCGTTGGTCGCTATGGAAATGCTGGCAACTTTGAAGGTCAGACGTTCGGCCAGCAGCACCAGCTTGTAAAAAATATCACGTCGACCGAACTTGGCTTCATACAGTTCCGGATTGACATCGTGGTGGTCAAAGATGAACTTCTTGCCAAAGAAGACTTTGAAGAATCCGCCAACCAAAAAGATCAAATCGGGTGGGTTGCACGCATGAACCACGTCAAATCCGCGGGTAAACAATACCTTGAATGCTAGCGCGAACTCCCAAAACAACGCGGCAGAATACTCCACCGCGTAGCCAAGAGCGCCTTCTGCCTCTAGTGGCAAGCGATGGCGGTAAATGTGGATGCCATCTTCGATAAGGAATTTTTCCGTCGCGTAGCCCTTACCCACGGGGCAGATGATCGACACCTCGTAACCCGCTTCACGCAATGTAGTGGCCTCTTGCCACACCCTGCGATCAAAAGGCGAAGGCAGGTTTTCAACAATCACCAGAACGCGTCGTGGCTTACCAGCAAATGCCATCGTAGCGTCCTGCCTCACTCTTGTTTGGAACAATGCGCACCAGGTCAACGAGCACCTGTTCGGGTCTGATTTGATCCAGAACCGCATTGAACTCTGGCGCTCCATTGCCTATAACAATCACATCAGCAAACTTCAGTACTTCCTCCATGCTTTTCACCATCAATCTCGAAATATGGGGAATGTGGTTAAGAATGTAATCGCGGTTTGCACCGGTCAGTGCTGCCAGGCTGACATTGTGGTCGTACAGTTTGAGCTGGTAGCCCTTGTCAATCAGGGATTCAATCAACTCAACCATGGGGGATTCACGCAAATCATCGGTTCCCGCCTTGAACGCGAAGCCAAGAATGCCAACACGCTTCTTGCCATGCGCGGTGACCATGTTCAAGCCCTTTTGAATTTGCAGCTGATTGCTTGGCATCAGCGAATTGAGCAGGGGCAACTCAAGGCCCAGGCTCTTGGCTTTGTACGTGAGGGCACGAACGTCCTTTGGCAGACACGATCCACCAAACGCAAAACCGGGTTTCATGTAGTAAGGCGACAGGTTGAGTTTTGTGTCCTGGCAAAAAATCTCCATGACCTTGTGACCATCAATCCCGAGTGCCTTTGACAGGTTGCCAATTTCGTTGGCAAAAGTCACCTTGGCTGCGTGCCAATTGTTGTCGGTGTACTTCACCATCTCTGCGGTTTCAATATCGGTGCGCACCAACGGCCCGTCCATCTTTTCATAGAGCTTTACCAGCACATCGCCTGCCAATGCATCGGTTTCGCCAATCACTGTTTTGGGTGGGTTGTAATAGTCATACACCGCAGTGCCTTCGCGCAAAAATTCGGGATTGCTGCAAACACCAAAGTCCTTGCCTGCCGTCTTTCCAGAAAAGCTCTCCAGCGTGGGGATTACCACGTTGCGCATCGAGCCTGGCAGCATGGTCGATCTGGCCACGACCACATGAAAATTATCTTTTTCCTTCAGGGCAGAACCAATCTCTTCGCACACGCGGCGAACATACGACAAATCCAGGTTGCCGTTGCGCTGCGAAGGAGTCCCCACGCAAATGAGGGATATCTCTGACTCAAGAACTGAATTTTGCGTATTGGTGGTGGCTCGCAACATCTTGTTTTGCACGCAATGCGCCAACAACTCCGCAAAGTCCTTTTCAATAATGGGTGCTACACCCCGGTTGACGAGATTGACCTTCGTCTGGTTAGGGTCAACGCCCACCACTTCATGCCCGTCGTTGGCCAGACATACGGCCGAAACAGCGCCGACGTACCCCATGCCAAAAATGCTGATCTTCATGTGGCCTTATCAATTAATCCGATATTCCCGATGCCATAGCTCCAAGCCCAGCATCGTCCAAAGTATCTTTTCGTGGTTTTGCCGTCCTGACACATGTTCGCTCAAAATTGCATTCAGTGCTTGCCGCCGATAGTATCCATGCGTTCGGGAGTCGGCGCCTGTCAAGTGGTCAAAAAGATAGTCGCGCATGTTGCCCCTGAACCACTCATTCACTGGCACACGGAAGCCAACCTTGGGTCGTTCCAGAATGGCTGCCGGCAGCAGCCGCTTCATGGCCTGGCGCAATATCCACTTTGTTGTGCTTCCCCGAACCCGGTACTCGTCGGGCAGCGCCGAAACATAGGCAGCCAGTTCGTGGTCCATAAAGGGCATGCGTGCCTCAATGGAGGCGCCCATCGTCATGCGGTCGCCCCTTTCCAGCAGGTTGTCGGGCAGCCAGCTGGTTTGGTCAAAATACAGAATGCGGCGCAGGGCAGAATTGTTCTGCGGACTGTCAAACTGGCAGCCTCGCAGTTCGCTGGCTGGAGGCGTCAGAGCCACCAGATCCCACCGCTCGCGGTCTGAAAGAGCGCCAAACCAGCGCGGCATGCGCTCCTCGAAGCGTTCCAGCCCCAAATTGAGGATCGCCGTTTTGGCACGCTGAAAGCGGTAGGGCAAAGCGTTTACCAGCGGTTCCACCAGTCCATGACGCAACAAACCAGGCAGTAGCTGATAGGGTTGCACAAAGCGCTCAAACACATGCTTCGGATAGCCCCCAAGAAACTCGTCTGAACCCTCGCCGGTGAGTACCATCTTTACCGTCTTGGCAGCCTCAAGCGCCAGCAGGTAGATAGGTATGTCGGACGGCTCGGACACAGGAGCATCGCGCAGGCGTACCAGCGCGGGCAGGTGTGCCATCAAGTCGTCTTGCGAAACCATCAGTTCGTGGTGCTCTGTCTTGAACTGGTTGGCAATGGTCTTTGCAAAGCTCAACTCGCTGTAGGCGGACTCGGCAAAGCCGACAGAAAAGGTTTTTACCGCCTGCGTAGAGTGGCGCGCCATCAGGCCCACAACCGCCGACGAATCAATTCCACCCGAAAGGAAGGCACCAAAGGGCACATCCGAGACCATGCGGATGCGCACCGACTCGTCAAGCTTCTCCAGAAAGCCGCCCACCGGGTCTGACGGAACGCCCCCGCTGGTCAATGCATCACGGTCTGGAACTGTCGCGTAGCGCTGCTCGGTTAGGTGACCCTTCTCCCACACCGCATAGCTGCCTGGCATCAGTTTGCGAATGCCTTTGAACAAGGTGGCCGGTGCCGGCACATACCGGTAAGAGAGGTAGTCCCATACCGCGCCGGTATCCACCTGCGTCTGCATACCCGGAAACGCCAGAATCGCCTTGATCTCTGAGGCAAAGAGCAGCGTGTCTACTGCCTGATGCAGGAACAACGGCTTCTTGCCAAAGCGGTCGCGGGCCAAGAACAGCCTGGAGCGTGGAGCATCCCAAATGGCAAAAGCAAACATGCCGCGAAACCTGCTGAGGCAATTTACGCCCCACTGCTCATACGCATGGACGATGACCTCGGTGTCAGACTGGGTGGCAAAGTTGTGTCCGGCAGCCCTCAACTCATTGCGCAGTGCCAGAAAGTTATATAGCTCACCGTTGAAGACAATCTGGACTGATCCATCTTCATTGCCCAGTGGCTGGTGGCCGGTCGATAGGTCGATGATCGATAAACGCCTGTGCGCCAGGCCCAGACGCAGACCATTTCCGACATCCCGCTCCAGAAAGCCCTGGTCATCCGGCCCCCTGTGCGCAATCGTTGCGGCCATGGCACGCAAGGCCGCAGAAAGTGCGTCTGTGGCGGGGGTGATGAAGCCTGCGATGCCGCACATAACCTGACGGTCAATTAAGGAATTTGGATGTGACCATCGAAACTATTTAGTCGGCCATGCAAAATTCATTTTTCAAAATGAAGCCAGCACAGCGTGACCAAAAACCGTTTTTTTGACCACTGCGGCGCCGACCCAATTTCTCACGCCGGCCATCCACGAGCGTCCAAGCGACCCGTATGAGCTTGCTGTTGGGTGCTGTTTTGAGAGTGCTGCCTGCAACAGACGCAAAAGAACCGGCCCAATGCCCAGACGGGCAATGGCACGCATCAGCCAGCGCAGGTTGTAGCCCGCAGCGCAGCCAAGGGTGTGCAAGGCGTCGCCGAGCGAGCCCTGCAACCAACAGCGATCCATACGATGGTCTGACTTCAAATGCCCAATGGCTGGCTCTACCGCTGTTCTGCGTTTGAGCCAGCGCTTTTGCTGTTTGCTCAAGCTCTTGAACTTGCCTCTGTGAATGATCTCTTTGTCGGGGTTGGCGGCGTCAACGCCACGAAATCCAAGATCGACCACGATGTATTTGATCTTCATTCCCACGTCCTGTGTCAGGATAGTTGCCTGCTCCAGCACAGCACTCAGAATGTGACCGTCATACGGATTACCGGGGAAGGTGCGAGCACCTAACCGGTGCCAATGACGGTGATATTCACAAAGCATCTCTTTAAACATAGTCCTGAATCCGTGACGCCAACTAAGCTCTTCGATTATGAATTCAGTCATGATGCTGCCCACCTTCAGGGTGGACAGTATTTCACACCTAAGTGGTTGATTTATAAAGACAAATCGACATTTATTTGATGTCAAATCACGGATGCAGGTTCAAAATAACTTAGTTCACTGGACCGCTTCTGAACAAGTACTTTGTGTTGCTTTGGCTGCAGATTGAAGAATTGATAAACATCACTTTCAGCGCAATAGCTGAAGCAAATTACTTGCGCATGAGGAAAGGCACGCTCTAATGCCCGAACACGCGCAAGATGATAGGGGCCATACGTGTTCCGGATTGTGACAATCTTCATGCTTCTTCGATACCTACCCATTTGGATGCAACGCTTCATCCCATTGAGGCGCGGAACTTAGTCACCGAACCCTTAACGCCATTTGGGGTCGGGGGGTACTGTTTAGTCAGGATCATAATGCAAAGCAGGGAAGCAAAGTTTATATTAATTGAGCGGGGAAATGTCATGATGACAAGGATATAACTCAGAATGCAGCCGATCGAATTCCAATCGCGGGATTTAAATGCGCGAACCAGACTTGACACGAACAGAAAGACCAACCCGACGGCTCCAAGCAACCCACTTTCGCCGAGAGCCAAAAGGAAGCCGTTGTGTACGAAATCCATCGAGCCGAACCCAGCCCCAATAATTGGCGATCCCAGGAACGCCTTCCATGCTGCTTCGTAGGAGGTTGTCCTGCCAGTTAGACCAGAATCTAAGCCCCTTTTAGGATCGTTGAGCTTCGCAATATCGTTTAGAAAGTAATCAATTACCTTTTGTCGTATTGTCTCTACGGATGGTGAATATTCAGAGAAAAGGGCTACCGCTATACCGAAAATTAGAAAAACGAAGCTGAGTTGCGTGACGCGCTTACTAATTGAGGGCCGAAAAAACTCGCTGGAAATCGCCAAAGTTGGCAATAGTGCCAGAAGTGCACCACGAGATTGAACCTGGGCCATCACGAAGATGGCTACTGCCAAACCGGTTAGCCGCACCGATACTTGTCGAAATCCAAACCCCGCCCATGCAAGTCCGAGCGCCATCATCCCCCACCAGTTTGGCTGCTGACCCAACGGCGCCCAGCGGCTCCAAGATCCAACGTAACTCGGAACGGAAATGGTAATGTACGCAAAAAAAGGCAAAGCCATTACGAACACAGCCTTATTGATGTCATCCGAAATCGTCGAACCGTGCTTACTCTGCGCCAATGAAAACACCAGGAAGGCGAGATTGACGTTTGTCAATACGACAAAATTGAAGAAGAGATTGCGGTCCCTATCGATATTCCCTAACAGAGACGCCCAAAGAGCGATGAGATAAGGAGTTGCGGAGCCGAGTGCGGCAACGGCCGATCGAAGGTTGACCATCTTGAACTTTGCTTGCAACGCGAGAGGCACCGCAAGTCCAAGGAAGAACATTTCTTGCAGAATTTGAGAACCAAAGGCTGAAAAAACAAAGCTTAAGACAATGCAGGTAGCGAAAGATAACACAACAAGGAGATATTTCCGCTTGTCAAATCCAAGCTCATCGGGCATTTGCCAGATGACTGGTTGCTCGTGTTGCTGCAGACCACGCATTTTTGGGACGGGTTTTGGGGTCGGCACCGGAGCTAATCTGATGGCACGAAAGCCCTTACACGCCGTATGAACATGCTATATGGCATGTTCTTCCCGTGGCTTTGAGCACTGATGATGAGGTAAAAGTTATGTCTCATCGCATACTTGCAAGGTAGCTCGGTAGACATTTGTTGCAAACCATCAACCCACCAAGTAACTCTATTCTGAGCCGGTGCGTAGCTTGCGCCAAAACTATGCTCTTTGGTTCGATCAAGCTTTTTTGGAGAGATATTATTTCCGTTTTGCCAGTTGTGTTGGTATTTGGGATAGATGCCCGACCAGCAATGAACCGTGCCTGCCAAACCGGGGCCGAATCCGCCTTCGTCAACATCAATTTCCACCCATCGCTGAAATTCTGGAGGGTCAACCGGGTCATGATCGTGTTTTTTGGCGTTGTGTTCTGCGGGCATGAGCCAAACGGCGGGCCAATGATCAGGGTCGTTATCTGACAATCTGACATCGAATTCAACGTAGAACCCTGTCCGACCACTGAGCAATGGGAGTTTGCCTTCTGAGAAGTCAAGCGGCGTACTGACGATGTCTCCGCCTAATGTCACGGCCAGAACACCGCTATCAGAGGTGTAGTGTTTCATTGAAGGACGGTACTGGGTATACCATTGACCGCTAAACCACTTGTAGGGACCATTTTTCGCGTAAGTCACATCGTCGGCGATTGGTTGTTCCAGGATGAGTGCCCTGGTATAACCTAATATGGCTGCCCCGGGCGGTGTCGCGTCAGATACCACTACGCAACGCCCGCTTAAGCTCACGACAGCCAAAACAGCCAAAAAAAAGACCTTCCGAATTGTCCCACTTGCGCTACTTGGTAAAGGTGTCATTCTGAATCCTAGCCCATATTTTGAAATGTGGTAGCGCTAACCGATTCAACCATTGGCATGGTGTAAGTTTGTAGCAGTGCAGGGTGAGGGGCATTATAGGTTGATAGAAGTGGCTCCCACTATTTCCACTCGTCCTCCCGCTCCCGACGCCAATCCGCCATTGCGGTCTCCAGGGTGTATTGGTACTGATACCCCTCCCGGCGCAAGACGCAGGGTTCGATGTTGTTTGACTGTACCAACTTGCGAATGCGCACGGGGCTGATGGGCTGTTTGATTCCCAGCGGGCGGGCGATTGCATCGATGCAGTAGGAGATCGCCAGCAGCAACCCGTAGGGCACCGACGGCACCCAGCGTCTAACGCCCGCCACTTTGCACACCGTGTTGACATATTCCTCAACCGTGGGCGGCTGCTCCATGGTGAAGTTGTAGAACTGCGTGCCACCTTGCTCGGGTATGCGTGCCAGCGCCCACAGCATGGTGCTGGCAAGCTCCTTGACGTATCCGCCGGCTTTGCGCGTATTGCGATTACCCATGTACAAAAAGTAGCGGCGCAGCGTGGCTTGCACCAAACGGGTGACGTTGCCGCCCTCTCCCGGGCCAAACACTACGCCAGGGCGAACGATGACCAGCTTGCGCCCGGCGCCTGCGCGCTGCCAGCCCATATGGATTTTTTCGGCCACCAGCTTGGAACCACCGTAGCCACTCACTGGTGTGGGGATGGACTCCTCGGTCTTAACCGACTCCGTGGGACCATACGGCGCAATGCTGCTGGTGAAGATGATTTGCGAACAACCCGAAGCCTCCGCGTAAGCGCACACGTTGTCTGCGCCGGGCAAGTTGGTCTCGTAATACTCATGCAGTTCATGGCCCGGCTCGCGGTGCACGGCGGCAAAGTTGGCAATCAGGTCAACTTTGCCCGGCAAAACCCAGGTTTTCGGCGATGTGCGCACGTCAATCGCCACATGCCGTATGGCAGGGTCTGCCAAATCAAAGTCTGCCCGCTTGGGAGCCATGTCGGCCAGGATGACCCGGCGCGCCAAGCCGTTACTCAGCAAGTGACGCGCAAAGTGGCTCCCGATAAAACCTGTGCCGCCAAAGACAACACATGTATCAAACTTCATTTTTTCGCCCTGAATATCTCTTTTTATGCCCGCAATGCAAAATAGCGTCCATCACTGCGTCCACACTGAAACTCGTCTGCACAAAGGCCCCCTGACGCGCCTTGCGTTGGTCTCGGGTTTCGGTAGCCAGGGTGGCGAGCAGTGCGTCAAACTGGGCGTCCAACTCAAGCGCCTCCCAGCTTTCAGCGACAACGCCTGCATGGGTCTTCTCCACGAGATAGCCCAATTCGCTTTTGGGCTCGCAAATGGCGAATATGGGCACACCTGCGGCCAACAAGTTGGGCAACTTGGAAGGCAAGGACCCGTCCGCCGTGCCGTCAGCCTGAGGAATGATCTGAATGGTGGACCGAGCGTACAACTCTTCTACTTGCTCGGTAGGCACCAGATCGTGGAAAGTGACTGCACAGCCCTGCAGCGCCCCGGCGCTTGCCTTAAGCCGCTCAAAATGCGGCCCGGCAGAAAAGACATGGCAGCGCAGGCTCGGGTTGCGTTGGCCCAGCGTGTTCATAAATGCAAACAGGCCATCCGGGTTTTGCTTGTCGCCCAGAGCGCCGGAGTACACCACCTGGGTCAGTTGCTCTGGCAATACATTGGCCAGTGCAACCCGTGTCTCGGACTGTTCGGGCGGCAACGCTGCGAAGGGGTAGCACACCACGCAGCGCGCACGATCCAGCCCATATTCCTGAATGGCCCGTTCCGCCATGGATTGAGACAGAAAAACGAGCCGGTGACACCGCGCAAAACATCGACTCTCCACCCAATGAATACCGGCCTGAAGCAAACGGCCCAGCGTGTAGGACGAGCGCTTGGCATAAACCCCCTGCAGATCGTGAACAATGCCAATCACTGTGGCCGAGCGCCCCGCCATCATTGACAACACCAAGAAGAACAGACTGGGCGGAAATATAGGCACCACATAACTTGGCTTGGTGTGCAAACGCAGGTATTGCATGCAGGCAAACATCGTATACCACCCCTCCAACACCAGACGGCGCACCACCGCAGACCCTGGATAGCGCAGCCACGCCCCACCACGCACAATGGTCATGCCGGGCAGCGTGGCACTTGAGACCGCAGGCTGCCACTTGGGATAGAGCGGGTGCGACGCAAAGGCAACAACCTCCTGCCCGCGCGCCACCAGACCCTGTGCCAGAACCGTGTTGTATTTGCCGGTGGAGATGGGTTCTGGAAAGAAGAATGGCGACAGAATAAGTACGGTCATACCGGTATATCAGCTTCTAGTCACCTGAAAAATAGGCGCAAGAACCAGCAGCAAAAGCACAGCAAATTTGAGAAACATCCTCACAACACTCCTGCTGCCCCATCCCTACAGAAAAGAAGGTCCGCCTGTATCGCCTGCCCTTCGCCGTCATACGTGGGATTGAAGATTCCCCGCAGGCGGAAACCTTTGTTCGACAGCCACGCGATCACATCTGCCGCCATCTTCTGGCCAGCATACAACTCCACGAATGAACACTCGCAATACACCCAATCGAAGTGCGACAACATTGGCTCGCAGCCTGCCAGTGCCTGCAGTTCGAACCCCTGCACGTCAAGCTTCAGCAACGCCGGGGCGACGATATCCGCAACCTCAATGAAGGCATTGAGCGGCGCCATCGTAACCTCTATCGTGCTGACCTCAGCCGTGCCGGGGAATAGGGCGGATTGAAGCGGCCCAATGGGCAAGAGAGAAGATGAGTCATCGCGTGCCGAAACATGCATCGTGCACCGAGCGACTAGCTGCCCCACAGCGGCCTCGTGCAGGATGACTGCATCATCCTTCTCGAATACCCGCCGGAAGACGGCCGCCGGCCCCGGCAGCGGCTCGAACGAGACGACGCGCGCGTTGGGGAAGCATTGCCGCGCCACCAGCGTGAATTGGCCGCGATTGGCGCCAATGTCCACCACCATCCGGCAGCCGGCGAACTGGCGCAGCACGGGCAAGTGTTCGGCACCAGCAGCCACGCCGTAGCGGCGCAGCGCATTGCGCCAGGCCGACACTCTCAAGATGGCTGCCAGCTTAGCCGCCTTGGGCAGCAGGCGCGTCATCGATTTCTCCTCATGATCATCGCCCGTGGCTGCCGGCAATTTCGGCTAGCACTACAGCCCAACGCTCGGAATTCTCGGTGTAGGTTGTTACAAAACGTCGCGCCGCCGCCCGCGACGTAGCCTCGAACGCCGCAGGATCAGCAAGCCAAGCTTCGATTTGAGCCAATGCCGCCGGCACGAAGGGTGTTGCAGGGTCGATTACCAGCCCGCAGTCCGGGCCGATAATTTCTGGAATGCAGCCGCGGCCGTAGGCGATGACCGGAACGCCCCAACTCATAGCTTCATGATTCACAACCCCTTCGGTTTCATTATCGTAAAGGGTCGGAAATATCAGCACGTCGATGCCTGCATAGAAATCATTCTTCTCCAAGCCGTATTTCGGACCCGCGTATTCCACCGCCGGCAGCGCCGCTAGCTGCCCGCGCACCCGTCGTTCCGTCTCGTCATCCTGAAACGGGCCGGCCAGCCGCGCGCGTAGTGGCAGGCCCTTGGCCCGCGCCGCTGCGCACAGTTTCAAGAATTCGAATACACCTTTCTCGGGCGCGATGTTGCCTAAGAAACCGAGCGTTTCCAGCTTTGACCGTATCGGCGCCGCCGCCTTAGTTGGAACGAGAAAAACGGCGTTGGAGACCGGCACAACCCGCGCCGTCCCGTAAACCTTATTTAAGCGATCAGCCATCTTGGGTGATTGCGTAACATGAACCGCCTTCTTTCCAGCTAGCCGCACTAGGCCCCGAGTCAACATGCTGGGTGTATCGAGGTAGGCAAAGCTGTGATGGTGCAGAAACACCCGCATGCCGCGCGTCCGCGCCAGAAACGCAAACAAGACCTCATAAACCTGCCCCAGGCCGCCAGAAACGCTCATGTAGAACGTCGCACCACGCACGCCACGCGCGCGGATCAGGTGGGCCAGTCCACGCACCACCTTGGGCAAGCGGCCCAGCCGTGCGGCCAACGAACGGTTCAGGTTTGTCGCCGATAGGTCAACGACTAGCGGTTCAATACCCTTCGCCTGTAAATTCTCACGCACTGCTGCATTAACCATTGCCAAACCAAGCACCGGCGGCGGAAAAGCACCAACCATCACTGGAGGCAGGGTTTGCAGATGCGCATCTTCGACCGATGGTGCCTCCCCACAACCGATTGTGTCTTGCGTCAAGCACACCCGCCTGGCTACATCCAGTGAGTCTTTGGCCAGATCACGTTTAAGCAGGTTAAAGAGCACGTATTGATTCCACGATAGCAGAAGATTGCGTGCTTGCATCCAGCACTCTGCTCTGTCCGCGGCGCGAAGCAGCGAGTTATCTGGTCGGGCCGGGATGAGGATGGAAGTAATCATCGCGACCGGTGCTTCAACTACCCCACAGTAGGCCATCTCAGACGCCCATCGGTCGGGCTGCACTAATCTCCTTAAATCTCTACCTGTAAATGGCGCCTCATCCTCGGTACGGGCGCGAGGTGTCAGCAGCCTGAATATCTTCAACAGTGGGTTGTCGGCAAGCGGTTCTAGCAGCAAGACCCTTCCACCGGGCTTCAGAACCCGGTGTATTTCTGCCAGTGCCACATCAGCATCTAGGTGGTGCAAGATACCCTCACCCATCACCAAGTCGAATGTATCGTCTTCGAAGGCCAGCGCATGGGCGTCCATCGTACGAAACTGAAACTGCCCGGGGCGAAACCCTGCTTCCTCGGCCTTGCGGCTCGCTTCGGCTATGTAAACCGGAGAAATATCGATACCGTAGAGGACTGCACCCTGAGCCAAGTATTGCAGACTGGTTTCCCCGCGCCCACATCCGTAGTCCAAGACAGCCTTGCCATGCATGCCGCTGATGGTCACCTCAACTTGCGCAAATAGGCGCTGGCGTGAAGGGTAGCTCAATATATGCGCAAACCGATTCTTCAAACGATAGCTTTCGGCCAAAACGTCATTCACCGTATGGGCATCATGCTCGCGCCGAATCCGATCTTGCAAACTTGTCTGGCTGTTCATAATTTTCCCCTGTGATCGCTAGATGCTTTCACTTTGTATCATCCCAACGTATTCGTTTGGCTGCCAAATTTGGCGATTGAGTCTGGCAGCGATTTGACCGAGGGTCATCAGAGTATTGGGGTAAAGGGGTTCCCTGAAGGATATTGAACTGGTGAGCCAGCCATACACAGGAAAAATTGGGTTGGTGACTCTTGATCACCCGATTAAGCTGCATCAGCCGGTATATATTTTTCATTTCACATTTCCTCCGCTTACCAACGCACCAATCATGAAAATGCGGGGTTCCACCTTCATGCACTCATGTCACAGCCAATCGGTACAAACTCAACACATTGTTGGCAAAATGCTCTGGCGAATACTCCTTAATAATTTCTCGGGACCGTTCCCCCATTTTTTCAAGCCGATCTGCATGTTCGTGCAACCATAGGAGGTGTGCTGCGAGTAGTTCAGCCGATGTGCCATCAAACGCGAAACCGTTTTCACCGTCTTTCACTAGACTCGACGCACAACCGCACTGATTGGCGACGACTACCGGCAATCCACTGGCCATCGCTTCATTCACGACCAAGCCCCACTGTTCATTCTCATGGCTAGCGAGAACCAGTGCACGCGCGAAGGCGTAGTAGTTGACCATGTCTTCAAACTCATCAACGCGCCCCGCCAGTATCACCAAATCAACAAGACCGAGAGCCTGAATCGAAGCTTCAATGCTTGCACGCTCGGGGCCATCACCGCAGATCACCAATGACCAAGGACGCATGATGCTCCCACACTGCTCCACATACATCGCGTACGCACGCATCAAACGCATCAAATTTTTTTTCGGAATCAAGCGCGCCACACAAATAAAATAATCGTTCCCCGAGAAAAGCGGCTTCTTTGTCTTTCGCGCCACCAAGGTGGCCTGCCATATTGATTCATTGTCCACACAGTTGTATCCATGAACCTCACGGAACCCAGGAACACCCAAATGGCGAAGATAATCCTTGTGTGTATCACCACCATAAATAAAACCAGAGAAAAAAGGAAGATACAACCGTTTTATTAACTCAACAAAAGCATTGCGGGGGCGATCATTCAGTTGGTTATCCAACATTAAGAAAACCAACTTTCCCGTCATCTTTGCGTAGATGATGCTTGCCAGTGTCTCCGGCCTCTCATATCCACATGTTAATACCAAGTCCGGGCGTTCACTCCACAACGCAAGAAGTGTGGCATGCAGTGACTCAATAAACCGAAGCTCTGACGCATTCTTTCTGACCAATACCAGGTTCTTCTTTGGGTGCAGATTAAAAAATGGGTAGTCAATTGAATCAGTACAATGACTGAAACACATTACCTCACTGTCCCTGAAGACTTGTTCCAGCGCAGCAACGCGAGCAATGTGATAAGGGCCATATGTCTGCCAGATAGTGATAATTTTCATGCTGAATGGAATCAACGCTCACGTACCGTCAGGTAATAGAGATCGATCATTAATGTCATCTGTGATGGTTCTTATTAAGTTCTCGACTATTTACCTGAATCCGTGATTTGCCATCAAATAAATGTCGATTTGTCTTTATAAATCAACGAATTAGGCGTAAAATTTCGTTCCCCCTGAAGGTGCGCAGCAGCATGACTGAATTCATAATAAAAAAGCTTTCCTACGAGCTCATTTGGCGTCACGGATTCAGCATATATTGTTGGCATCAGATTCATTTTTTGCACTCAACGCCAAGGCAATCTGCCCATCGACTTTTGTCCTCAACTTCCATGAATGCGGGGTCTTGTGCATCCCCCCATCTGGCACGCCTGATCGAACTGAACCCTGCCTCGTGAAGCTTTCTTTCAATTGATTTGTAGTCCCAAAGCCAGTTATGTTGGCTGTGCCCGAAAGATTCGCGCACTAACGCGCCAACTGAACTACTCCTGCGCTCCTTACCTATGGCAGTTTCCCTCATAAAGCGCATGGCTGCCTCCGGGCTTGGGTCGTTGACGTAATCCATCACGTATCTTTCAAGATCTGGCATCACGAGCCGAAAGACCCCCCCATTCTTCAGAATTCTATATGTGTTCTTCAATGCCTTTTCGCAGTCTTCAAGTGATAGGTGTTCAAGTACATGCGAACAATAAACGCCGTCACAAACGTTGTCGGCAATTGGCAGACCCATCGCAATGTCGCCGTACTTGGCGTTTGCGGGGAAGCGTGCGGGATTTTTCGTGTAAAGCCGTCCCAACAAAGGGATGCGTTCAAAACGAAGCACGGGAGAGGCATCATAATTTATCCACGAGAGGGGCGCGCACCAACCGCAACCATATTGCACATAAATACGCTCAGCATCGCTGGACACTTTGACAGGTTGCATACCAATTACATCTTTTCAAGAACGAGCACTGCGGCTCTTAGTGACAAAATTAAATATGAACACAGGTGGTCTGACAACTATTCGCATCCAACTGCCGAAGGATGTTGCACTCAAACGCAACGCCTGAGGTATTACCCACAGGATGAGCATACTTTCGGCAGCGACAAGCGCCCATCCGACACCTGTGAGTCCAAACTGTTTAGCGAATAAGACAACCAGAAGTACTGTACCGCATTGTGTAGCGGCATAAAACAGGGCTGCACCTTCGTGCCGGTTTGTGGAAAAAGCCACCATGAGAGCGGTGAGCCACAAACTATTCGCCACTGCTGCCAGCAGCAGCAATGCATACAGGGGCGCGTTTAGCGTAATTCTTCCGTGTGTCCAAAAGGCGAGTAGAGATTCACCGACAAACCAGAGCACCACGCAGACGGGCAGTACAGTCCACAGGGTCAGTTGATTCGATCGGGTGAAAAGTTTACGCACGAGGTCATGGTTTCCATTACCAAATGCAAGCGCCATTTCTGGTTCGGTGAGGCGGGTCAAGCGCAAGATCGGGTTTAGCGCAACGCGAGACAGGACACGGATGCTGCTGAACACTGTCACCGCAACTGGCCCTAAGGCCATTCCGATGGCAATGCGTAAGCCCTGGATATTCATTACCTCTCCCAACGGGAACGCCATTGAGGCCAAGGAAGGACGAAATAACCTGACCACCTGGTTGCGGGAAGCATGTCGCCGTCCATAGGACAACCACGGTGCCACCTTAGGTCGGTCGTACAAAAATAGCAGAAGCCCGATGAGACGTCCGACCAAAAATCCAAGCGCCGCCTCGACAGGACCGCCACCAAGCATGACCGCAATCGCCATGCAACCGAAGTCGAGCATATAGATCACGGCTATCAGGAAGGTGCCCCTCGCGTAGCGGCCCTCGCAGCAATAGGCACCATATATCAGACCCCCTTGAAAGCTCATAACAACATGGGTCGAAAGCAATAAGATGACGGCGGTCAGAGTATTGCGCGGCATACTTTTGAGGCTGAGCCATTGGTCTAGCGGAAGTGTTACCGCGACCAGGCCGGCGGCGGCCATGACTACGACAGATACGATAAGCAACAGCACCCACGTACTCTGGAACACAGCCAGCGCACCCTGCTGATCGCCTGCACCCATTCGCATGGTCATTTCGCGCTGGGTAGTACTGGTGAAGCCGCCATCAGCCATGGCGAGATATGCTGGAATGGAAGCGACCATCAGCCATTCGCCATAGCGGTCCGGTCCCCAGAAGGCGAGAAACAGCGGAACCTCGGCCAATCGGATGAATATGATCACCGCCTGACTGAACCCCTGGGCGCCCAAGCCTTTACGAAGGCGATCAAAGATGGGCTGCGTGCCTTGGTTCATTGGTCAGTCGCCTGTGGCCTGCACGGAGTCATACATTCACGCATGCCGAGCAACCCGGTTTGGTCAACCGCGGCGCTCCGTTCTCCGAAAGAATATATGGCTGCTATGCTGAACATGTGTTCTTAGTCTTGGTCAAACAAGTTGCGTTAATACACCTTGGCTGCCACATCGCCCAGGGCAGCACTCATGCCGTTGGCCACGATCACATCGGCCTCTTGCTTGAAGTCCGCCACCACGGTGCGGCTGGGGTGCAGGTTGTCGTAGTGGGCACTGCCTTCGCGCAGGCATTCGGGGGAGAAGATATTTGAGTACTATTCGCATTAAATCAACAAATCCATATTCGCGACCAACATCACTCACCCAAAACAAGCCATAGCTAAATCTTAACTGATCTACTGCTACCTTGGTATCGTCTGCTTTGAACGTATAGAGGGTGAAGAAGGCGACCGATTGCATGAAGTGCGACTAAGTGTTGTTCGATGCATTGCCAAGAAACATCTGTCTAAATTCTGGTTTAATTACCAGTAGCATTTCCTTGATGAATAGCTCTTGAGTAATATAGGCTTTTGGTTCGTCAGTAGATATGGACGAGACTCTGATCAGAAGGCCATCGTTGATCACGCCTCTTAAGCCCGCAGAGATTCTTGATTTATTATGTTCAATCCATCCTCTAACAAGGTCGTCGCCCGAGCGAATCCAATAGGTGATGGGTTCGACCCGTTTACCCAATTGAGCAGTGAGACGCATGACCGGTATTGTTAGGTTGCCGGTGGAAATATCAGTCTTCGTTAGGGGGCCTATTTGGAATCCTTGTGCTACATAGCAAACCTCGGGCTTATGAACCTGCAATTCACGGTTTTGGTTACGCCCATAGGCGAGTGAAAGCATGATGCGTTCGCCTTTTCCATTTATATAAGTCCTTGTGAGAGTGTCAGAATACAGTTTATTAAGTTTTTCCGCGACTTCTGGATTGACGACTAAAGACGTGTTGGTTTCGTCAGTGCGCCAGTCGCCAAACGTCGTAGGCACCATGGTTGCTAGGTCAATGTTTGATTGCTCGGAACCAAGACTTGTCGTTGGGCGCAACAAAGGGGCTGCCGCTGCAGCAGCTAGCATCATCAGTAAAAAGGGAATATTTTTTGTGAAAATCGCCATGGATTTCCCTCAAGCGTGTGTTGTTCGCTGGCAGTGCCGGCGGCGATAATTTTCAAACTTTTGTAGAGCACCATCGAATCCAATAATTAGGATCAGCGCACTCAAGAACAGCACCATGCCTGCAAAGCCGTGCAAGAAGCCTTGGCCCGCGGCATCGCCAAAGTGGTAGGTGATGAGGCTAAGCGCCATTACCCGGATCACGTTGGCGGTGAACGAGATAGGCACGATCAAAATGGCGAGGCCAACATTTCTGAACAATGAGTCGCGCCGCACAATGTTCAGGTACAGCAGGCCCAGCGCCTCCAGCGTAAGCAGCGTGTGCAAGCCGGCACAGGCATCGGCCACCAGCAGCATGTATTGACCAATTTGCAAAATGACGCCATTGCGACCAATGGGGTATCCCGCCAAAAATAGCACTTGCTCTGCCACATACGATACGGCCATCTTCATGGGCATGGTCACCATCTCCACCGCCGCACTGGGTAGTGGAATCATGAATAGCATGAAGAAGAGCGCAAACCACTGGGTTTTGAGGGCTGCTGTGCCACGCTCTAGCATCAGCAAACCCACCAACAGCCAGATGACCGAGCCAATTTCGAACAGCAGGATGTCTTGCGAGCGACCTAGAGCGTAGAGGAGCAGGCCGAAGATGAAGATGGGCCAGCCCCAGTTGCTTGTCTTCTTGCCCTGCGCGGCTAGCTCCATTGCAGGCCAGTTGCGGTAGAGCAGCCAGACACTGATGCCCAGTACGATGGGGCCGTGCATTTGCTCGTCTTGGCTCCAGATACCGGTGAACAGGTCGTATAGGCTGGGTAGGTACAAGACGGCTAGGCCAAGGATGATGGGGAGCCAGTTGACAAGGGGCATGGATGCCGGATCAGGTCCGGCATGACAAGTGGGGGCACTGGATGCCGGATCAGGTCCGGCATGACAA
>CANNRR010000061.1 GCA_947508055.1 Burkholderiales bacterium
AACTGCCTGTATCAACCTGGCTGTGGGCCGGGGGTGCGGTGCTGGCCAGCAGTTTGCTTGATAACACGGTAGACAACTGGGCTCAAAGCAACGCCTCAGGCGGTTGGGAAAAGGTTGGCAGCGTCGGTAATGCCATGCCCTATATGCTGGCTGCGGGTGTGGGCTTGATGTATCTCGGTGCAGCGGGGGAGGGTGAGATCACTAGCGCCGAAACAGCCTTGCGTGCAGGGGCTTATGCGCTGGTGACCAATCTGGGTTTGCGCTACATGGTCGGACGCGCGCGCCCTACTGAGGACCTGGGGCATGCCTCATTTGATGGGTTCAAAAGTGGCGCGACTGAGTCGGGCTTTCCTTCCAACCACACGGCGATCGCCTTTGCGTTGGTCACCCCCTTTGCTCAGCAATACGGACAACCCTGGCTGTACGCTGCCGCCGCTTTGACAGGCTATGGCAGAGTGCAGCAAAGAGACCATTGGTTATCAGATACGGTTGCGGGAGCCCTGTTAGGATATGGCATTGGCTCCCTGCTCACGGTGCAACAAAATAAAAAGGGCGGCCCATCCCTCAGCGTCACACCTAACGCCGTCACCGCCAACTGGCATTTTTAAGTCGTTTTAAGTCGTTTTAATAGAGTACACCAGCTATGGCTATGAATTCATCCACGCATTATTCGCTTCGCGATCTGATTCTGGGGTTGTCTGGTGTTTTGCTCAGCGTTGCGAGCTTGGCCCAGCCCAACTACAGTACTGCATCCACAAGCCCCTTTGCTACGACCGCTGCCACTGATGCCCCGTTGCCCGGTGTGCCCGGCAATGCGAGGGCGAGGGCGAGGACAGCAGACGGGTTATTGGATGGACCCAATGCGCTGCAAGTCGCCCCGCTCACGCCCTCCGCCGAGCAGGTACCAAACACTGAGCGAGCAGGACAGGCACGCAAGCAGCCGAACCAGTTTCAACGTTTTGTCAAAGATGCCACCGGCCAACAACTCGAGCTGTTTGGCAGCAGCCTGTTTTCAGCGCCCAACACCTACACACCCGTCACCAATATTTCTCCCCCAGCCAGTTACCTCTTGGGCGTAGGGGACGAGGTTCAGCTCCAAGTCTGGGGTGGTGTTGACCTCAGCACTCGCCTCACCGTAGACCGCAACGGCCAGGTTCAGGTCCCCCGCGTAGGGGCTCTGACGCTGGCGGGTGTCAGTGTTGCTCAACTTAACAGCGTGTTTAAAGCCCACTTGGCCAAAGTATTCACCAATATTGAACTCGCTGCGTCGGTGGCCAACCTGCGTGCCATTCAGGTTTATGTGGTGGGCCAGGCTGAAAAACCAGGCACTTACACCCTTAGTAGCCTCAGCACCCTGGTCAATGCACTTTTTGCCAGCGGTGGCCCAAGCGCCAATGGCTCCATGCGCAGCATTGAACTTAGGCGCCAAAATCAGCTCATTGCCACGCTAGACCTTTACGCCTTCATTACCAAAGGCGAAAAAGCAGCAGATGTTGCACTACAGCCGGGTGATGTTATTGTCATCCCACCCGTTGGTGCCCGCGTAGCAGTTACTGGCGCTTATGACCAAGCTGCCATTTACGAGTTAAAAGGTGCCGATACCACGGTCGAGAAAGTCTTGAGCATTGGCGGCGGTGTGCCTGCTCTCAGCGTTTCGCACAAAGCTTTGTTAGAGCGGGTCACGCCCACCAGCAACCCTCCCCGTCAAGTGGCGGAGCTGACTTTCAACGCCATTGGCTTGTCCACCCCTCTCAAAGACGGTGACATTCTGACCCTGATCAACATTCCTCAGGTTATTGGAAGTGCGGTTACCTTGCGTGGCAACGTCGCCTACCCCCTGCGCCACAGGTGGAAGCCAGGCATGCGCGTGTTAGACCTGATTCCAGAGCCCGCAGCCCTCATCACCCAGGATTACTACCGGTCACAAAACCAACTTGTTCAGGTGCAAAATCCGCCCGATACGTGGCGTCAAGGTGAAAGTCAATTTTCAGCCCAGCAGGCAGGTGCCCCCAAGAACCCGCAGTCCGACGATCCGACGCGCGCCTCCAAGAACTCACAGGCCGACGATCTGACGCGCGCCAGAGATACTTCGACTCGCAACCAAATTACTGAATCAAGCGATGTTTCAGCTGACTATTCAGTAACCAAACTCAAGCCCAACTTCAGAGCCATCAACTGGGACTACGCTGTTATAGAGCGGCTGGACCCGATTACCCTGGTCAACCAGTTAATTCCTTTTAACCTGGGCAAAGCTTTGTTGGCCAAAGACCCAGCGCACAATCTGCCCCTGTTGCCCGGTGATGTGGTTACGGTGTTTAACCAAAAAGACATTCGCCTGTCGTCTGAGAAGCAATTGCGTCTGGTGCGTGTCGAAGGTGAGGTTGCGGCTCCCGGTATATACCCCTCGCTGCCGGGTGAAACTTTGCCCCAGCTTCTGGACCGCATCGGCGGTCTTACCTCACAGGCCTATGTCTTCGGCACCGAATTCAGCCGACAGTCTGTGCGCGAGCAACAGCAAAAGAATCTTGACCAGTTGGTTGGCCGCTTAGAGGCAACACTGTCTGGCCAAGGCAGCGCTCAAATCGCCAACCTGAGTGGTGATCAGGCCAGTCGAGCGTCTGCTTTGATGGAAGACCAGCGCCAGCGCCAGCAGCAGCAGATTGCCCGTCTCAAAACTTTGCGTAGCAACGGCCGAGTTGCGCTAGAAATGCCACTAGACCGTGCTGAACTGCATGCCTTGCCCTCTATTCCGCTCGAGGATGGTGATATGGTTTTTGTGCCATCCACTCCGAGTTTTGTGGCAGCTTACGGCTCTGTGAATAACCAGAATGCCATTGTTTTCCGTCCTGGTCGAACCGTGGCAGACGTGCTGCGTCTGGCCGGTGTGTCGGAGGACGCAGATGTGAGCCAAGCTTTTGTGCTGCGCGCAGATGGGACGGTTGTCGCCAACAAAGACAATTCGACGTGGTTTGGTGGCGGCTTTGAGGGTGCCAGGCTCATGCCTGGTGACACCGTGGTCGTGCCAGCCAAGGTCGACCGCGAGACCTTTTGGACAGCTTTCATGCGCAACGCCAAGGACATCACCCAAATTTTGTCTAACCTGGGCTTGGGTGTAGCTGCTGTCAGATCGCTGTAATCGTGGTACATCGTCCGGCGTCCGCCACCCATGCACTGGTGGCAGCAGTGGCCCTGCTGGCTTTTTTGCTGGCGGTGCTTGGCCTGCGGCTGTATCTGCCATTTGGTGACAACATGGTTGCATCGGCCCTGATGATCATTTTTGTCACCGCCGCAGCTATTTTTGGGCTTGACCTGTTCTGGCAAAAAGTTTACCTGCGCTTATCAACCGGGCTTGACTTTGCGGTGCGACACCCAAACTGGCCGCGCAGTCTGCTCAAGCTGCTTGGCTTGCTGAGCAGTCTGGGATTTGTGGGCCTGCTGTACTGGTTGTTTCCAGAGTACCACGGTGATTTTTACGATAGGTATTACCAGATGCTGCGGCTGATATTGCCGCCCTGGTTATTGCTGGCATTGCCATATATCTACTGGGTGGATAGCCACATGACCCAGCCGCGTGACGGCTATTGGCACATGGGAAAACTGCTGTTGCTACAGTGGCGCGAAGTGGATGGCAAGGTGCTTGGACAGCACCTGCTGGGCTGGCTCATCAAGGGTTTTTTCTTCCCGCTGATGTTCACCTACATGTGCAGCGATCTTGCCAAGTTTTTAAGCTTTGACCTCACCAAACTTAGCCATTTTGGCACCTGGTTTGACTTTTTGTACGACTTCATGTATTTCATCGACGTGGCTTTGGTGTCCATGGGCTACCTGATGTCTTTACGCATTACCGACACGCACCTGAGGTCTGCCGAACCCACCATGCTGGGCTGGACAGTGGCATTGGTTTGTTACCAACCATTTTGGTCGCTGTTCGGGCGACAGTATCTGGCTTATGACAGCGACTACAAATGGGGCGTCTGGCTGTGGAATTCCCCTTTACTGTATGGCTTGTGGGGTGGTGCCATCTTGTTGCTGACAGCCATTTATGTTTGGGCCACTGTGATATTTGGGGCACGGTTTTCAAACCTCACGCACCGCGGCATCATCACTAACGGACCCTACCGCTTTACCAAACACCCCGCATACGTTGCCAAAAACCTGTCTTGGTGGATGATCTCCATTCCGTTCATGGCGCAGGGGGGGGGGGCCACTGCCTTACGGCTGAGTTTCCTGTTGTTGCTGTTAAGCTGCATTTACTTTTTGCGGGCAAAAACCGAAGAGCGGCACTTATCCAACGACCCTGATTATGTCGCCTATGCTCGGTGGGTTGATGCATACGGGGTGTTTCGCTTTTTAAATCCGTTGGAGTCCTACGTCGTGAAATTTTTCAGGCCTGCCCCGCATTGATCGAGGTGAATCCGTGTGCCGGTCAGGCTCACACCTTGTCGGACAAGGGTGAGAGTGAGAGTTGCGGGAGTGCTCTGAGCAGGGTACTATTCACAGTTCCGGTTTAAAAAAAGAAAATATGTCTAATTCAGGGAATCAAACGTGTCCAACTATCTTTTAATCTTCACCCTGACCCTGCTCGCCAGTGCAGGCTTGGTCGTCACCCAGCGCTGGCATGGTCACCTGACCCTTGACAACGCCTTTGGCGTGCAAAACCACCACACCCAGCCCACGCCCCGCGTCGGCGGTATCGCCATTGCGCTAGGCTTGTTCATCGCTTGGCTATTCGCCGCTGACGATGTGCGCGCCATTCTGGGGCCCATGTTGCTGGCCGGCCTGCCTGCCTTTGCGTTTGGCTTGCTTGAGGACATCACCAAAAAGGTGAGTGTGCTGCAGCGATTGCTGGCCACCATGGCCAGCGGTGCGCTGGCCTGGTATCTGACTGGAGTGGCCATGCAAAACACCGGCCTTCCCGCGCTGGACTGGCTGCTGAACTATATGCCGCTGGCGGTGTTGTTTACTGCCTTTGCTGTGGGCGGGGTGGCCAATGCAGTCAACATCATCGACGGCTTTAATGGTCTGGCCTCTGGTGCCGTGGCCATCATGTTGGGGGCCATGGGCATCATCGCCTTAAACGTGGGCGACACACCACTGGCTACCGTGTGCTTTGTGGTGGCCACCAGCGCGCTGGGCTTTGGCGCTGTCAACTGGCCGTTTGGCAAACTGTTTTTGGGCGACGGTGGGGCCTATCTGCTGGGCTTTTTGTTGGCATGGATGGCAGTGCTGCTGCCCATGCGTAACCCGCAGATCAACGCCTGGACCACCATTCTGGTTTGCGCTTACCCGGTGCTGGAGGTAGGTTTTTCAGTAAGGCGACGCCATCGCCGTGAGGGCCACCACCCGGGTCAACCGGACAAAGTCCACATGCACCACCTTATTCACCGCCGTGTGGTGCGCCATGCATTCCCACACATCGATGCCGCGCTGCAAAACGGTTTGACCAGTCCCTTGTTCTGGCTGTTTGTGTCACTACCGACCGGCTGGGCGGTGGTGTTTGCCCAAGACACCCCCATGTTAATTCTGGCACTGGCCGTGCTGGTCTTTGCCTACTCGGCGGTGTACGCACGGCTTTCGCAGTTTCGCTGGTGTTTTAGTGCAGCAACGCTGCGGCCAAGTTTTGCGGCAAACAGTCCATAACGCCCTCCAATAAGCGTAATTTGCTACAAAAATAGTAGCATTTCAGCATGGTCGAAACTAAAAAATTGGCCAGTTGATTCAGTCAGTGCTGCCAATACGACTCGGCGCACCGACCGGTCTTCTCCGAAGACGCGCCTACTGGCGAATCACATCAGCACCCTGCGGCGGCTTGAACTGGAAGACGCTGGCATCCAGGGCTACGTTGGCTTTAAACCCACTAAAACGCAAGCTCGAACGCTGCCCAAAGCTATCCACCATTTCCAATGACGCCAGCTCACCGGAGCGAAAACCCACCCGGATGCTCTGCAAGGCCGTGTCTTTGGCCTTGGGAGTGGCATGCACCCACTCCAGGCCATCACGGTCGGCGTCGGGGGTCAACACAAAGTCGGCTTGCAAGGTCTTCACATCCGCCGCGGAGGCAATCAGCGCCGCCGGTGTGGTACCCAGCACTTGCGCCTGCTTGCGTGCCGTCACCTGGTTCAGGTCTGCGTCATACAGCCAAAGCGTCTGGCCATCTGCCACGATGCTCTGCTCGAACGGTTTTTTGTAGACAAAGCGGAAATGTCCGGGCCTGGAAAACTCAAACGTGCCGTTAGAGGTTTTTGATCGCACCGCCTGTCCTTCTTTGGCGGGCATAGTAACCACCTGAGTGAAGTCGGTCCGTGCGGTCTTCACCGTTCTGACAAAGTTCTCCAGGCTTTCCAGGCCTCCAGCGCCCGCGGATATTGCGTAGATAGCTATAAAAATAGTAGCAATTCGTTTCATATTAATCAGTTGGGGTCAGAGCACATTTGCTGCGCAAAGTGGTCTGACCCGCAAATTCATTCGACCAGTTGGGGTCAGAGCACATTTGCTGCACAAAGTGGTCTGACCCACAAAATTACTCCGCTCGCGCCGGCACCAGGATGTCGCGCTGGCCGCTGCTACTCATGGAGCTGACCAAACCGGCCTTCTCCATGTCCTCGACCAGGCGGGCGGCGCGGTTGTAGCCGATCTTGAGGTGGCGCTGCACCAGCGAGATGCTGGCCTTGCGGTTTTTCAGAACCACTTCAACCGCCTGATCGTACATGGGGTCTTTTTCACTGCCTCCACTGTCATCAGCGCCTGGCTCACCTTCGCCGTCGACAGAACCGCCCTCCAAAACACCCTCGATGTAGTTGGGCTCGCCCTGGGTCTTGAGGTAGTTGACCACGCGGTGCACCTCGTCGTCGCTCACAAAGGCTCCATGCACACGAATCGGCAAACCGGTACCACTGGGCATATATAGCATGTCGCCCATGCCCAGCAACGCCTCCGCGCCCATCTGGTCCAGGATGGTACGGCTGTCGATCTTGCTGCTGACCTGGAACGCAATGCGGGTTGGGATGTTGGCCTTGATAAGGCCGGTAATCACATCCACACTGGGCCGCTGGGTGGCCAGGATCAGGTGGATGCCGGCGGCACGCGCCTTTTGTGCCAGGCGAGCAATCAGTTCTTCAATCTTCTTGCCCACCACCATCATCAGGTCGGCCAGTTCGTCGATCACCACCACGATGTGCGGCAGTCGGTCCAGCGGCTCGGGGGATTCTGGCGTCAGGCTGAACGGGTTGTAAATGAACTCACCACGGGCCTTGGCGTCGGCGATCTTGACGTTGTATCCGGCCAGATTGCGCACTCCGAGCTTACTAAGCAGTTTGTAGCGCCGCTCCATCTCTCCCACACACCAGGTCAGGCCATAGGCAGCCTGTTTCATGTCGGTGACCACCGGTGCGATCAGGTGCGGAATGCCTTCGTAGAACGACATCTCGAGCATCTTGGGGTCAATCATCAAAAACCGCACATCGCTAGCCTCGGCCTTGTACAGCAAGCTCAAAATCATGGCGTTGATACCGACTGACTTGCCCGAGCCCGTGGTCCCGGCCACCAGTACGTGGGGCATCTTGGCCAGGTCGGCGACGATGGGGTTGCCGACGATGTCCTTGCCCAAGCCGATGGTCAGCATGGACTTGGCTTCGTTGTACACCTGCGAGCCCAAAATTTCGCTCAGGCGAATGGACTGGCGCTTGGCGTTGGGCAACTCCAGCGCCATGAAGTTCTTGCCCGGAATGGTCTCCACCACGCGGATCGACACCAGGCTTAAGCTGCGCGCAAGGTCCTTGGCCAGGCCCACAATCTGTGAGCCTTTGACACCTGTGGCGGGTTCGATTTCGTAGCGGGTAATGACCGGTCCGGGTTGGGCCAGCACCACCCGCACTTCCACGCCAAAGTCTTTGAGTTTCTTCTCAATCATGCGACTGGTCATCTCCAGCGTCTCGGGGGCGACCGTTTCCTGGCGCGCCAGAGCACCATCGAGCAGGTCAACCTGTGGCAGTTTGGTATCCGGCATTTCAGTAAACAAAGGCTTTTGTCGCTCTTTGGCGACGCGCTCGCTACGTGGCGGCTCCATCATCACGGGTTCCACAATCACCACCGGTTGCGGGTGGTGTACTTGCGTTTCTTCACGCTCTTCGAACAAAATTTCTTCACGTTCGCGCATCGCTTGCTGACCCATTTCACGGTCTTGTGCGCGCTCGCGCTGCATCCTGCGGGACTGCACCTGCGCATCCAACCAGGCTCCTATGCGTTCAGCAACATGCATCCAGGAGAAACCAAACACCAGGGCCGAACCGATCACCCCCAGCGCAATCGACACCAGCCCGGAGCCTGAGAATCCCAGCCACTGCACGCTCAAAGTGCCCAGCAGGTATCCCATCACACCGCCACTGTGCCCTCCAGGCAAACGTGGCTCCAGACTGTACAGCCGTGCCCACTCCAAAGAGGTGCTGGCATACAACAGCAGGACCAGTCCCAGCCAGAACACCAGCCGACGCGGAATCGCGCGGTTTGCCTCGTCACCACGCAGGCGATTGGCCAGCAGCGACAACCAGATCCGCGCACCCACTGCCACGCACCACCACGCTGAAAAGCCTAAAAGAAAGTAGCTGACGTCGGCCACCCACGCGCCCAGGCGCCCGATGCGGTTGACCAGAGGCAGACCCGCCCCCGATGTAGACCACGCGGCGTCCAGCGGCGAATAGGTTAACAAGGCAACCAGCCATAGGGCAAGAAACACAAACCCGGCAATGAGGGCAATCTCATTGGCAAAACGACCCATGCCGGTCGGCGACGAATCGTTGCGTGCCGAGGAAGATTGAAGTGTATGGAGTGAGTAAGTCATATATCAGCGAGGAAGAACGCGACGCTCGTAAACACGGACCATACCGCCTTCAAGCGACTGAATGAACCCCTGCTCCTCAAAATCTTTCATGACACGGCTAACCATTTCGCGCGAAGCGCCCACCATTTTGGCTATGTCCTGGCGCGAGACCTTTTCGCGAATTATGAAGGCGCCCTGCTCGTCTGCCACCGCTGAATCCAGCAGCACCATGGCCACCCGCCCATAGACGCCCATCAGTGCGAGCGAACTGATCTTCTGGCTGGCCTTGCGTAAGCGCTGTACCAACTCATGCATCACCGCAAAGGACATGGCGCAGCTTTCACTCAGGCAACGCAGGAAATCATCACGCCCCAGTATCAGCACGTCCACCTGTTGGTCGGCGACGACTGTGGCAGAGTGGGGTTCACCATCGATGAGGCTCATTTCGCCCACATGGTCACCGGAACGCAGCGTGGCCAAAATGACCTCACGCCCCCTGCTGTCGGTCATCACCACGCGGGTGCGGCCGGTCAAAATAATATACAGTGCATTACGCTTCTCGCCTTGCTCCACCAAAATTTCACCGCGCTTGAAGCGCTTCTTGGACACCGCTTCGGCCAGGGACTCGATCTGCAGCGGTGTCAGCATGGAGAAAAGGGGTACCCGGCGAATCAAATCCAGGTTGCTCAACATTGACATTCAGTCACTCCGGAAAAAGTGTTGCGGGCCTTCTTACAATCGCGCTTGCATTGAAAAGGCCAACATTGCCCCGAAATGTACACGGCCTGACTCCCGTTTTACGCAATTAAAGGTTCCCCATGTCCGATCCAAAACACGCCAAAGTCCTGATTCTGGGCTCAGGCCCCGCAGGTTACACCGCCGCAGTCTATGCCGCGCGCGCCAACCTCAACCCGGTTCTGGTGACCGGCATGGCCCAGGGCGGGCAATTGATGACCACAACCGAGGTTGATAACTGGCCGGCCGACGTGCACGGAGTGCAGGGCCCCGAACTGATGCAGCGTTTTTTGGAGCACGCTGAACGCTTCAAGACCGAAATTTTATTTGACCATGTCAACAAGGTCGACTTCAGCAAACGCCCCTTTACCCTCACCGGCGACAGCGCCACCTACACCTGCGATTCGCTGATCATCGCCACCGGGGCCTCTGCCAAGTACCTGGGGTTGCCGTCCGAGACTGCATTCATGGGACGCGGCGTTTCGGGTTGTGCCACTTGCGACGGTTTTTTCTACCGCGAACAGACCGTTTGCGTGGTGGGCGGCGGCAACACCGCTGTGGAAGAGGCGCTGTACCTGTCCAACATCGCCAGCAAGGTCTTCCTGGTGCACCGGCGCGACAAATTCAAGGCTGAACCGATTCTGATCGACAAGATGATGGAGAAGGTCGCAGCAGGCAAGATTGAACTCAAAACCTTCAGCACCCTGGACGAAGTGCTGGGCGACGCATCGGGCGTCACCGGTATTCGAATCAAAAACGTGAACGGCGGCACAACCGAGGACATCACCCTCACCGGTTGCTTCATCGCCATCGGGCACGCACCCAATACTGAGATATTTCAGGGCCAACTGGAGATGGCTGGCGGCTACATCGTCACGCAGGGAGGACTCAAAGGCTTCGCCACCCAGACCTCGGTACCCGGCATATTTGCTGCCGGCGACGTGCAGGACCATGTTTACCGCCAGGCCATCACCAGCGCAGGCACAGGCTGCATGGCAGCGCTTGACGCCCAGCGCTTTCTGGAACAGCAAGAATAGACATCGCCCCCACGCTTGTCGCTTCGCGTACGACGCTGCACCCCAGGGGCTAATTTTCCTTGGAGCGGTCCGGCGGTAAAATTCGCTATAATTCGAAGCTTTGCTGAATCCGGCCCGTGAGGGTGTTGGCTTAACAGCAAACACCGCCAAGCAATTGGCGGGGGGTTACCGCCACCCTTTTTCATTGGCGAGGTGAGGTTGCTGCGAGATTCAAGCCACCGGGTTTTCCGGCATGCGGGGGTCGCCAGTGGTAGCCGTTTAAGAAGTATCGGAGTGTCCTTATGGCACGCGTATGTCAAGTCACGGGCAAAGGCCCGATGGTCGGGAACAACGTTTCCCACGCCAACAACAAAACCAAGCGCCGGTTCTTGCCGAACCTGCAATACCGCCGTTTCTGGGTCGAGACTGAAAACCGCTGGATTCGTCTGCGGATTTCGAACGCAGGTCTGCGTTTGATCGACAAAAACGGTATTGATGTTGTGCTCGCAGATCTGCGCGCACGGGGTCAGGCCTGAGATATTTCGGGACAGACCTTTAGCTCTGTCCTAACTGATTAAAGGAATTAAAAATGGCAACCAAAGGCGGACGCGAAAAAATCAAGCTGGAATCCACAGCCGGTACTGGTCATTTCTACACGACCAGCAAGAACAAGAAACTCATGCCCGAGAAGATGTTGATCAAGAAATTTGATCCCAAAGCTCGCAAGCACGTGGACTACAAGGAAATGAAGCTTAAATAATGTCTTGGGGACAGACCTCTAGCTCTGTCCCCTCGCATCGAGATGCTGCTTGCAAGAAGGCCCGCTCTTTGCGGGCTTTTTTACGTCGGTACTTTTGTGTCTCTCGCCCGCCGCCGGCATGGGGCCGGCATTTTACTTCGTGTCCCCCGCCCGCTGCGCGGGCTCCTCCTTTACCTACGCAAAACGCCTACCCCATACCTGCTGCTGGAAATATCTGCACGCGAAGCGCCCTGACCACCGTTGGCACTTCAACACTTCGCAAGATCGGTCGGGCTATGGGTTTTGCGCAGGTAAAGGAGGAGGCCGAAGGCCGGGGGACACGGAGCAAAACGCATAGCCCGACTGATCTGGAGCGCACGAAAAAAACCCGTCAAAAAAACGGGCTTTGCTGAAGGGGTGAAGGGCCACTAAACGTGTGCGGCACGCAATCGCATGGAGAATTCTTGCAGCGCCGCGATGCCGCTGGCCTCGGCGCGCTGGCACCAGGCCTGCAAATCTTTGGCCAGTTGCTCACGCGATACGGATGTGTTGAGCCACATCTGGCGAAGTTCTTCACGCATGGTCACCATCTTGTCCAGCACCGGCGAGGCAGCGCGGGCGCGCGCTAGTGCCGCAGCCATTGAAGCGGGCACCATCTCCATATCCCGGTGCATCCAGCGCTTGGCGGCCTTGATCACGGCGCCATCCGCACTGCGCGCCTTCATAGCTTCAAACTCGTTACGCGCCGCCTGACGCATACCCTTGGCATAGCCCGCCATCAGCTCGTAGCGATTGGCGATCAGGGCTTCCAGTGTCTTTTCGTCAGCGACCGGACGAATGGCACCGAAGGCCGCTTTTGGTGGCCGTTTCTTTACTCTCGCCAGACCCACCATTTGCATGGCGCTGATGTAGACCCATCCAATGTCAAACTCGTATGGCTTCACCGACAGCTTGGCTGACGTTGGATAGGTGTGATGGTTGTTGTGCAACTCTTCCCCGGCAATGATGATGCCCCAGGGCGAAATATTGGTACTTGCGTCGGGTGCCTCAAAATTGCGGTAACCCCAGTAGTGGGCAGCACCATTGATGATGCCCGCAGCCATGATCGGCGTCCAGGCCATCTGCACCGCCCATACGGCCAAACCAGCGGCGCCAAACAGAGTCACATCCAGCACCAGCAACGAAGCCACGCCCAGAGTCGAGAAACGGGTGTACAGATTGCGCTCCAGCCAGTCATTGGGTGTGCCGAGGCCATAGCGGGTCATGGTCTCCAGGTTTGCCGCCTCGGCCCGGTACAACTCATAGCCCTGCAGCAGCACCTTCTTGATGCCGTACACATGGGGGCTGTGCGGGTCTTCGGGTTGCTCGCACTTGGCGTGGTGCTTGCGGTGGATGGACGCCCACTCTTTGGTCACCTGCCCCGTGGTCAGCCACAGCCAGAACCGGAAAAAATGCGAGGCAATCGGGTGCAGGTCGAGCGCACGGTGCGCCTGGTGGCGGTGCAAAAACACCGTCACGCTGATCATTGTGATGTGTGTCAATGCCAAAGTCACCACAATAATCTGCCACCATTGCAAGCGCCAGAGGCCATAGGCTAGCCAATCTACGACTGCATTGAATACCGATAAATCCGTTACCTGCATAATTCGATTTCCTTCTCAACAACCCATCGTTAGTTCTTTTGCCAGACAGCTGCAAAAAAACCGTCGGTCGCGTGGCGATGCGGCCACAAGCGCAAATACCGCTGCCCATTGTCGCCACCAGTGCACAAACTGGCGGCACCCTCAACTTTCAATTCAGCCAAAACTTCCCCCACCGACAACGGCACGAAGTCCGGATTGGCCGCCAAGAATGCCTCAGCAATGGCCTCATTTTCCTGCGGCAACACGCTGCAGGTGGCGTAAACAATGCGCCCACCGGACTTCAGCATGCGCGATGCGCTTTGCAAAATGGCAGCTTGCTTGACCGCCATCTCTTCCACGGACTGCATGTTCTGGCGCCACTTCAGATCCGGGTTGCGGCGCAAGGTACCCAGGCCGGTGCATGGCGCATCCACCAACACGCGGTCCATCTTGCCGGTCAGCCGTTTGACGCGGTCATCGCGCTCGTGCGCGATCGCCGCCGGATGCACGTTCGACAAGCCACTGCGTTTCAAGCGCGACTTGAAAGCATCCAGCCGATGGGCTGACGTATCAAACGCGTACAGGCGCCCTGTGCTGCGCATGGCGGCACCAATAGCCAGCGTCTTGCCACCGGCACCGGCGCAAAAATCGACCACCATCTCGCCGCGCTTGGCATCCAGCAACATCGACAACAGCTGCGAGCCTTCGTCCTGCACTTCAAAATCGCCGCGCATGAACGCTTCGTTCTTGTTCAATGCAGGCTTTCCTGCAATCCGCAAGCCCCAGGGTGAAAACGGCGTGTTGACGGCCTTGACGCCAGCCTTGGCCAGCTCCTTTTGCACATCTGCTCGTTTGGCCTTGAAGGTGTTGACCCGCAGGTCCAGCCCGGCACCCAGATTCAGCGTTTCAACCATGGGCCAAAACTCGGCACCCAATTGATCCTTGAGCGGCTGCACCAGCCACTCGGGTAGGTTGTGGCGATGGCGCTCCATCAAATCGTTGGGGCTCACCTTTTCACACTGGTCCAGCCAGTTGGTTTCCTGCTCGGTCAGCGCACTGCGCAAAAAGTCGCCGGGGCCGTAGAAACCCAAAATAGCCAGGCGCCGCTCTTTCGGGCCGCTGCCTGAAGGAGCCAGGTGATCAAATAGCAATTTCTTGCGTAGAACGGTGTAAACCGTCTCGGCCATGGTGGCCCGCTCGCGCGGGCCCAGCCCGCGGTTGTCCCGGAAAAAGCGCGACACGATAGCGTCTGCCGGATGGTCGAATTTAAGGGCCAGCCTGACAAGTTCCGCGCAGGCGTCTAAAAGAGCTTTTGGATGCATAGCCTGCGATTGTCCCATGCCGAATGAAAACCTCCCCCCATTGCCCCCAACTCCACCCAGCCTGTACCGCCAGCATTTACTCCACGTTTACCTGGCTTCATGCGCGTGACACGCGCGGTGGCGGTAGTGGGGGAACGGGGGGATGGTCGCCGGATCGAACACTGCCAGACCAAACAACCATAACCGACGTGCGTACCGCAGAGCTCTTGACGCACCTGTTACGCCGCTGACCCTGACCACCGATTCAAGCATTGTTCGATATTTCCCTGTTAATTCGGAACAAAATATCACTATAGACCCCGTGGAATATGCGTAAGCAGCTATATTTTTTGTAGCAAACCAGCAATCGCCCGAGGGTAGATCAGATGCTCCTGGGTGAGCACCCGCGCCGCCAGCACCTCCGGCGTGTCGCCCTTCAAAATTGGCACCACCGCTTGGGCCAGAATCGGACCGTGGTCCAGTTCGGCGGTCACTTGGTGTACCGTTACCCCGGCGAATTTGCAACCCGCGTCAATGGCGCGCTGGTGGGTGTGCAGTCCCGGGAAAGCCGGCAGCAGCGACGGGTGAATATTCACCAGTCGCCCGGCATAGCAGTTCACAAACGCCGGAGTCAATATACGCATGAACCCTGCCAACACCACCAGCACTGGCTCGCCTGGCTGCTCGAAGCGCTCAATCAGCTCGGCCATAGCCGCATCAAATGCTTCGCGCGAGGCAAAGGCCTTATGGTCCAGCACCTGGGTGGCAATACCCTGTTCACGGGCGAAAATCAGGCCTTTGGCATCGGCTTTGTTACTGATCACCGCCGCAACCCGGGCTCCCAATTTCTCCTGCCAGGCATCGCGTTGTGCGGCTTTTACGATGGCCTGCATGTTGGAGCCGCCGCCAGAGATCAAAATGACGATGTTTTTCATTGGTACCGATTATGACTTTCCCCACATCTGACACCCCCACTTCTAATACTGCCAACACCCCCAACACCCCCGACGCTACCGCCGCTATCATGCTGTCGCCGATAGAAGCCCGCGTGCTCGCCACCTTGATGGAAAAAGCCCGCACCGTGCCGGACAGCTACCCGCTGTCGCTCAACACGCTGATGCTGGGTTGCAACCAAAAAAGCAGCCGCGACCCGCTGATGAACCTGACCGAGGCCGAAATCGCCACCGCACTGGACACCCTCATGCCCATGAAACTGGTGCGCGAGTCCAGCGGCAGCCGTGTGGCACGCTACGAGCACAACTTCCAGCGCGGCATAGGAGTACCCGAACAGTCGGCCGTGTTGCTGGGCCTATTAATGCTGCGCGGCCCCCAGACCGCCGGTGAACTGCGCCTGAACGCCGAACGCTGGTACCGCTTTGCTGACATTTCTTCAGTGGAGGGATTTCTGGAGGAACTACAGGACCGCTCGATTGAGAAAGGCGGCCCGCTCACCGTGAAGCTGCCCCGCGGCCATGGTGAGCGCGAGCAACGCTGGGCCCACCTGCTGTGCGGCCCGATCGACCTGGAGGCTGCCGCGGCGGGAGGCACCAGCCCGGTGGCAGGCAGTGCAAGCGTAGCCGGACTGACTGAGCGCGTGACACACCTGGAAAGTGAGTTGGCCCAGTTGCAGGAAACCGTGCGCACGCTGTGTGCCGAGCTTGGCGTGTCACAACCCGGACAGAGTTAACCGAACGATCGTGCTAAAAAGCGGCACATCTATCTGGAGACGTTTTAATGGATCTGGCATTTACCCCTGAAGAGCAGCAATTTCGCGAAGACATTCGCGCCTGGGTGGGTGCCAACCTGCCAGCCGACATCGCCCACAAAGTTCACAACGCCCTGAACCTGACGCGCGACGACATGCAGCGTTGGGCCAGGATTTTGGGCAAAAAGGGCTGGCTGGGACATGGCTGGCCCAAAGAATTTGGCGGGCCGGGGTGGAACTCGGTGCAAAAGCACCTGTTTGAAGAAGAGTGCGCACTGGCTGGCGCACCGCGCGTGGTGCCCTTTGGCCCGGTGATGGTGGCCCCGGTCATCATGGCCTTTGGTACCGCAGAACAGCAGCAGCGCTTTCTGCCCGGCATTGCCAGCGGAGAGGTCTGGTGGAGCCAGGGCTACAGCGAACCCGGCTCGGGCTCGGATTTGGCATCCGTCAAGTGCCGCGCCGAGCGACAGGGCAATACCTATCTGGTCAATGGCCAGAAGACCTGGACGACACTGGGCCAGTATGGCGAATGGATCTTCTGCCTGGTGCGCACCAGCACTGAGGGCAAGCCACAAACCGGCATCAGCTTCCTGCTGATCGACATGAAGTCGCCCGGTGTCACGGTGCGTCCCATCGTGCTGCTGGACGGCGGAGCCGAAGTCAACGAGGTGTTCTTTGACAACGTGGTGGTGCCTGCCGAGAACCTGATTGGTGAAGAAAACAAGGGCTGGACCTATGCCAAGCACCTGCTCAGCCACGAGCGCACCAACATCGCCGACGTGAACCGTGCCAAGCGCGAACTGGAGCGCCTGAAGCGCCTGGCCAAGGCCGAGGGCGTGTGGGACGACACACGTTTTCGCGACGAGATCGCCAAGCTGGAAGTCGACGTGGTGGCGCTGGAGATGATGGTGCTGCGCGTATTGGCCGCGGAGAAATCGGGCAAAAACTCGCTCGACATCGCCGGCCTGCTCAAAATTCGCGGCAGCGAAATCCAGCAACGCTACGCCGAGCTGATGATGTTGGCCGCCGGAGCCTTCGCCCTGCCGCTGATTCGCGAGGCCATGGAAGCCGGCTGGCAAGGCGATGCCGTTGGCGCCATGCATTGTGCGCCCTTGGCGTCGACCTACTTCAACATGCGCAAGACCACCATTTACGGCGGCTCCAACGAAGTGCAACGCAACATCGTCGCGCAGGTCGTTCTGGGCTGAAGCCCTGAACGACCTGCGCCAGGCGCAACAAGATGAGCTCCCCCTGGCCCCCTCTCATAGGGGGCTCCATAGTGATGAATGCAGGAGAAAAAAAATGGATTTTGATTTTTCTGACGACCAGGTTCAACTCGGTGATGCCGTTCGCAAATGGGTTGACAAGGCCTACACCTTTGAGCGTCGCCGCGCGGCGGTCAAAGCGGGCGGCTTTGACCGCGCTGCCTGGAATGAAATTGCCGAGTTGGGCCTGTGCGGCCTGTACGTCCCCGAGGCTGATGGCGGCCTGGGCATGGGACCGGTTGAAGGCATGGTGGTGATGGAGGAGTTGGGCCGCGGTATCGTGCTCGAGCCGCTCGCACAATCCCTCATCGCGGGTGGCGTGCTGGCCGGTTATGCGGATGCCTCCACCAAGAGCGAGTGGTTGCCAAAAATCGCCAGTGGTGAAGCTCTGGTGGTGCTGGCCTACCAGGAGCGCGCAGCCCGCTACAAGCTCGACGTTTGCGAGGCGAAAGCCACTCAAGCGCCCGGTGGCTATGTGCTTAACGCTACAAAAAGTGTAGTGCCCGTGGGTGACCAGGCGGACGCCTTTCTCGTGCCCGCCAAAATCAACAGCCAGTTGGCATTGTTTCTGGTTGAACGTCAGAGCGCCGGTGTGACCACCCGAGGCTACGGCACGCAGGACGGCAGCCGTGCCGCCGAAGTAACGCTCAAAAACGCACCCGCCACGCTGATTACTCAAAACGGCCTCGCCGCCCTGGAACATGCAGTGGACATCGGCATTGCTGCCAGCTGCGCCGAAGCAGTGGGTGTCATGGACAAGACGCTGGCTATTACCGCCGAGTACCTGAACACGCGCAAGCAGTTTGGCGTGGCTATCAGCAGCTTCCAGGCTCTGCGCCACCGCGCGGCCGACATGAAAATGCAACTGGAACTGGCACGCTCCATGAGCTACTACGCCAGCCTCAAGCTCAACGCACCAGCCCCCGAGCGCCGAGCGGCACTAGCCCGCGCCAAATACCAGCTGGGCCAGAGCATGCGCTATGTCGGCCAGCAGGCAGTGCAACTGCACGGCGGCATTGGAGTGACGGACGAATACATCGTCAGCCACTACTTCAAGAAGCTCACCCAACTGGAGATGACCTTTGGTGACAGCTTGCACCATTTGGGTGAAGTGTCTGCACGCATGCAGGACACAGCGGGGGTGTTCGCCTGACGACGGCTGGTGCGGTGCTACGATGATTACCCGCGAGTGTTTAACAACCCATAGGAATCTACATGGCATCCGGAAAAATTTTGGTCGCGCAAGGTGGAGGACCTACTGCCGTCATCAACCAGTCCCTGGTAGGCGTAGCGCTGGAGGCGCGGCGTTTTCGCGACATTGAACACGTCTACGGCGCGCGACACGGTGTGCGCGGCATCATCAACGAAGACTTTGTTCACCTTACCCAGGAAACCAGTCACAACCTGGAGATGGTGGCCAATACACCGTCCAGTGCGCTGGGCTCCACGCGCGACAAGCCCGACATCAAGTACTGCCAGGAGATCTTCAAGGTACTGCAGGCGCATGAAATTGGACACTTCTTTTACATTGGCGGCAACGACTCGTCAGACACGGTGCGCATCGTCAGTGAAGAGGCGCGCAAGGCCAACTACCCGCTGCGCAGCATCCACATTCCCAAAACGATTGACAACGACCTGGTCGGCAACGACCACACGCCCGGCTTTCCGTCAGCTGCGCGCTTTGTGGCGCAGGCATTTGCGGGTGCCAACCTGGACAACGCGGCCCTGCCGGGCGTGTATGTGGCTGTCGTCATGGGTCGCCATGCCGGCTTTTTGACAGCCGCATCTGCGCTAGGCAAGAAATTTGCTGATGACGGCCCACACCTGATTTACCTTCCGGAGCGGACCTTCAACCTGGACCGTTTTCTGGCCGACGTCAAATCAACCTATGAGCGCCTGGGTCGGTGCGTCATCGCGGTGTCGGAGGGCATACACGACGCGTCGGGAGCACCTATTGCCGCACAACTGGCCAAAGACCTCGAGCACGACGCCCACGGCAACTTGCAGCTCTCCGGCAGTGGCGCACTGGCCGATTTATTGTGCGA
>CANNRR010000062.1 GCA_947508055.1 Burkholderiales bacterium
GCATCCACCGTAGTCATGCTGCGTGACGCGCCCCACGGGCTCGAAGTGTTTCTGGTTAAACGCCACGGCCTGTCCGACGTGCTGGGCGGTGCCTATGTATTTCCGGGCGGAAAACTGGACACAAATGACTGCCAACTGGACCCGCAGGTCCACCTGGACCAGGAACCAAAACATCTGCACGCCATGCTGGGCGAACCGCAAATCGACGTCAGCACCGCCACCGGCTTGTATGTAGCGGCACTGCGCGAAGCCTTTGAGGAGTCCCGGGTGCTGTTCAGTCACGACATGGTCAGCGCACGCGCTGCCCTGCTGCAAGACAAGGCAAAACCGTTCAATCAGATGCTGGCCGAGCTACAGGTGCGCCTGCAAACCCGCAACGTGATGCCCTGGAGCCGCTGGATCACCCCACGCATGCCCTCCATCACAAACAAACGCTTTGACACCCGCTTCTTTGTGGCAGCGGTGCCACACGAGCAAGAAGCCACACACGACAACCACGAGGCCACCGAGAGCGTGTGGCTGGCGCCGCGCGTCGCGCTGGAGCAATACTGGGACCACACGATCGAACTTGCGCCCCCGCAAATCATGAGCCTGGCCCACCTGGCCCGCCACGCCACGGTCGACCGTGTGATGCAGGGCGCGCGGGCGCAGCGGCCTGCGTTGATCCTGCCAGAGTCCTTTGACGAAGCGGGTACCCGTGTGGTGTGCTTTCCGGGCGACCCGGCGCACTCAATCAAGCAACCGGCGCTGCCGGGGCCGACGCGGCTGATGTACCGAAACAATCGCTTTGAACCGGTTGACGGATTTGCATCGCTGTTCGCCTGAAATATGGAACCCGATACGCAGGGCGGCCCCCACTGCAGCCGTGTCAGCCCGCCGTCAGAACCCGGCCATATGCTGCGTTGCAACATGACTGCATCCCTTAGCCTCCAATTGGGCCTTGACGATCTGCTGGCCGACCTGCAACACGCGCGGCGATGCAATGAGCTCGGGCGACTTGCGCTGCTGGCTTATTGCGATGTGCGCTGCTGGGCGCGCCAGGCGGGCGAAATCGACGTGGCAGAACATTCCAGCGCCATCTTCACAGAGCATCCGCACGCCACACGAGAAGACTTTCTTAAGCAGGTGGACCATTTGATTTCAGAATTGCAGCGGGCCAGGCCCCGTTTAGTCGAATCGCGATCAATTCACTAACGAGCAGCAGCATTGGTTCAGCGCAGCGTATGCTTGATCCAGCCAACCCGCTCACACACCCGCAACCAGCTTGCGCCTGAATCCTCGGTAATAGTCCTTACCCAAATGGACCATCATGGCTTGCAGGGGGCTCAGATCGGACACCGGCAGTTGCCCCGCGCCCATCCGTTCGATCTGGCGGTAGTACCATGCAGCCTGACACAAATTGTTCAAGGTGCGCATGCTATTTGACGCACTGTTCGGACCCCAATGGCCGCTACCCAAAACCAGCTTGTCTTCGGGCACTGGCAGTCGGTCCATTTGTCCGGTAAACATCCGTTTTGGAAAGTCGGGGTCCAGACAAAAGGGGCGCGCCACACCCAGCATGTCGGTGTGGCCACCGGTCAGCGCCGCCTCCATTGCGGCCAGGGTCCGAAAGCCGCCGGTCACCATGATGGGCATGCCCGCGACGGCCTTGATGGATTTGGCATATTCGAGAAACATGGCTTCGCGCTCGCGCGTGCTGTCGCGCACCTCACCCTCAGGCAGCGCCTTGAAGAACTCCAACTGCTCATAGGTTCCGCCCGACACTTCGAGCAGGTCGACGCCGGCATCGTTGAGCCACTGCACCACCTGCACACTCTCATCGAGCGTGAAGCCGCCCTTGACGAAATCAGACGAATTGAGCTTCACCGAAATGGGGTAACGCGGTCCCACGCGGGCACGCACGGCACGCACCACCTCCAGCAGCAAACGCGCGCGGTTGGCCAGCGTTCCACCCCACTGATCTTGCCGCAGGTTGGTACGACCCGACAAGAACTGCGAGAGCAAGTATCCATGCGCGCTGTGAACCTGCACGCCGTGCAACCCAGCTTCCTGTACCAGCGCGGCGGTGTTGGCAAAGCGCTGGATAACGTCCTGAATGTCGGCCTCGGCGGCGGCCCGCGGCCTGCCAAAGTTGGCTACCGCGTGCAACTGCACTTCCGATGGTGCCAGCGGCGTCAAACTGACCAGGCGCGGGCATTGGCGCCCGGGGTGACTGATCTGAGCCCACAACTGGCTGCCACCTTCGTGTACCGCTTGTGCCCATGCGCGCAAGGCTGAACTACCAGACGCGTCTTCAACGACCACGTTGCCAGCGCGCTCCAGATAGCGCCGGTCGATCATGATGTTGCCGCTCATCAAGATAGCAGCACCTCCGCGTGCCCAGGTGCTGTAGAGGCGCTGGTGTGCGGTGGTGGCGCGGTCATGGGCGTTGGCCAGACCCTCGGTCATGGCCGATTTGCACAGGCGGTTGGGCACCATATGCCCGCAAGGCAGTGTCAGGGACTGTTCAATCATGGTTGGGATCCTGTTTGTGGCAGTGGTTCATGGTAACGGGTGTATCCGGGTGCCAAAGCGCGTTGCTCCACCATCCATTGCGTGACCGCAACCGGGTCGTGCAAGGTGCGCAGCGCGCCGTAGGCCACTTCGGCCTGCGGATAGTGACGGCGTAAAAAATTAAGCCACTGCTTCAAGCGCCCGGCCTGCTGGCGCAGTTCCAGTCGATCCACCACAAGTAGCCAGAATGCGCCAATCAGCGGCAACAAGTCTTCCCACAGCACGTCAGGCGCGACGTTTTGTCCGTCTGCACGGCGTATCGCCAGAGCCAGGCCAGGGTCGGTCACCATACCGCGCCCCAGCATCAGGCTGTTACAGCCCGAGGCGTCCCGGCAACGCTGAGCGTCGTCCACTGTCCAGATTTCGCCATTGGCAATGACCGGAATCGAGACGCCCAGACGGATGTCGTTGACCCGCTCCCAATAGGCAGGAGGACGGTAGGCGTCGGCCTTGGTGCGTGCGTGGACCACCAACTCGTCGGCACCGCCCGAAGCTATGGCCTGCGCACATTCGACCGCACGTGCATCATTGTTGAAGCCCAGGCGCATCTTGGCCGATACCGGCATGGAAGGCGGCACCGCGCGGCGCACGGCCGCCACGATGCGTGTTAATAACTCCGGGTCCTCCAGCAGCGCAGCCCCACCCCCATGGCGGTTAACCACCTTCGCCGGGCAGCCAAAGTTCAGATCAATGCCGTGCGGACCCATCCCGGCCAGACGAGCGGCATTCTCGGCCATGCAGACCGGGTCAGAGCCTAGCAACTGCGCACGCACCGGCACACCAGCGGGGGTGCAGCCGCCCGTGGCCAACTCGGGAACGATGCGCAAAAAAACATGCTCGGGCAGCAGCATGTGGGTCACCCGGATGAACTCGGACACGCAGTGGTCCACCCCGCCCACCCGGGTCAGGACGTCGCGCAATACAAAGTCCAGCAGCCCCTCCATGGGGGCAAGGTAGATGCGCACTCAGTGTCGAATCAAGTGGTCAAAGGCGCTAAGCGCGGCTTTCGCGCCATCGCCCGCCGCAATGACGATTTGCTTGAACGGCACCGTGGTGCAATCTCCGGCAGCAAATACTCCGGGGACGCTGGTATGGCCACGGGCGTCCACGATGATTTCGCCGAACTTAGACAACTCAACCGTACCCTTGAGAAATTCGGTGTTGGGCACCAGTCCGATCTGCACGAACACGCCTTCCAGCGCCACCGTGTGCACTTCGCTGGTGGCGCGGTCTTTGTAGCGCAATGCGTTCACTTTGCCATTCGCCCCATTGATCTCCAGGGTCTGAGCATTGGTGTGCACGGTTACATTGGACAGACTGTGCAATTTTTTTACCAGCACGGCATCGGCCTTCAACTCGGGCATGAACTCCACTACCGTCACGTGGCGCACCACGCCGGCCAGGTCAATCGCCGCCTCGACACCGGAGTTGCCCCCACCTATCACCGCCACCTCTTTGCCCTTGAACAAGGGGCCATCGCAGTGCGGGCAGTAAGCCACTCCTTTGTTTTTGTACTCGTCCTCGCCAGGCACGTTCACATTGCGCCAGCGCGCGCCGGTGGACAGGACAACGGTCTTGGCTTTGAGCGAGCCACCATTGGCCAGTTTCACTTCGATCAGGCCACCCGACTCGGCCGCCGGCACCAGCGATTGCACCTGTTGCAAATTCATGATGTCGACGGCATAGAAGCGCGCGTGCGCCTCCAGTGCAGCAGCAAACTTGGGACCATCAGTTTCCAGAACCGAGGGGTAGTTCTCGATACCCAGTGTGTCGTTGGTCTGACCGCCAAAGCGCTCGGCCACGATGCCGGTGCGAATGCCCTTGCGAGCTGCGTACACGCCCGCAGCGGCGCCAGCGGGGCCGCCGCCAACGATGAGTACGTCAAACGCTTCCTTCTCCGACAACCTGGCCGCATCCTTGGCAGCGGCACCAGTGTCGATCTTGGCCAGAATTTCCTCCACCAGCATACGCCCGGAGCCAAACATGGATCCGTTCAGGAATACCATCGGCACGGCCATGATCTCGCGCTCAGCGACTTCTTTCTGAAACGCGCCGCCCTCTATCACCGTGGTCTTGACCTTGGGGTTGAAAATGGCCATCAGTGCGAGGGCCTGCACCACATCCGGACAGTTGTGGCAGGTCAGGCTCATGTAGACCTCGAAGTTGAAGTCGCCCCCATCAGCGGGGCTCAGGCCCTGGATCTGCTCAATGATGCCAGTGTCCACCTTGGGCGGGTGGCCACCGGTCCACAGCAGGGCCAGTACCAGCGACGTAAATTCATGGCCCAAAGGCAAACCAGCAAAGCGCAGACTCGTAGCGGTACCCGTGCGTTGCAGCGTGAAGGAGGGCTTGCGGGCATCGGTGCCATCGGTGCGCAGCGTGATCTTGTCGCTGCGCAGGCTTTGAATGGTTTGTAGCAGGTCCAGCATTTCACGGCCGGTCTCGCTGTCGTCCAGTGAGGCCACCATCTCGAACGGCTGGGACACGCGCTCCAGGTAGGCAGCGAGTTGCGTTTTGATTTCTTGGTCGAGCATGGTGGGTTCCTAGATTGCTACTATTTTTATAGCTGACTACGCATATTTTACGGGGGCTAGCGGAATATTTTGCGAATAAAAAAGCCGGACGGCAAGGCGTGTCGCGCCTTGCCGCTGTCCGGCTTACTGCCAGGTCGATTGTCTGCACCGACCCGCGATATTGGGGTCAGAGCCGTCTTCGCTTCACTGCGCGGATCCGACCCCAAAATCGCTGCGCTGTATGAGCGCTTAGATTTTTCCCACTAAGTCGAGTGACGGCGTAATGGTCTTGGCGCCTTCGTTCCACTTGGCAGGGCAAACCTGGCCTGGGTGGGCCGCGGTGTACTGGGCAGCCTTCAACTTGCGCAGAGTTTCCTTGACATCGCGGGCGATTTCGTTGGAGTGGACTTCCATGGTCTTGATCACGCCGTCAGGGTTGATGACGAAGGTGCCGCGCAGTGCCAGTCCGTCTTCGTCAATGTGCACATCAAAGGCTCGGGTCAGCCTGTGTGTAGGGTCGCCCATCAGGGGAAACTTGGCCTTGCCCACAGCGGGCGATGTCTCGTGCCACACCTTGTGGGCAAAATGTGTATCCGTGGTCACGATATAGACCTCGGCACCGGCCTTCTGAAACTCGGCGTAATGGTCAGCAGCGTCTTCCACTTCGGTGGGGCAGTTGAAGGTGAACGCGGCGGGCATGAAGATGAACACGCTCCACTTGCCCTTAAGGGTATCGTTGGTAACGGTCACGAACTTGCCGTTGTGGAAAGCTTCGTTCTTGAAGGGCTGGACTTGGGTGTTGATCAATGACATGTTGGGGTTCCTCTTGGTTACGTTCTACAGTGAACAGGGTGAATCTTAGAGCTTCTATGAGTCTTCGTGGTTTGATTGATCCAATCAATCAGATTGGCAAAACCTATGGTCCGACATTGCCCCCACGCTTATTCGCTGGCTCAATGCTTGAAAACCCGTTGATGCATGCGCCGCAGCGACCACCAGACGCCCACCACCACCACTGGAATCGCAATCGCAGCGGTAATTTCAGCACTTAGCGGCCAACCCCAATACTGTGCCCCCTTGGCCAGGTAGCTCACCAACCCAACGATGTAATAGCTGATCGCCGCAACGGACAACCCCTCTACGGTAGCCTGCAGCTTGATCTGTATGTCTTGGCGACTGTTCATGGTGGCCAGCAGTGCCTGGCTACTCTGCTGCTGCTCGATCTCGACCCGGGTACGCAGCAGGTTGCTGATGCGCGAGACCCGTTGCGAGAGCGCGTCTTGCCTGCGGACGGACCAAGCGCAGGTGCTGCGTGCGGGCGTGAGACGCCGGTTCATGAACTCGCCAATAGTCTGCATGCCGGCCAGGCGGCTTTCATCGATCTCGGAAATGCGCTTATCCAGTAATTCAAAATACGCGGCGCTGGCTGAAAAACGAGAATGGGTTGCCGCGTGCTGACTCTCAACCTCGCCCGCCAAGCGTGTCAAGCGGTCCAGCAACAACGGCTCATCCTCAGGCGTGGCGGATCGGATGGACTGGGCCAGTTCGGCCAGTTCGCGCTCGGCCGAGGCCAGCACCGCTGACGCTTCCCGCGCCGCTGGCAAGCCCAGCAAGGCGGCCATGCGATAGGTCTCGATTTCAAGCATGCGGTGCACCAACCGCCCCAGGCGACGCGGCGCCATGTCACCTGTGAGCAGAACCATGCGCGAAAAACCGTCCCCATGTACCGCAAAGTCTGTATAGACCTCGGCAAAACCGCCCGCCACGGTGGACGCTACCAGTGTATCTTCGTACAGCACGTACTTGACCAGTGAGCCCGCCGCAAACACATTGCTCGGCAATACCCAAAGATGCAAGTTAGCCAGGCACTGCCCCGGTAACCGCGCGAGCCAGCGCTGGGGCACTGCCAGCAACGCAGGCTCGGGCTCCTGCTCGCCAAAATGGTCGGCGTTGCCTTTGCGCATAAAGGTCCAGGTCACAAATTCGGTATGCATCTCCCAGCGCACGCGGTAGGGGCCGAGGTCGAGTCGCACATGGGTAGAGGCAGCATCGGGCGGCGGTAAGTGATGGTCGCGCGCCAGTTCGGCCATGTGCGCCCAACTCGCAGCGCGTTGCTCGCTGTCACACACCATGACCACATGCGAGAGGCTCACGGGCGCTTCGATGGCCTCTGGCGGGCGGGCGTGAATCTCGCTGTGCAGCGCCATGCGCTGCGGGTGCTGCATCACCACATCAATCCTCTACAAATGCCTCATCACGCTTGGATTTGACCGACGGCATCAGCACCACTACCAACAGCAGAACCGCCGCCGCCAACAAGCCAGCCGACAAAGGGCGCGTCAAAAACACGCTCCAGTCGCCGCGCGACAACAGCAGCGCCCGACGCAAGTACTCTTCCATCATCGGTCCAAGAATAAAACCCAACAACAGCGGTGCGGGTTCGGTGCCTAACTTGATAAACAGATAGCCAATAAAACCAAAAATACCCACCAGCCAGATATCAAACGTGGTGTTGTTGGTGGAATACACGCCAATCGCACAAAACAGAACGATGGACGGGAACAGCCAGCGATACGGCACACTGAGCAGTTTGATCCAGATACCGATCAGGGGCAGATTCAGAATGATCAGCATCGAGTTACCAATCCACATGGAGGCAATCAGCCCCCAGAACAGCTCCGGGTTGCTGGTCATGACCTGCGGGCCGGGCTGGATATTGTGAATGGTCATGGCACCCACCATCAGCGCCATCACCGCGTTCGGTGGAATGCCCAGCGTCAGCAGCGGAATGAATGACGTCTGCGCACCCGCGTTGTTGGCCGACTCGGGCGCCGCCACACCGCGGATATTGCCCTTGCCAAACGGCACTTCGCCGGGTCGTAACTTGGTTTTCTTCTCCAGCGTGTAAGCAGCAAAGGCTGCCATGACCGCACCGCCACCGGGCAAGATACCCAGCAAAGAACCCAGCGCTGTACCACGCAAGACGGCCGGAATCATGTTGCGAAAGTCTTCCCTTGTTGGCATCAGCCCGGTCACATTGGCTGTAAAAACTTCGCGCTCGCTTGCGTGTTTGCCCAGGTTGCTGATGATCTCGCCGTAGCCAAACACGCCCATCGCGATGACGATGAAGCCAATGCCATCGGTCAGTTCGGGGATGTCAAAACTGTAGCGCGCCACGCCCGAGTTGACATCGGTACCGACCATGCCCAACAACAAGCCCAGCACGATCATCGCAATCGCCTTGATCAGGGAACCCGAGGCTAGCACCACGGCACCAATCAATCCCAAAATCATCAATGAAAAATACTCGGCAGGGCCGAACTTGAAAGCAAGTTCGGTGAGCGGCGCGGCAAAGGCGGCCAGAATCAAGGTGCCAACGCAACCCGCAAAAAAGGAACCCAAACCGGCGGCGGCTAACGCCGGGCCCGCACGTCCATTGCGTGCCATCTGGTAGCCATCAATCACCGTCACAACCGATGAAGATTCACCCGGCAAATTGACCAGAATGGCAGTTGTGGAGCCACCATACTGGGCTCCGTAATAAATACCGGCCAGCATGATCAATGCCGCCACGGGAGGGAGGGCATAGGTCGCAGGTAGCAGCATGGCAATTGTCGCCAGTGGGCCGATACCCGGCAGCACGCCAATCACCGTTCCCAAAAAGCAGCCAATGAACGCATACATGAGGTTCTGCATGGTGAATGCCACGCTAAAACCCAACGCTAGGTTGTTGAATAAATCCATGAAATGGGGGTCCTAATCAGGCACCAGCAAAAACCGGCCAAACGGGGAACTGCAAATTGAGCAGTTTGATGAAGGCAAAGTAGCTCATGACGGCCAGAATGCTTCCGAGCAGAATGGCTTCCTTCAGAATGAACTTATCGCCCGCCAGGCAGGCAATGAATGTCAGCGCGTAAATCCCGGCGATCAGCCCCATGGGCGGCAAACGGATACTGGGCAAGCCGCCAATCATTGCGCCAAACACCAGGTTGGCAAGAATGATGAACACCAACGGCTTCCAGGCAAACGCGCCGATCTTGTCGCCGTCCACAGTTTCAACCACGAGTGCTTTGAAGGTAATCACACTTCCCAAAATCGCCAGCAATACGCCCAGCGCGAGCGGAAAATAGCCTGGCCCCATACGGGCACCATTGCCAATGGTGTAGCTGCTGGCACCCCAGGCAAACGCGACTCCAACCCCCATGAACATGAGGCCGGAAAAGAAATCTTTTTGACTTTTAATATTCACTCAGCTGTCTCCTGTCAACAAATGTCGACTCAACGTACCAGTGTGCCACAAGCCCCAGTGCGCCCGTTTGGAACTGGCAGTTCTATCGTTGTCTGTTGCGCTGCTCTTCCCGCTCGGCCTCCATTTCCCTGAATCGGATGCACTCCGGCGTATGCCGATAACGGTCGGTCTTGCACTGCTCGGCAATGCAAGTAATCTTGAAAATAAATACTTGGTCCACGCACACTTGCCCCGGCATGGAGGGGCCCTGCCCGCCCCTTTGAACTTGGCCCGTCGCGGCGGGTACCACTTCGCGCGCGCGCGCCGGCGCAGGGGCGTGCTGCGCCGCTGGCGCTGGCGCTGGCGTTGGCGTTGGCGTTGGCGTTGAGGCGGCATTCTCCTTGGGTTTGTTAACCGGTCTGGAGGCAGTCGACAACGCGGTCGAGGCCGGCCTGGTAACGGGCACTGCCACTACCGCCGCTGTTGCGGATGGAGTGGACGCCGGTGCTGGCGGCGGCGGGGCTTCTTGTGGCAACACCGCCGGCTCAGACGCCGGGGCTTGCGGGACCAACTGTGGCTTAGCGTCCCGCTGGACCGAAGCACCCTGATTAAAAAACAGAACCAACGCAATGGCGCTTAGCGTCACACTGCCCATCGCAATCAGTGGCCACGTCTTGCGCTTATTCTTCGCAGCACCTGCCACCACTGCCACGGGGTCAGACACAACCGCCGGAGTCAAAGGAACCGTTTGGTCGGGCGTTTCCAGGGGTCGGGTTGGCGCATAGCTTCCAACCGTTGAATCAAACTCCGAGTCTTTGACGTGGGGACGAAACTGAGGTTCGGTCTTGGAACCCTGCAACGTATCGCCGGCCCCCAACTGGTAAACCCTGATCTGTGCACGGCGGGCATAAATACCCGCAGGAAAATGCGCCAGAAAACCCAAAAAATCCTGCGAGCTGGTGGAATCCTTGACGCCATTCCAGGCCCCCAGTTCAGCCTCATGATTGACTGTTGTATTCAACGCTGCTTCCGCACTGGGACCAAATATGCCGGTGCTAGAGCCGTCACGCATCGCAGACGCTGCCGGAGCAGGGCGATTGGCCAGAAACTGACCAAGCTCGGCCCCCACGTCAGCCCCTTGAACGCCAGAGGCCTCATTCATTTGCTGCGCCACTGCACGCAATGCCAACGCAAATTCACGTGCCGTAGCGTACCGCTCATCAGGGTTTTTAGCCATGGCGCGCGCAATAACCTCGTCCATCGCGATGGGCACTTCGGGGTTCAGACTACTGGGTGGCGCCGGTTCATGGCTGACGATTTGGTGAATCACAATGAACTGGTTGTCCCCCGTAAAGGGCACCGTACCCGTCAACAATTCATACAGTACAACAGCACTAGAAAATACATCCGAGCGGGAATCGCCTCGTAAACCCTTGGCCTGCTCGGGTGACATGTATTTGGGTGTTCCCACCGCACCACCCACCTGGGTCAGGTTGGTCTCGTCAGGTTCCTGAATGCGGGCCACACCAAAGTCGGTCAACTTGATGCGCCCGGTCACCTCCATCAGCATATTGGCAGGCTTGATATCCCGGTGCACCACGTTTTGCCGGTGCGCATGGTCCAGCGCCATCAGCAACTCATGCACCATCACAATGGAAGACCGAACCGAAAACCGCGCACCGCTCTCCAGGTGCTGTTTCAGGTCCTCGCCCTCGATGAACTCCATGACCAGGTAGGCAATGCCGTCGTCCTGGCCGGAATCAAAAACGCTGACAATATTGGGATGGTTCAGCCGTGCAACCGAACGCGCCTCGGTGCGAAAGCGCCCTTCGTATTCGATGGCGGCCTCGGGCGTCAAATTCTGAACCCGAATGGTTTTGATGGCAACCACACGATCCAGATTAGGGTCGCGTCCCTCATAGACGACACCCATCGCGCCTTTTCCCAGCACGCGAATGATGTCGTATCTACCTAGTTTTTGAATAGCGTCCATGTCTCGACCCGGAGCCCCGCATTACTGTGGAAACCTACATTGAAGGGCCATGCTAGCAGACACGCACGCCACCGTCATCAACAAGTGCTGCAGACTGTCGCTTCTAGGGACACTGCGGGAGCGTTCTATTGCGCCCGCGCGCTGAACCCGATACGATGGACCCACCTCCCCCTCACCAGGCCTGACCGGCCCCACCTCCCTGCGCCGAAAGCCGACTGATGCCCACTGTTGTTTTTGCCGATATCGTTGGAAGTACAGGTCTGTTCGAAAAACTGGGCGATAGCAACGCATCGCTGCTGATGACCCAGTTGACTGGCGTGCTGAGCAGGGTCTTTGAGCAGCACAATGGCCGCGTGGTGAAGTTGCTGGGAGATGGCGTATTCGCGGTATTCCCTGAAGCGGGAGACGCCGTCACAGCCTGCGTCAGCCTGCAGGCCCGATTCAAGGCGGAGCCGGTGATTCCGATCGATGGCGGGCGCCCGATCCAGATGCAAATGGGCGTTGAGTCGGGCGAACTGGTTGAAATCGAAGGAGACTGTTTTGGCGACGCCGTCAACAGCGCGGCCCGGTTGGCAGACCTTGCTGGCGCCGACCAGATTCTGACCACCCAAAACGTGTGGAACGAAATTCTGACCACCCAGCGCCCCGCTCTGCGCAGCCTGGGGCCCATGCACCTGCGGGGTAAGGCGCAGGCCACCCACATCTACCGCGTCGAATGGCAGACCGACCGCGATATGGACGCCACCGCCATGGGTGCATCCATGTACGCACCGGTCAAGCAGCAGTCACTGGCATTGACGGTAGGGGGGCGCACCCAGATTTTCGACATCTCCGCAGCCGCCATCACCATGGGACGCTCGACAGAAGCGACACTGCCCATTCTGGACCCCCGGGTGTCGAGGGTGCATGCCACCATCACCAATCGCGCGGGGCAAATTGTGCTGAGTGATACATCGAGCTTCGGCACCTGGGTCTATTTTGGCAACCAGGTAGAAGCCGTCGCACTGCGGCGCACTGAATGCTACCTTGTGGGCTACGGCCAACTGTCTCTGGGGTGCAAGATTGATGCCGACATGGCACCGCTAGTGGCGTTCGAGGTCAGTTAGCAACCCCACGCGCGTTCAAGTCAGCGGGGGCGTGGAAGTCAAAACCTCTTCGATGACGGTCTGCCCTTCCGCCACGCGCAAGGCGCCTGCCAAGCGCAAGGGGCGCATGCCGTCGGTGATAGCCTGGCGTCGCAGTGCATCGATACTAGGGTCATCCGTGACCTTCGACTTGAAGGCATCCGTAACCGTCAGCAATTCATACAAACCCATACGGCCCATGAAGCCGGTCATGCGGCAGTCCACGCAGCCAACTGGCTTGTAGGGCTTGTAGCCGCCGTTAATCTGCCAGGGTTTGATCAACTCAGCCAGTTGCTCGCGGGTCGATTCTTCGTCACGCTCCTTGCAGTTCTTGCACAGCGTGCGCACCAGTCGCTGCGCCAGCACACCCAGCAAGGTCGCGTTGATGAGGTACTGGGGAATACCCAACTCCATCAGGCGGGTCACCGCCGATGGCGCGTCATTGGTGTGCAGGGTCGAGAAAACAAGGTGACCCGTCAACGCGGCCTGCACCGCCATTTCGGCAGTCTCCAGGTCGCGAATTTCGCCCACCATGATGATGTCCGGGTCTTGGCGCATCAGGGCGCGCAGGCCCTGCGGAAAGCCAAAGTCGAGTTGGGGCTGTACCTGCGTCTGGTTAAACGCGGGCTCGATCATTTCAATCGGGTCTTCCACCGTGCTGACGTTGACCTCTTCGGTCGCCACCCGCTTGAGCGTTGCGTACAGGGTCGTCGTCTTACCAGAGCCTGTAGGCCCGGTGACCAGAATGATGCCGTGCGGACGTTTGACCAATGCATCCCAGCGCTGCCCATCGTGGCTGGAGAACCCCAGCGCGTCGAGGTCCTTGACGGTGTTATCGGGATCAAAAATACGCATCACCATCTTTTCACCAAAGGCGGTGGGCAAGGTCGATATCCGCATTTCAATCTCGTCGCCGCCCGGGTTGCGGGTCTTGATGCGGCCGTCCTGTGGGCGTCGGCGCTCGATCACATCCATGCGACCCAGCAACTTGATGCGCGCCGTCATCGCATTGAGCACACCCATGGGCATCTGATAAACCTGATGCAGCACGCCATCAATGCGAAAGCGGATCACACCCTGCTCGCGTCGCGGCTCCAAGTGAATGTCGCTGGCACGCTGGTCAAAAGCGTATTGCCACAGCCAGTCCACCACCTGCACAACGCTTTGGTCATTGGCATCGATTTGCTTGTTGGACTTGCCCAACTCCACCAGTTGCTCAAAACTGGCTCCGTTGTTGACACCGTTTTTGTTGGCCGCCTTGACCGACTTGGCCAGCGCGTAAAACTCTGCCGTGTAACGGTGAATCTCCTGCGGGCTGGCCAACACGCGGCGCACACTGCGGCGCGACTGCCGCTCCACCTCGGCCACCCAGTCAACAATAAACGGCTCTGACGTGGCCACCGTGATTTCACTCGCATTGACCACCACCGGCAGAATACGGTGCCGCTCGGCGTAGACCGCGCCCATGGCATCGGCCACCTTGCTCACATCAACTTTCAGGGGGTCAATGCGCAGGTAGTCCATACCCACCCGCGCCGCCAGCCACTGGGTCAGCAATTCAATATCCAGCGGTTTGTTGTCCACGGCTCTGCGCATCGACACACTGGCCAGACGCACCAATGGGTGTTGCACAGATTCGGCCTGTGCGCAACGCGCAATGGTTCGGGTGGCCTGCTCTTCAGAGATCACGCCATCGGCGCGCAGCCAGTCCACCAGGCGACGCCAATCAATGGGGCCGGAGTGGTCTTTTTTGGCTTGCGGGGAGTGGTGGGTATGTGCGTTCATGGATTCACCGGTTTGAAGACGCGGACCCACTGGGTCGCAGGAAGACCCCAGTGGCGCTGGATGAAATCAGCGCGCTCCGTCAGTACAGAGCGCGCCGGGCGAACGGGCGTGCGTTGGGCCAGGACAACCGTATTGCCCTCGCGTGTAGCTTTGAACGCCCACATGGCCTCTTTGCCAAAGGCCTCGGTCATGTTGTCCACGCTGCGCTGAAAGCTTGATGAACGGCCAAACAGGTTGACGGTCATGCAGCCATCCTGCGTCAGCACCTTGCGGCAGTCGGCGTAAAACTCGGCACTGTCGAGCACCGGGCCTGCCGCCTCCTGGTCGTACAGGTCCACCTGCAGGGCATCGACTGCGCCTTGCCAGCGTGGGAGCTTGATTTCCTGCTCGGCATCGGCCAGCACCACCTGCAGGCGGTTGTCGTCCTGCGGCAGCTTGAACCAGCCGCGACACGCGGCCACAACCTGCGGGTTCAGCTCAATCGCTGCGGTCTTCATACGCACCACTTTATGGCAAAACTTGGTCAGCGATGCGGCGCCCAAGCCGAGTTGTAGTGCCTGGCGCTTAGGCGCCTCACTGGGGTCAATGAACAACAGCCACGCCATCATGCGCTGAATGTATTCGTGCACCAGCACCGTGGGCGCATCGACCAGCATGGAGCCCTGAATCCAGATGCTGTCGAGGTGCAGGTGCCGTACCGGGCCTTCGTCGGAGAAATTGACTTCGGGAAGTTGGAACAATACTTTTCTTGTCATGGGGTATTAAATCACTTGAGGGCAGAGCCAAAGGGCTGTCCCCTAACGTTTCAGGCGCAGAAGTCCTGACAGCCTTGGCAAGGCTTGACACGCATTGTGCGTTGTCGCCTGTGCCAGTGCCTCCACTGTCATCCCGCGCAGTTGGGCCACGACCGCCGCAATGCGCGGCAATTCGCCCGGCTCGTTGCGGCCCTGCACAGCCCCGGCAAGGCGATCTTGCGCCGTGGTGTATAGCCAGTGCGGTGGGATGTCTGGGGCATCGGTCTCCAGCACAATGGACTCCAGCGGCAAGGTCCGGGCCAAATGCCGTAGCTGCAACGCCCGCTCAAAAGTGACCGCCCCGCCAAAACCCAACTTGAAACCCAGCTTGATAAACGCGTGGGCCTGCGCCTCGCTGCCGTTAAACGCATGGGCAATGCCCGACCAGCCTGGGCCGCTTTGCCCAAGGTCACGCAGGTGCTTGAGCAACCGGTCAGCCGAGCGGCGCACATGCAACACCACCGGCAGCCCGAACTGGCGCGCAAGCCTGAGCTGTTCGCGGTAGAAATGCTCCTGTTTCTCTTTCAGGGGGCTCCGCGTGAGTTCCGGCACAAAGTAATCCAGCCCGATCTCCCCCACGGCCACCAGCCTGGGGTCAGCGCCGTTGGCCTGCAACGCGGCCTTAAGCAGCAGCAGGTCATCGGGATCGGTTTGCCTGACGTAGAGCGGGTGAATGCCGAGGCAGTAGCTGTCACCGAAACGCTGGGCCAGCGTGCGCACCGAGTCGAAATTGGCCACCTGAACCGCCGGAATCACGCAGTGCGCTACACCTTTGATAGCGGCTTGCGCACGAACGACGGGGGCTAGAGGCCTATTTTCTTCAAGGAACTCGGCCGCATCGAGGTGACAGTGGGTGTCGATCCATTGCATAGCCAACATTGTTCCAGAGATGCGGCAAGCTGCACAACGCAAAACGCCTGCGACCACATTCGGGTCGCAGGCGTTTTGGTTTGGGTCTGGGGAGTTATTCAACCAGAACCCGCACCCGGTAGGCTTGGTAAGCAGTTTGGGCAATCAGCACAATTCCGACCAAGGGAAGTGCCAGCGCGTAAACCAGGCCAATCAGTGGTGAAGCTACGAAGAGAGCCACGTTTCTGACTGAAGTCAAAGCGGTACGCGTTGCTGCTGAGTGGGCAATGGCGCTTGCGCCGATCCAGACCAGCATGCCAAGGCCGACCAGCGGCATTGCAAGCGCATAGACCAGACCGATGAACGGAGCCACGGCAAAGAGCGCAACATTGCGGATGGCACGTGCGGCAGAGGCAGCGGCTTCTTCAATGTGGGTAAAACTGACCACTGGCAGGCCCATGGTGTTGAGGTGGCCGGCGGTGTGAAGTGTTGCAGTCATGATTTTCTCCTGGTAAACATGTGATTCAGATGATTTGCTTAACGCATAGGTCGTGCCAACCTCGCGGCAAATCAAATTGTTCAATTGAATCAACGGGTTGTGCGTGTGCCGTTGCTGCGCTTCCTGAAATCTATGCGGTAGACGCCATTGCGAAGTACATTTTCTTCAGCCACCTGCAGCCGAGTGAAGTCAAAATATTCAACAAAATCATCGTGTTGCACGCCTCCGACGTCAATACTTTTTTTATTCGACTTCGTTCATCGGGGTGTACAAAATCAATAGCATGGTCCGACCACGCCAGAACCTTGATTCAAAAGGGTTTTTTCCGCCGGATGGTTTGAGTTGTACGCAAATTTTGTACTTGGGGTACGAGGGGGTCTACGACTTGGCGCACCTGGTCCACTGCAGATCCCGTGTAAGGGCCTGAAATCAATAGAGAATTTTGAATTCGATGGTGGTTGGCACGAGGCTTGCGTAGCAGTAGCAAGCAATAGTGAACAGTGGGGTTACCAAATGAATGCCGAATCCAAAATTTTGATCATCGACGATGAAGAGATTGTTCGCCGAAGCTATGCGCGTGCCCTTGCTGGAAAACAATGCATTGTCAGAGCTGCCAGCAATGGCCCCGATGCGCTGCAAATGATGGGCGAACACGCCTTCGATGTCGTATTGTTGGACCAACGCATGCCAGGGATGGACGGCATGGAAGTGCTCAAGACAATCAAGGCACGCTGGCCCGACAGCGAAGTGATCATGATTACCGGCTTCCCGGCCATCGAGTCCGCCAAGGAGGCGGTGGCGCTCGGTGCCTATGACTATCTCACCAAGCCGGTCGGCCCGGATGACGTGATCAACGCTGCTCACGGTGCCATGACGCATAAACGCTGGGCCTTGCGCAGCGAATCATCGTCGCGCTGCTCATGTCTGCATTAGCTCGATGCGCAAGACGTTCATGGCAAAAGCCTCGGTAGAATGACCCTGCCCATTCAGCAATGGGGATGATGCTCCCAACCAGAGGAGTTCGTCACCGGAGTTGTGATGAAACTAGTTCTCTATGAATCTACTCCAATGAAAAACCTTTTTGCGGTGGCCGCCACAAATCCTGCGGTTGGCAATAGACGTCCATTCTGGGCTTATGTCCTCGTGCTTATTCTTGCCTTGGCAGGTATACAAGCCCGTGCTGCAGACGGCGAAATGTCCAAGGAAACGCAAGCCTGCCTAAAGTGCCACGACAAGCCAGGCGAGGTTAAGAAACTGGAAAACGGCGAGATTCTTTCCATGCACATTTCGACCCAGGCGTTCGTCGAGTCGATGCACAAGGAAACTGACTGCGAGGACTGTCACTCTGACCTGGACGAGAAGACCCATGGCAAGGTAAAAGCCCCGATTAGCAGCAAGCGTGCGTATTCGCTCAACAAGCTGGAGTCATGCCGCGAATGCCACAAGAAAAATTTCAAGGCTTACGAAGATGGATTGCATGCTGCCTTGGTAAAAGAGGGCAGCAAAGCTGACCGAAAAGACGCGCCAGTGTGCTCCAACTGCCACAACTCGCACACGCTGCGGTCGGTAAAAATCGTGACCCCGATTTCCGACACACCGTGTGCAAGCTGCCATGAAGACATTTTCAAAGCTTATTCAAAGGACGTCCATGGACTTGAGCGCATCGCCAAGGGCAAGGCCGCACCGATTTGTGCGGATTGTCACAAGGCACACGAAATAAAAGCGGCCTCCCTGGGCGATGGAATCAAGGATGCATGCCTTGCATGCCACAAAGAAGC
>CANNRR010000063.1 GCA_947508055.1 Burkholderiales bacterium
ACCGCCTTTCACCGGCACTACCTCCTTCGATATTGTTTTAGGAAGGCCAAGTGATTCGTCTGTGGTTTTGAGCTTGCTCTCCTACGAAAAGGACATGAGTGTTGCTGTGGTCTATGGCACTTCCAAGACTTCGCAGTCTTTGAAGACGAATGCTGTGAAATTGCAAGTCGGCGCTCCCAAGGAATTAGCGTTGGCCGAATTGCAGAAGGCAACACGTTACTACTATTCCGTCAGAGATGTCGCTACACAAGCAGTGATAAGCCAAGGAACGTTTGCTACTCAACCGGACGTTCGCACCACCTTTAGTTTCACAGTCACTGCTGACTCACACCTTGATCAAAATACTGACCTCGCTTTGTATCAGAGAGCACTGTCAAATGCGCTCGCCGACGCGCCAGACTTTCATATTGATCTTGGCGATACGTTCATGACTGAAAAGTATGACACTCGCGAGGAAGCCGCAAAGCAATACATAGCACAGCGGTATTTCTTCGGAACTGTCACTCATTCGATGCCATTGTTTCTAGTCCTTGGTAATCATGATGGAGAAGAAGTGCGTCAATTGCGCGATGGGAAGCAAAGTTTAGGAGTCTGGGCAAATGGGATGAGAAAAACCTATTTCCCCAATCCCGAATTCAGCTCTTTCTATTCCGCAGATGCGACGCCAGACGCGTTGGCTGGCCCACTTCAGGACTACTACGCTTGGACATGGGGTGATGCACAGTTCATCGTATTAAATCCCTACTGGCATGCGCCAAAGCAGCGCTCAGACGAGCGATGGGGATTGTCGTTGGGTAAGACGCAATACCAATGGCTAAAGTCAACCCTCGAATCCAGTAAGTCTAAGTACAAGTTCGTATTTATTCACCAACTTATTGGCGGCATTAACGGCCAAGGCAGAGGAGGCATCGAAGGCGCAGGTTTCGGGGAGTGGGGTGGGTTAAATGCGGATGGAACAAATGGTTTTGAAATACACCGCAGCGGTTGGGGAGAACCAATTCACCAGATGTTGGTTCGAAACAAGGTGAATATGGTGGTTCATGGGCACGACCATCTCTTTGCAAAGCAAGACCTCGATGGAATCGTTTATCAAGAAGTACCACAGCCTGGGCACCGCGGTCCAGGGAACAAGATTGGTGCCCTGATCGGCGGCTACCAAGCAGGGACCATTCTTGTGGACTCGGGACACATGAAGATCACGGTGAGTCCTGAGCATATTCAAGCTGACTTCAGGGCTGTTGCTCTCGACTCTGATGGGCGAGCCGGTACAGACAACCGCAAGATACTGTTTTCCTATCGCATACCTTCAATTTCCCTGAGATGATTTCAATATGAATCAAGCCGCTGTTGCTCTAAAACATTGTTTCTTGAAGTTATTCGCTTTCATATTGATCGTCGTTGCAGGTCCACTCCAGGCTCAGTCTGAACCGAAGGAGTCGGGTTCGAAGGTTGAACGTCAAGCCCAGCGCCAGGAAAATCAAAGAAGGCCAAAACGTGATCTGGCGATGGTCCAACAACCTGCAGACGTTGCTGCGCTAAATGAACTTTCGGTAATTTTGGGTCGACCTACTGCGGAGAAAGTTACCGCCAATGTCTTGGCCAAGGAACCCTTGGAATGCTTCATCGAATACGGAACGCAGACGGAAGTCTTAAATCAACGAACTCCCAATGCAAAACTCAATGCCAATATTCCTGTTGAACTTGAACTTTCCAGACTCATTGCAGGAACACAATACTTCTATCGCCTTCGGTTTAGGAAATCAGGGGAATTAAGTTTCGCTGCAGGGGCACAATTTCAGTTTCACACACAACGCAAACCAGGACAAACCTTCACGTTTGAAATTCAGGGTGATTCTCATCCTGAACGTCCACAACAGTTTGACCCGGCGCTTTATGCTCAAACATTGCGTGCTGCCGCCAAAGATCGTCCTGACTTCTACATGACTATCGGTGACGATTTCAGCGTTGATACGCTTGATAACGTTACTGCTCAAACAGTTTCGCAACGCTATCTGCTGCAGCGCCCTTATCTGGCACTTGTAGGTCAGACCGCGCCACTTTTTTTGGTGAACGGAAACCACGAACAAGCAGCAGGCGTCAACCTTGATGGCAGTCCCGAAAATGTTGCAGTCTGGGCACAAAGAGCCCGAAACAGCTACTACTCGTTGCCGGCTACAGATAACTTCTACTCGGGCAACGATAAAGAGGTAGAGCACATTGGCTTATTGCGAGACTATTACGGTTGGACATGGGGTGATGCCTTGTTCCTGGTCATAGATCCTTACTGGCATTCAAAAAGCGCAGTGGATAACGTTTTTGGCAAACGTGATAAGGGAGATCGCAACCTTATGAATGCCACGCAAGGTTTTCGTGACATGTGGAACATTACGCTTGGGGATAAGCAATACCAATGGTTCAAAAAAGAGCTTGAATCAAGCAAAGCACGTTACAAATTTGTATTTGCACATCATGTGTTGGGAACAGGCAGAGGTGGCGTTGAGCAAGCCCAGCTGTTTGAGTGGGGCGGTAAGGATAAGCGCGGCGAGGATTCATTTGTTGCGCATCGACCAGGATGGGATCTGCCAATTCATCAGTTAATGGTTAAGCACGGTGTCACTGCCTTCTTTCAAGGGCATGACCATGTTTTTGCTTATCAGGAACTTGATGGAGTCGTGTATCAGACATTGCCCCAACCTGCGGACCCAAATTACGCTCTGAATTACTCTGATGCATATCGCTCCGGAAAGATCATTCCGAGTTCGGGCAGAGTTCGGGTCACAGTAGGAACGGAAAAGGTTGCCGTTGAATATGTTCGGTCCTATTTGCAAAGCGACTCGCCAAATTCGTCACCTACAAATGAAGGTAGCTACTCATATCAAATTCTAGGCAAATAGATTTAGGCATATCCGCCACCTGCTTGGCTGTATTTTGCAAGCTATGACTGTTATTGAGAAGGAGATTGAACATCCGCAGTTGTCATATCCAGAAATTGCATTCCCTGATTGACCTTTTGCAAAGCAGTCATAAAAACCCGATTTTCGGAATGAAGTCTTTGGTCAGTGCATAGGACTCTATTCCAGAGCCAGCTGCCTACCAAAATAGTTCACGATAAATAATGTATCTGCTCTATCGCTACTGGAATATCAATAGGGTTCTCAACTTATGGGGCAAGAATTCTCAGCTTATGCCTTCACCTACAACAAACAGTCAGATGTCGATGTTGCCAGCGCGCAGGGCGTTGGTCTCGATGAAGTCGCGCCGCGGCTCCACTTCATCGCCCATGAGCATGGTGAACACGCGGTCCGCTTCGATGGCGTCGTCAATTTGCACACGCAGTAGGCGGCGCACGGTGGGGTCCATGGTGGTTTCCCAGAGTTGGGCCGGGTTCATTTCACCCAGTCCTTTATAGCGCTGGCGGCTGGTGGCGTGCTCGGCTTGGGCGATTAGCCAGGCCATGGCTTCGCGGAAGTCAGATACTTTCTCTTCCTTCTGGCGTTCGCCTTCGCCGCGCATGACGCGAGCACCTTCGCTGAGCAGGCCTTTGAAGGTGTTGGCCGCTTCAGCCAATGCGGCATAGTCTGAGCCGTGCACAAAATCTTGCGTGAGCACACTGCTCTTGACGTTGCCGTGGTGGCGGCGACTGATGCGCAGAATGGGTTTGTCGGTGCGCACGTCGAACTCGCCAGCCACTTCGGCATCGGGCAGGCGGGCCTGCAGGGCGGCGGCAGACGCTTCAGCGTCGGCCACGGTATCCAGGTTCAGCGCCACGCCATCGGCGACCGAGCGCAGGGCTTCGGCATCCATGAAGTTTTTAAGGCGGGCGATGACACCTTGGGCCACGATGTGCTTGCGCGCCAGTTCGCCCAGTGTGTCACCGTTGATGGTGGTTCCATTAGGGCCGCCTGTGAACACGGACGCGTTCACCAAGGCGATGCGCAGCAAGAAGTTGTCCAGGTCGCCCGCGCCCTGCAGATAAAGCTCTTCCTTGCCAGCCTTGACTTTGTACAACGGGGGCTGCGCGATGTAGATGTGGCCGCGCTCCACCAGTTCGGGCATCTGGCGGTAAAAGAAGGTCAGCAGCAGCGTGCGGATGTGTGCGCCGTCAACGTCTGCGTCGGTCATGATGATGATGCGGTGGTAGCGTAACTTGGCGACGTTGAAGTCGTCGTTGCCGGTGGTGCCGCCGGCCTTTCCGATACCGGTGCCCAGAGCGGTGATCAGCGTCAAAATTTCGTTGCTGGTCAGCAGCTTTTCGTAGCGTGCTTTTTCGACGTTCAGAATCTTGCCGCGCAGCGGCAGAATTGCCTGGAACTTGCGGTCGCGGCCCTGCTTGGCAGAGCCACCGGCGGAATCTCCCTCGACGATGTAGATCTCGCACATCGCGGGGTCTTTTTCCTGGCAGTCCGCCAGTTTACCGGGCAGCCCCATGCCGTCGAGTACACCCTTGCGGCGTGTCATATCACGGGCCTTGCGGGCGGCTTCGCGCGCGCGCGCCGCTTCGATGATTTTGCCGACAATGATCTTGGCGTCTGCGGGGCGCTCTTGCAGGTAGTCCGCCAGCAGTTTGCTCACAATGTCTTCCACCGGGCCACGCACTTCGCTGGATACGAGCTTGTCTTTGGTCTGGCTGGAGAATTTTGGCTCGGGCACCTTCACGCTCAGCACGCAGGTCAGGCCTTCGCGCATGTCGTCACCGGTGACCTCAACCTTGGCCTTTTTGGCAATCTCCGACTCGTCGATGTATTTGTTGATGACGCGGGTCATGGCGGCGCGTAAACCCGTGAGGTGGGTGCCACCGTCGCGCTGCGGGATGTTGTTGGTGAAACATAGCACTTGCTCGTTGTAGCCGCTGTTCCACTGCATCGCCACTTCGACGCCGATGTTGGTGGCCTGGTCGCTCTGGCGGTCGCCCATGGCGTGGAAGATGTTGGGGTTCAACACCGTCTTGCCTTTGTTGATGAAGTTGACAAAACCCTTCACGCCGCCGGCGCCAGAGAAGTCATCTTCCTTACCACTGCGCTCGTCCTTGAGGCGGATTCTGACGCCGTTGTTCAGGAAGCTGAGTTCGCGCAGGCGTTTGCTCAAAATTTCGTAGTGAAAGTCGGAGTTGGTCTGGAAGATTTCCAGGTCGGGTGCAAAGTGCACCTCGGTTCCGCGCTTTTCAGTTTCACCAATCACCTTCATGGGTGAGGTTTCGATGCCATTCACCGTTTCGATGAGGCGGTTCTGCACAAAGCCCTTGCTGAACTCCATCACATGCACTTTGCCGTCACGGCGGATGGTCAGGCGCAGCATTTTGGACAGGGCGTTGACACAGCTCACGCCCACACCATGCAGGCCGCCAGAGACCTTGTAGCTGTTCTGGTTAAACTTGCCGCCAGCGTGCAGTTCAGTGAGCGCAATTTCGGCCGCCGAGCGTTTGGGCTCGTGCTTGTCGTCCATTTTCACGCCGGTAGGGATGCCACGGCCGTTGTCGACCACGCTGATGGAGTTGTCAGAGTGGATGGTGACCAGAATATCGTCGCAGTGGCCGGCGAGGGACTCGTCAATCGAGTTGTCCACCACCTCAAATACAAGATGGTGCAGGCCGGTGCCGTCGGACGTGTCTCCGATGTACATGCCAGGGCGTTTGCGCACGGCCTCCAGGCCTTCGAGGATCTGGATCGAACCCTCGCCATAGGCCTCCGTTGCGCCCGCCTGGTTGGTGTCTATGGTGGGCTGGAAATTGGAGCTGTCCGAGCCGCCTTCACCCGTGTGCACGTGCGCGTCATTGTTCTGGGGGGTGTTGTCGGACTTGTTTTCTTCGGTCATGGCTCGCTTCTCTCTCAATCGGTTGGGGACAGAGCTAAAGGCCTGCCCCGCAAATCTCAATCAGTTGAGGACAGAGCTAACGGTCTGTCCTGCAAAATATAAACATACTTCAATGACCAAACCCCCGGAGACCGAGGGTTTGATAGCGTAGGCAGCTACGGTTTTTGTAGCATTAAATTCTCATGGGCATGACCACGTACTTGAACGTGGCGTTGTCGGGAATGGTGAACAACGCCGAACTGTTGCCGTCGGACAGTTCCAATTTCACCATGTCCTGACTCATATTGGTTAGTGCATCGATCAGGTAGGTCACGTTGAAACCGATTTCGATGCTGTCGCCGCCATAGTCGATGTCCAACTCGTCGACAGCCTCTTCCTGCTCGGCGTTGTTGGACGCTACGCGCAAGCTACCGGGGTCGATGTTCAGGCGAACACCCTTGAACTTGTCGCTGGTCAAAATGGCGGTGCGCTGCAAAGTAGCCAGCAGGGCGGTGCGGCCCAGCGTAATGCTGTTTTTGTGGTTCTTGGGGATGACGCGGTTGTAGTCGGGGAACTTGCCTTCGACCAGTTTGGTCACAAACTCCATACCGTCGAACACAAACTTGGCCTGGTTGTTGGCGAACTGCATCTCGATGGCACCCTCAGCATCCGACAGTAGGCGCTGCAACTCCACCACTGTCTTGCGCGGCAAAATCACTTCCTGCTTGGGCACTTCCACGTCTAACGTGGCCGAGGCAAACGCCAGACGGTGGCCGTCGGTGGCGACCAGGCTCAACTGCTTGCCTTCGGCGACAAAAAGAATGCCATTCAAATAGTAGCGAATGTCATGCACAGCCATTGCAAAAGACACTTGGTTTAGCAGGCTCTTGAGTGTCTTTTGCGGCACGCTGAAGACGGGTCCAAAGTTGGCCGATTCCTGCACCAGCGGGAAGTCCTCAGCGGCCATGGTTTGCAGCGTGAATTTGCTCTTGCCACCCTTGAGAATGATTTTGCTCTGGCTGGACTCCAAAGACACGGTCTGGTCCGACGGCATGGTGCGCAAAATGTCGATCAGCTTGCGTGCACCGATGGTGGTCGTGAAGTCGCCAATGTCGCCGCCGAGATCGGCCGTGGTGCGAATCTGGATTTCCAGATCGCTGGTGGTGACTTGCAGCGACGTGCCGGTTTTGCGAACCAGCACATTGGCCAGAATCGGCAAGGTGTGACGGCGCTCCACAATGCCGGCTACCGATTGCAGAACCGATAGGACTTTGTCCTGCGTTGCCTTCAAAACGATCATGTCAACCTCTTCTTTAATGTCTGCTGTGGCACGGTCCGGCTAAAGTGCCCAATTTTTTTAAAATCCTGCCATTTTCCCAGTTTTAAGCGCTACTTTCTGCAAAATAGCGTTTTATTCCAGATTTCTGCTCAGCCTTTGAGCGTTTGCTCCAGAACGTGCAGTTGCTGGTTCAACTCGGTCATCTGTTGGCGCTCACCACCGATCTTGCGCACAGCGTGCAGCACCGTGGTGTGATCGCGCCCGCCAAACAATTCTCCGATTTCCGGAAGACTTTTTTGTGTCAATTCCTTGGCCAGGTACATGGCAATCTGGCGCGGCCGGGCGATGCTGGCCGGACGCTTCTTGGAGTACATATCAGCGACCTTGATTTTGTAGTAGTCGGCCACGGTCTTCTGAATGTTCTCCACCGAAATTTGCCGGTTCTGGATGGACAGCAGGTCGCGCAGGGCCTCTCGGGCCAATTGGATGGAAATTTCCTTTTGGTTGAAGCGGGAGTACGCCAAAATTTTCCGCAACGCGCCTTCAAGTTCGCGCACGTTGGAACGCACATTTTTGGCCACAAAGAAGGCGACTTCTTCGGGCATTTCGGTGCCTTCGACGCGTGCTTTGTTGATAAGAATAGCGACCCGCATTTCCAGTTCGGGGGGCTCAATGGCCACCGTCAAACCGGAGTCAAAGCGCGAAACCAGGCGTTCGTGGATGTCCGTCAGTCCCTTGGGGTAGGTGTCGCTGGTCATCACAATATGGGATTTTTTGGCCAGCAGTGCTTCAAAGGCGTTGAAGAACTCTTCCTGGGTTCGGTCCTTGTTGGCAAAAAACTGCACATCGTCAATCAACAGCAAATCCAGCGAGTGGTATCGCTCCTTGAATTCATCAAAAGTCTTACGCTGGTAAGCCTTAACCACATCGGACACGAATTGCTCCGCATGGATGTAGAGAACTTTCGACCCAGGCTTATCCGCCAACAGCCGGTTGCCAACTGCATGCATGAGGTGGGTCTTTCCCAGCCCGACACCGCCATAGATAAACAAAGGGTTGTACAAGTGGCCCGGTATGGTGGCCACATGCATGGCAGCAGCGCGTGCCATGCGGTTGGCGGTTCCCTCCACCAAACTGTCAAAAGTCAGCATGCTGTTGATGCGATTTTTCGGCAGGCCTGAAGGAGTGGTTACCCCCACCGCTACCGCTTCCTCTGCTGATGCCATCTCCGCTGATTGTGATGGAGAGGTAGAGCGGGTAATTGACTCGCGCGGAGTAATCGCTAACTCAACAAGAACTGGCTGGCCATACATTTTTTCCAGCAACGCAGAAATTCGCCCACTGTATTGGGCCCGGACCCAGTCCAGTTTGAAGCGGTTGGCGACAAAAATGGTGACCTTCGAAAAGTCTTCCAATACCTGCGCGCTCAGGGGTTTGATCCAGGTGTTGAACTGCTGTTCGGGCAACTCCTGGGCAAGTTGGTCGACACAGCTTTGCCACAGGCTTTGGCCGATGTCGTGCCCCGGTGACGGGGTGCGGTTTGATTGGAGTCCCTCTGGCATTATTCTTTTCAGCTTCTGTGGATAGTTTTGGATTGCTGCGCGTCGAATTGTAATTTATCAAAGTCTTATCCACATTTTTGTTTAGGACATGGAACTTACAGCGATACGCGGTGTTTCGGATGTAAGGTGTTGCCCCTGTTCAGAAAATTTGCGATAATCGACGGTTCCCCTGATTGTGTTCGGGGCGATTTGACTGCGATCTTCCCCTGTTGGCTTCTGTTGAGTGGGGTTGATTAGAACTGAGCCTGTTAGGAATTCCAAATGAAACGCACTTACCAACCTTCCAAAATCCGTCGCGCCCGTACCCACGGTTTCCTGGTTCGCATGAAAACCCGTGGTGGCCGTGCCGTGATCAATGCACGCCGCGCCAAAGGCCGTAAGCGCCTGGCTGTCTAGTCGACTGCTGCGGGCATATTTCAGCACATGCGCATTCTTGCACTGCTGGTGTGCCGACTGGTTGTGGCACTGCCGTGCAGCGACTGAAGACGCGGCCCCAGTTTCAGGCAGTTTTGGCGGGTAACACGCTTGCCCGAACGGCACACTTTGCTTTGCATTGTTGTGCTTTGGAAGCGCCGGTGGCAGTGGCGCACAACCCTGCACTGCCGGCTCTATTTCCAATTCAGGGGGTGTGGCTGGGCGCCATGGTTCCCAAACGGTGGGCCAAGCGCTCTGTGACGCGCAATGCCATCAAACGCCAGATTTACAACGTGAGTGCTGATTTCGAACCCCGCCTGTCAGTGCGGGCACACGTTGTGCGCCTGCGCGCATCGTTTGATCGCACGCAGTTTGTGAGTGCTTCGTCGGATGCGCTCAAGGCGGCGGTACGGACCGAATTGCAGCAGTTGTTTTTGCGGGTTTTACCGTCAACTGGCGCATGATGCAATCATTCCTATTGGGTATTGTCAAAGCGTACCGCTTGTTTTTGAGCCCTTGGTTGGGCTCTGCTTGCCGGTTTGAACCCACCTGCTCGGTCTATGCGTTGCAGGCTTTGCAGACCCATGGCGCTGCGGTTGGCAGTTACCTTACGGCATCGCGCATTGGGCGCTGCCACCCTTGGTGTGCCGGTGGCAACGACCCGGTTCCTGTTGAACTTCCTCGGCTGTTTACCCGGCTGATCTCTTCTTCCTCTGAAAAGAAACCCTCATGAACGATATTCGCCGCACCATTTTGTGGGTGATTTTTGGCTTTTCCATGGTGATGCTGTGGGACCAGTGGCAGGTATACAACGGGAAGAAGGCAACATTCTTCCCGAATCCTGCCCAACAGACGGCGACGACTTCCACCGGTGCACCGGGCGTTGCAGCGGGCGCCAATACGGCGGGTGTGCCCAGCCTAGCTGGCTCGTCACCCAATGTAGCGGTTGTGCCGACAGGCGCAGTGGCAGCCCCAGTCGCCGCACCGACCGTCAAAGAGCGCATTGAAGTTACTACCGATGTGCTGAAATTGACCTTTGAGACAGAGGGCGGGTCGCTGGTACGCACCGAATTTCTGAAACACACCGACATGGCCGACAAAAGCAGGAACTTCGTCCTGCTTGACGACACGAAGGACCGCGTCTACATGGCCCAGACGGGCGTCATTGGCGGCAGTGCTGCCGGTGCTTTCCCGACCCACAAGACACCCATGACCGTGAGCGGCGCGCGGGCGCTCAAGGATGGTGAAAATGAGATGGCGGTCCAGTTCACGTCCGGAGATGTGGGTGGCATCAAGTTGGTCAAGACATACACCTTGCGCCGTGGCGCTTACGACATGGCGGTCAAGCATGAAATGACCAACCTGTCGGCGACACCGTTGTCGCCGCAGCTGTATTTGCAATTGGTACGCGACGGCGGCAAGCCTTCCGGCGAGTCTTCGTTCTATTCCACCTTTACCGGACCTGCGGTTTACACGGCCGCGAAAAAGTACCAGAAAGTGGAGTTCGCCGACATCAAGAAGAAGAATGCAGACTTTGAGAAGCAGTCATCGGACGGTTATGTGTCCATGGTGCAGCACTACTTTGCCAGCGCCTGGATGTTGCCCGAGGGTGTGCTGCGCACGATTTCCGTGGACGGGGTCGATATTGGCTCTCCCGTGGCGGATTGTTGCTATCGCGCCACCATCATCACACCATTGGATGCCATTGCGCCGGGCGCAAGCAAGGTTGTGGACGCCAAATTCTTCGCCGGTCCGCAGGTGGAGACGGAAATGGAAAAGCTGGCACCCGGTCTTGAACTGGTTAAAGACTACGGCTGGCTAACCATTTTGGCCAAACCCCTGTACTGGCTGCTGGACAAATTGCACGGATTTATCCAGAACTGGGGTTGGTCCATCGTGGCTCTGGTTGTGTTGCTGAAGGCGGCGTTCTATTGGCTCAATGCCAAGGCATACGCCAGCATGGCCAAGATGAAGGCGGTCAACCCCAAAATCACCGAGATGCGCGAGCGCTTGAAGGACAACCCGCAGCAGATGCAGCAGGAGATGATGCGTATCTACCGCGAGGAAAAGGTAAACCCCATGGGCGGCTGCTTCCCCATCATGATCCAGATCCCTGTATTCATTGCCCTGTACTGGGTGCTGTTGTCGAGCGTGGAAATGCGCAATGTGCCCTGGATTTTGTGGATCCAGGATTTGTCGTCACCTGACCCGTTCTACATCCTGCCTTTGGTCATGACCGCTACGACCCTGCTGCAAACGGCCCTGAATCCGACGCCGCCGGACCCTATGCAGGCCAAGATGATGTGGTTCATGCCGTTGATATTCAGTGTGATGTTCTTCTTCTTCCCGGCCGGGCTGGTGCTGTACTGGATTACCAATAACATCCTGTCCATCCTGCAGCAGTGGGTCATCAACACCCGTATGGGCGTGCCGCCACAGTTCAACTTGCCCAAGTTTAAATAACCCCCGAAGCGCCTGCGGCGCCTCCCCCAAGGGGGCGATACCAGTGGCCCGGCGGAGCCGGTTCCACGGTATCCCTGGCAAGGCACCTTTTCCTCCCTCCCATGCTCTCGCGGCACCAGGACCCCATCATCGCCATTGCTACGGCCCCCGGGCGTGGCGCGGTCGGGATTGTGCGGGTTAGCGGCAAGGGACTTAAGCGCTGGGTGGGGCATCTTTTGGGTCGCAGTTTGAGATCGCGAGAGGCGACTTATTTGCCCTTTGACGATGCACAGGGCTCGCCCATTGACCAGGGCTTGGCGCTGTTTTTCCCCGGACCGCATTCGTTTACCGGTGAGGACGTGCTGGAGTTGCAGGCGCATGGCGGCCCGGTCGTGCTGCAATTACTGCTGGCGCGTTGCCTGGAATCGGCGGCAGAGATTGACACTGTGACGGGGCAGGGGTACCTGCCTGCCATGCGTATCGCGCAGCCAGGAGAGTTCTCTGAGCGCGCGTTTCTAAATGACAAGATTGATCTGGCCCAGGCCGAGGCGATAGCCGACTTGATCGATGCCAGTACTGAAGCGGCTGCCCGCAGTGCCACACAGTCGCTTTCCGGCGCGTTCTCGCGCGAAGTTCACGCCATGCGGGATGGCCTGATTCATTTGCGCATGCTGGTAGAGGCGACGCTGGATTTTCCCGAGGAAGAAATCGATTTTTTACAAAAGTCGGATGCCAGGGGACAGCTGACGGGCTTGCAGCATGCCCTTCAATCCGTTATGCAGCGTGCCGCACAGGGTGCGTTGCTACGCGAAGGTATCACGGTGGTCATTGCGGGGCAACCCAATGCCGGCAAGTCGTCTCTGCTCAATGCTCTGGCGGGTGCTGAACTGGCTATCGTGACGCCAGTCGCCGGCACCACGCGTGACAAGGTGCAGCAAACCATACAGATAGAGGGCGTGCCCATTCATGTGGTCGACACCGCAGGGCTGCGTCCCAGCGACGACGACGTGGAAAAGATCGGTATTGCGCGGGCCTGGGAGGCGATTGAGGGCGCTGATGCAGTGCTGTTTCTGCATGACCTGACGCGACTGAATGCTATTGATTACATAGCGGTTGACGCAGCTATTACGAGTGCTATAGCCGAAAAGCTTTCAAAAAATGTGCCGGTAATCGATGTCTGGAATAAGGTTGATGCCGTGCCGACGGCCGCGCTGCCTCCGAGGGGCGTTGCGCTGTCTGCCATGACGGGTGCTGGATTGGACCAGTTGCGCCGTTTGCTGCTGGAGACGGCTGGCTGGCAGGCGCCAACTGGTGGCACTTTCATTGCGCGCGAAAGGCATATGCAGGCCTTGCGTCGGGTGGACGCCCATCTGGGCATGGCGACCCTGCATCTTGCGGTGCAGGATCAGTCGCTCGACTTGTTGGCCGAGGAGTTGCGGCTAGGGCAAAACGCCTTGAGTGAGATCACTGGAGAGTTCACCTCGGACGACTTGCTGGGTGTCATCTTTTCCCAATTTTGTATTGGCAAATAGCTGGAATACACTGCGTCGGTTGCCGAAACCGAAAGCATAGCCAATGTCCTTCTTGAACTGGTTCTCGAAAGCCCCCTCCGCCCGGCATTCCGTCCCTGCGGAGAGTTCTGGTTTGGGCCATGTGGACGCCACGGTCCCAGTCAACCCTTCTGGCAAAGGCGGCACCCGCGCCCACACCACACCACCCGGCAGTGCAGCCAACCGCAAAAGCGAGCGAATGGAGCGCCGCGAACTGTTGTATTCGGTGGTGCGTGAGGCGATGATCAAAGCTGGCGTGCTGTCGTCGAGTTACAAATTCAAGGTGCTTTCTCTGGACTCGCGTGGCGGCCAGTACCTGATCATGATGGACCTGGCTCGCGAATACGTCGGCGAGACCACCCGATTGGCCGAGATTGAGGGGGTGATCGCTCAGCACGCCAAGAACCAGCACGGCATTCTGGTTACCGCGGTGTATTGGCGCGTGACCGAGCATGTTGCGGCAGGCTTGACCCGACCCGCACAATCTCCACCCGCGGGTGTGCTGAAGGTTGCGCCGAAGCCTGCCTATGAACCTTTGGATCCGAATGAGGTTGTTGCATTCAAGCTGGCGCTGGCCTCGGTCGAGGCCTCAAAGCCCCTGTCGGCACCGGGCGAAATCATTCATTCAGGACGGCGCAATCCAGTGGCTCCGCCTCGCTTTGAAGATACCGAGATGCAAGAGCGTCCCTCGCCTCTGAGTGGCACCCAATATGGTGATTTGAACTGACTTGTTTCGCTTTTCTGCCGCATTCAGTGTCCGCTGTAGTTGACTAGCGTGAACAATGGCAGTCCAGAGTCGCGTAATTTCTGAGAGCCGCCTAGTTCAGGCAGATCCACGATGGCGGCGCCTTCCATGACGGTTGCACCTAGTCGTTCGAGCAGTTTGCGCCCGGCCATCATTGTGCCTCCGGTGGCAATAAGGTCATCGATCAGCAGTACGCGGTCTCCGGCCTTCACGGCATCGGTGTGCAACTCTACCGTTGCGCTGCCGTATTCGAGCTCGTAGGTTTCTTCCACTGTGGTGAATGGCAGCTTGCCTTTTTTGCGAATGGGTACGAACCCGACGTTGAGCTCGTAGGCCACGACGGCTCCCAATATGAAGCCACGCGCATCCAGCCCGGCAACGATGTCCGGGCGCATGCCGGGGTCCATGTAGCGGTGAACAAAGGCATCAATCAGCACGCGGAATACTTTGGCGTTTTGCAGCAATGGCGTGATGTCCCGAAATTGCACCCCAGGTGTCGGCCAATCGGGCACCGTTCGAATATTGTCACGAAGGTATTGGTTGATGCTGGTGTGTTGCATGGTCGTGGCGATTAGGTGGGGGAAACAAGGATGTGGCAGGCGCCATTGTGCCCCTGCTAATGACGGTGCTGTGCCTTTAGCAATTGACAGATTTTGCTCGGTGACTGCCAGCAGGTCGTGCAGGGTTATTTTTAGTCCGGCTATTCGGTCATGCTACCAACGTTCGCTGCGGTCTATAAAATGCCGGCATGACTGACTACGCAACGCAGCACCCCGGACTCTCGGCTCAGCGCGCGATTGCGCTGGCACATGAGACTTTCGATATTGAGGCGGCGGCCGTGCTGGGGCTGAAAAGCCGGGTAGGCGCAACTTTTGCGAGGGCGGTTGAGATGGTTTTGGCAACCCAGGGCCGGGTCGTGGTGATGGGCATGGGAAAGAGCGGACATATCGGGCGCAAAATTGCGGCAACTTTGGCGTCCACAGGGACGCCTGCCATGTTTGTGCACCCAGCTGAGGCCAGCCATGGGGACCTTGGGATGATCACCTCAGCCGACCTGGTGCTGGCGATTTCGAACAGCGGTGAGTCCCAGGAAATGGCATCGATCTTGCCCGTTCTCAAGCGATTGGGTGCGCCTGTGATTGCGATGACCGGGAACGCGCAGTCCACCATGGCGGTGCATGCTGACGTATGGCTTGATAGCGCGGTGGATAAGGAGGCTTGCCCTTTGAACTTAGCCCCCACCGCAAGCACCACCGCGCAGCTTGCCTTGGGTGATGCTCTGGCCGTGGCGCTTCTCGATGCGCGTGGGTTTAGGGCCGAGGATTTCGCGCGGTCCCATCCGGGCGGCGCGTTGGGGCGCAAACTGCTGACCCACGTGAGTGACGTGATGCGCACCGGTTCCATGGTTCCACAGGTGTTGTCAGGCGCCAGTTTCAGTGAACTGATGCGAGAGATGAGTGCCAAGGGGCTGGGTGCGACGGCAGTGGTGGATAGTGATGCCCGGGTGCTCGGTATTTTTACCGATGGTGACCTGCGGCGTCTGGTGGAACAGGGCACGGATTTGCGTGGCAAGACGGCGCAGGAAGTGATGCACCGCGCGCCATTCACTGTGGATGCACATGCCTTGGCCGTGGACGCCGCAGGTCTGATGGAGGGCAATCGAATCACCAGCGTTCTGGTAGTCGATGCCGAAGGCCGCCTGTGCGGGGCGCTCAACAGCAATGACCTGATGCGCGCGAAGGTGATTTGATGAAACCTGCACTGCGTTTAGATCCGCTTCTGCTGCTCAAGGCACAGGGAGTCAAAGTTGCCTTCTTCGATGTGGATGGCGTGCTGACTGATGGCGGCCTGCTGTTTTCCGAAACCGGTGAAACCCTCAAACGATTCAACTCGCTGGATGGACACGGGTTGAAATTGCTGCAAGAGGCGGGAGTTACACCGGTGGTGATCACCGGGCGGGATTCAAAACCGTTGCGCGTACGCCTGGAGGCGCTGGGCATCGTGCACGCCCACTTTGGTACGGAAGACAAACAACCTGCCGCGCAGCAGTCTCTGACAATATTGGGACTAAATTGGACTCAGGCTGCCGCCATGGGCGATGACTGGCCGGATTTGCCGGTGATGCGTCACTGTGCCTTTTCCTGTGCGCCGGCCAATGCCCATGTTGAAGTGCTGGCCGTCGCGGACCATGTCACCATTGCGCGTGGCGGCGATGGCGCGGTTCGGGAGTTTTGTGACGTTCTGTTGGTGGCCAGTGGCCGCTATGTGGATTTGCTGGAAAAGTACACTTAATGATGGGTTATTTGCGGGATGCGTGGGAGCGGTTTCTACTGTACTTCCCACTGATATCCATGGGCCTGCTGGCGCTGGGAACCTACTGGCTCGTGCGCAGCACGTCGCCGGCTAGTGACCCCGTGGTGCAACGCGCACCAGCTCATGAACCTGACTATTTCATGCACGAGTTCTCGGTAAAGACCTTCGATGCGGCTGGTCGCGTGCGAACCGAAGTGCAGGGCGCCAAGGCTCGCCACTACCCGGACACGTTGTGGCTGGAGATCGAGCAGGTTCGTGTGCGATCGTTCGATGCGCAGGGAAGGATTACGACCGCAACGGCGGAACACGGCTTGACTAATGAGGATTCGTCGGAGGTGCAACTCATGGGCAATGCGGTCATCGTGCGCGACGCGGAGGTCATCCAAGGAGGTACCGCATTCCCCAGGATGGAGTACCGGGGCGAGTTTTTGCATGCGTTCATGAACACCGAGCGGGTGCTGTCCCACAAACCCGTGGAATTGTTGCGTGGCAAGGACCGGTTTACTGCCGACCGCATGGAGTATGACAATGTGGAGCAGGTCTTGCAGTTGAGCGGGCGCGTGCGGGGCACGCTGATGCCGGTTCTGAATTGATTATTTTTGGAGAACCGGCCATGCCCAGATTGATTTTTATTACTGGCGCATCCAGCGGAATTGGGCAGGCGCTGGCGTGGCGGTACTACCAGGCCGGCTTTAGTCTGGCGCTGGTGGCCCGACGTACCGACGAAATACAAACGTGGGCGTCCGGGCGTGCTCTGGATGCCTCGCGTTACCGAGTCTACAGCGCGGATGTGGTGGTGATTGACAGCATTGTGGCAGCAGCACAGCAGTGTCTGCAAAGCCAGGGCGTGCCCGATATCGTAATTGCGAATGCCGGTGTCAGCATTGGGATGGATACGGCAGTGCGGGAGGATCTTGACGTGCTGGCCCGCACCTTCGCCATCAACAACGTCGGTTTGGCCGCCACTTTTCACGCCTTCGTTGAGCCCATGTCGCGTCGCGGCTCCGGTGCGCTGGTGGGTATAGGAAGCGTGGCGGGTATTCGTGGCTTACCCGGTCATGGCGCGTATTGCGCCAGCAAAGCCGGCGTTATCAGCTATTGCGAAAGCCTGCGCGGCGAGTTGCGTCACGTCGGTGTCAAGGTGATCACGATTTGCCCGGGTTACATCGACACACCACTGACGCAAAAGAACCGCTACGCCATGCCGTTTTTGATGCA
>CANNRR010000064.1 GCA_947508055.1 Burkholderiales bacterium
GATGTGCTTACTGATGATGACGGTGCCATTGAGGTGCTGACCGCCTATGCCGACTACGAGGCCGTCAAGCAGGCGCTGGAGACGGCGGGCCTGACGGCAGAGGTGGCAGGCGTTACGATGCGTGCCGAAAACACGATTGAACTGACGGGCGATGATGCCGCACGCATGCAAAAACTGCTTGACGTGCTGGAAGACCTGAACGATACCCAGGACATCTTCCACAACGCCGCCCTATGAGCATCCAGCCAGAGTTCAGCTATTGCAATCGCGCCAAGGCGCATCGGAGTTTTTTATGAATGTTTTGGTGATCGGGGGCGGTGGCCGTGAGCATGCCATGGCCTGGAAGCTGGCGCAGTCCGATAAAGTGCAAATGGTCTATGTGGCACCTGGCAATGGCGGCACGGAACTGGACAAGCGTTTGCAGAACATTCCCATTACCGACGTGGTGGCTCTGCGTGAATGGGCGCAGGAGAACAAGATTGGTTTGACCGTGGTTGGACCAGAAGGCCCGCTGGCGGCTGGCGTGGTGGATGAATTCCGAGCACACGGCCTGCGGATTTTTGGTCCTACCAAGGCCGCTGCGCAATTGGAAAGTTCCAAGGCGTTTTCAAAAGCGTTCATGTTGCGGCACAACATTCCAACGGCGGCTTTTGAAGCCTTTACCGACCCCGTGGCCGCGCACGCGTACGTGCAGCGCATGGGTGCACCCATTGTGGTCAAGGCCGATGGCCTGGCCGCTGGCAAGGGCGTGGTCGTGGCCATGTCGCTGGATGAGGCCCACGCAGCCATTGACTTCATGCTGCTGGACAACACGCTGGGTGTGGTGCATAACGCTGACGAGGGCGGTCAAGCTGTACCGCGCGTGGTGATAGAAGAGTTTTTGGATGGTGAAGAAGCCAGCTTCATGGTCATGTGCGATGGACGCGATGTCGTCGCACTGGCCACCAGTCAGGACCACAAGCGCTTGCTGGACGGCGATCAGGGCCCCAACACGGGAGGCATGGGTGCCTATTCGCCGGCACTGGTGGTCACGCCCCAGGTGCATGCGCGCGCCATGCGCGAGATCATTTTGCCTACGCTCAAGGGCATGGAGCAAGACGGTATTCCCTACACCGGCTTTTTGTACGCCGGTTTGATGATTGATCCGCAGGGCCAAGTCAAAACGTTGGAGTTCAACTGCCGCATGGGCGACCCCGAGACGCAACCTATTTTGATGCGCCTGAAAACAGACTTTTTGGATGTCATGTGGGCCGCTACCGAGCCTGGTGGTCTGGAAAACATGGAACTGGATTGGGACCGCCGCACCGCATTGGGTGTGGTGTTGGCCGCCTATGGCTACCCCAGCACACCGCGCAAGGGCGATGCTATTGTGGGGCTACCAGCCGAGAGTGAATCGTGCATGGTGTTCCATGCAGGCACCGAGTCGTTTGATGGCGCAACCCGCACAAGTGGCGGGCGCGTGCTGTGCGTCACTGCGCTGTCCGAGAATCCGCGCGCAGCTCGGCAAGCGGCTTACGACGCGATCCAGGGCATCCGGTTTGACGGCATGCAGTTCCGCGCCGACATTGGCCACCGCGCCGTCAAACCGACCGGTGACGCCAAGGCCGCCAAATGAGCGAAACACGCGTGGTGCAAGTGCGCACCTATTTGATGGGCTTGCAGGAGCGCATTACCGCGACCGTGGCTGCGATGGACGACCAGGCTTTTGTGTCGGACGCCTGGGAAAAGGCTCCCGGTGAGCCGCTGCAGGGCAATGGCATTACCCGGATTCTGGAAGGCGGTTCGCTGTTTGAGCGCGCGGGCTGTGGCTTTTCGCATGTGCGCGGGCCCAGGTTGCCGCCCTCAGCCACCCAGCATCGCCCCGAGTTGGCCGGTGCGCCGTTTGAGGCCATGGGTGTGTCGCTGGTGTTTCACCCGCGCAATCCCTATGTGCCCACCGTACACATGAATGTGCGCATGATCTCGGCTGCCCACCCAGGTGCCGAATCGGTATGCTGGTTTGGTGGTGGCATGGACCTGACGCCTTACTACGGTCGGGAGGAAGACGCCGTGCACTTCCACGCCACCTGTCGTGATGCCGTGCTGCCTTTTGGTACTGACAAATATCCGCACTTCAAAAAATGGTGCGACGAATATTTTTATCTGAAGCACCGCAGTGAGCAGCGCGGCATTGGCGGTATCTTCTTTGACGACTTTTCCGAAGGGGGCTTTGACAACGGCTTTGCGCTGATGCAATCCGTTGGCGACGCCTTTTTAACCGCCTATATGCCGGTGGTCGAGCGCCGCAAAGCCATGGCTTATGGCGAGCGCGAACGCAACTTCCAGCTATACCGCCGTGGCCGCTATGTGGAGTTCAATCTGGTGTGGGACCGGGGCACGCACTTTGGGCTGCAATCAGGTGGCCGTACCGAGTCCATTTTGTTGTCCATGCCGCCACTAGCGAGCTGGACCTACCAGTCCGTGCCGGAGGCGGGGTCGCCCGAAGCCGCGTTGTACACGCAGTTCTTGCCGCGGCGAGATTGGGTGTGAGCGTGGTTGCTGGGTCGCAGCGCCGTGTGGGTGTGTTTGGCGGGGCGTTTGATCCGCCGCACACCGCCCATTCAGCCTTGGTAATGGCTGCGCTGGAGCAACTTCAGCTTGACGAACTGCGTGTCGTACCCACCGGCGAGGCGTGGCACAAAAACCGTAGCCTGACGCCTGCCGTGCACCGGCTGGAAATGGTCCGACTGGCCTTTGCCAGATTGGATCGCGTGGTGGTTGATCCGCGTGAAATCCGGCGCAATGGTCCCAGTTATACGGTAGACACATTGGCAGAGTTGCGGGACGAAATACCCATTGACAAACTCTTCCTCATCATCGGTGAAGACCAGGCCGCGGCACTGACAACTTGGCACCGTTGGCGGGAGATTCCTGACTTCGCTACAATATGTGTAGCGGCTCGCGCAGGTATTGCGGGGGCTAGAGGCACTTTTGATGCACTGTCAGGGGGATTTGTACCCTTTCAGCCGATCGAATTGCCCCCCATGGATGTCAGTGCTACTGATATTCGAGAGCGTTTGGCCAACCGCCAAAGCGTCGCGCCTCTGGTTTTTGAACCCGTTGCGCGTTATATTGCCCATCACCATCTTTATCAAACTGCCTGATGAACAAACCTACTGTTGCCAAAAAAGACATTACCAAGCTCCAACGCGCCATCGTCGATGGACTCGAAGACGTCAAAGCCCAGGACATTCAGGTGTTTGACACCGAGCACTTGTCGGCCTTGTTCGAGCGGGTGATTGTGGCCTCGGGCACGTCAAATCGCCAGACCAAGGGCCTGGCCGCCAGCGTGCGCGATGCCGTGCGTGAGGCCGGTTTTGACAAGCCCCGCATTGAAGGGGAGGTCAATGGCGAGTGGATCATTGTGGATTGCGGTCAAGCGGTCGTGCACATCATGCAGCCAACCTTTAGGCAGTACTACAACCTGGAAGAACTGTGGGGTGAGAAGCCCGTGCGTCTGAAGCTGGGATCAATGAAGCCGACGATGGCTGAGAGTGCTAAACCCGTTGCCAAGGCTGCACCCAAAGTCGAGCCAAGCCTGCGCCGATCAAATGCGGCCAAGAAGGGCGTGGCGGAAGCCTTCCCATCCAAGGCGCAGTTGAAGAAGGATGCTGACCGAGCCGCCGGATTCAAAGCGCCGGCACGCAAATCGGCAGAGCCAATGACGGTGGCGTTCAAGTCGTCGGCGCCTGTGAAAGCAGCTCCCGCGCGCACTGCACCTGCCAAAAAGGCGGTACCGGCAAAGAAAATTGCTGCGAAATCGGTGAAAACGCTGGTGGTCAAGCCATTGGCAAAGCCGGCTGCGAAATCGGCGGCAAAGTCATCGACCAAACCGGCCACCAAAAAGACAAGCGCCCGCAAGGCTTGACCCGACGGTGAGGCTGTTCATCGTCGCCGTGGGGCAACGCGTTCCCGATTGGGCGCAGACCGCCTGGGACGATTACGCCAAGCGGTTTCCGCATGAACTCAAGGTCGAACTCAAGGCCGTCAAGACTGAGCCGCGTGGCTCCAAGACGTTGGAGACGCTGTACGCGGCAGAGCGTGCCCGAATTGAGTCGGCCATCCCCAAGGGAAGCCGCATTGTGGCGCTGGACGAGCGTGGCACGACTGTTACCACGATGGCGCTGGCTGCAAAGCTGAAGGATTGGCAACTTGGCGGTACCGATGTTGCCTTGGTCATTGGTGGTCCCGATGGCCTGGACCCCGCTTTTCGACAGGGCGCCCATGAGCGAATTCGATTGTCCGATCTGACTCTGCCCCATGCCTTTGCACGCGTGCTGCTGATCGAGCAGTTGTACCGTGCATGGTCGGTCAATGCCAATCATCCCTACCATCGAGAGTAATATGGCCCTAACGCCCGACTTCATCTACCTCGCATCCCAAAGCCCACGGCGGCGCCAGTTGCTGGACCAACTGGGTGTGCGCCACGAACTGTTACTGGCAGGTAACGACGAAGATGCCGAGTCGCTGGAAGTGCAGTTGCGCAGCGAAGCACCCAAAACCTACGTGCTACGTGTGACAGGTTTGAAGCTGGAAGCTGCGCTACAGCGTTTGGCCCGGCGCGGGTTGCCAACCGCGCCTGTTCTGTGTGCCGATACCACCGTAGCTTTGGGCCGCACCATTTTCGGCAAGCCTGAGAACCCCGAGGATGCGAAGCGCATGTTGCGTGCGTTGGCCAACCGACCGCACAGGGTAATGACCGCCATTGCGTTGGGCTGCGAACATGGCCAGGAGCAGGCCTGCAGCGAATCCTGGGTGACATTTGGCGATATGAGGGAAGCCGACATCGAGGCTTACGTGGCCACCGGCGAGCCTATGGGCAAGGCGGGCGCCTATGCCGTGCAGGGCGTGGCGGCTGCGCATATCGCCCACATGAGTGGTTCGTACTCTGGCATCATGGGCCTGCCGCTATTTGAGACAGCTCGGGCGCTGCGCGCCATCGGCTTTGCCTTGTAAGAGGATCAAACGGGAATACCCACGATGCAACAGGACATTTTGATCAACTGGTCTCCGCAGGAAGCGCGTGTGGCGATCATGGAGAACGGTGCCATTCAAGAATTGCATGTAGAGCGTGCTCTGGAGCGTGGGTTGGTTGGCAACGTTTACCTGGGCAAGGTGGCCAGAGTGCTGCCGGGCATGCAATCCGCGTTCATCGATATTGGTCTGGAGCGCGCCGCATTTTTGCATGTGGCCGATGTCTGGCACCGCCAACCTGATGGCGATGCGCCGTTCATCGCCAAAGGGTCAGCTCCCGTCACCCCGATTGAAAAACAAATTTTTGAAGGCCAGGCCCTGATGGTGCAGGTCATCAAGGAGCCTATTGGCACCAAGGGTGCACGCTTGTCGACCCAGATCAGCATTGCTGGGCGTCTCTTGGTGTTTTTGCCGCAGGACGACCACATTGGCGTATCGCAAAAAATTCCGGGCGGCCAGCGCGATGAGTTACGTGCACGTTTGCAGCATCTGGCGGGAACGCAGGGCGGCGGCTTCATCTTGCGCACTAACGGAGAAGACGCAAACGACGCTGAGTTGGCAGATGATATTGGCTACCTGCGCAAGGCTTGGGCACGCATAAAGGACGCTTCAACCCGCTTGCCTCCACAGTCGGTGCTGCACCAGGATTTGAGCCTGTTGCAACGGGTGCTACGCGATATGGTGAGCGAGTCAACCCAGACCATTCGGGTCGATTCGCGTGAGCAGTTCGATGCACTGAAGGCCTTTGGTGCCGAGTTCATGCCCATGGCAGCCGAAAAATTGCAGCACTACAAGGGCGAACGGCCAATATTCGATTTGTTTTCGATCGAAGAGGAAATCGCCAAGGCGTTGGGACGCCGGGTGGACTTGAAGTCGGGCGGTTACCTGATCGTGGACCAGACCGAGGCCTTGACCACGTTTGACGTCAACACCGGCGGCTTTGTAGGTGCACGCAATTTCGACGACACCATTTTCAAGACCAACTTGGAGGCTTCACAGGCCATTGCGCGCCAACTGCGCTTGCGCAACCTGGGAGGCATCATCATTGTGGACTTCATCGACATGGTGCGCGAAGACCACCGCGATGCGGTGCTGGGCGAGTTTCGAAAGCAACTGGCCAAAGACCGGGTCAAGACCATGGCTGGCGGTTTTTCGCAGCTCGGCCTGGTTGAGATGACGCGCAAGCGCACCCGTGAGTCGTTGGCGCACATGCTGTGCGAACCCTGTCCGACCTGCGAGGGCAAGGGCATTGTCAAGACCCCGCGCAGTGTGGCATACGACATCTTTCGTGAGATTTTGCGTGAAGCCCGGCAGTTCAACCCGCGCGAGTTTCGCGTGGTTGCTTCGCCCAAGGTGATTGAGCTGTTTCTGGACGAGGAAAGTCAGCACCTGGCGGGCTTGAGCGAGTTTATCGGTAAGCCGGTGTCCTTGCAAAGCGAGGCGGCCATGGGGCAGGAGCAGTACGATATTGTTCTTTTGTAGAACAGGCACACACCAGCCTTTGAATACACTGTGACTCCTACCGTACAGAGCCGCGCACCGGTACCCATACTGACTTTTCACCAGATTGCGCCCGCGCCCGAAAGAGGCACCGGTTTTCGCAGTCTGAGCGTGGCGCCAGAACACTTTCAACAGCAGATGGCCTTTCTGCAGACTTTGGGCTACCGGGGGTTGTCGATGACAGCTCTGCAGCCTTATTTGCGTGGCGAGTACAGCGGCAAGGTGTTTGGTATTACCTTTGATGACGGCTATCTGAACAACCTGACCCATGCACTGCCAGTACTGCATCGGCTCGGTTTTTCATCCACCTGCTACGTGATCAGCGCCATGCTGGGGCAAACCAACAGCTGGGACCGGCACAACGGTGTGCCTCCGTCGGAGTTGATGTCGGTAGCGCAATTGCAGCGTTGGGTGGCGGGTGGGCAGGAGGTTGGGGCGCATACCCGCAACCATGTGCGACTGACTCAGGTGGATGCCACAACAGCACTACAGGAAATTGCGCTGTGCAAGACGGAACTTGAACAGTTTACGGGTGCCGTTGTGGCACATTTTTGCTACCCATATGGCGAATTCACTCCTGAGCATGTTGCAATCGTGGGCCAAGCAGGCTTTGTTAGCGCCACCACCACGCAACGCGGACGCTGCCATGCGGGCGACAGCCTGTTGGAATTGCCACGTGTGCCTGTGTTGCGCCGAACCAGCAGGCCCTTGCTCTGGTGGAAACTGGCTTCCCACTACGAAGACCAGCGCCGCGCATGAGTACCGCGCCACCCAAGCGCCTGCGCATTGCCGTACTGAACCGCATCTTCGAGCCGACTGGCGGTGGGGCCGAACGCTACTCCATTGCGCTTGTGGAGCAGTTGTCTAGTCGGCATGAGATTCATGTGTTTGCCCAACAAATCGACCACCAGTGGCCCAGTGTCCATTACCACCGCATATCGCTGCCGTTTACCAAGCCGCGCTGGATTAACCAGTTGTGGTTTGCTTTTGCCACCTGGTGGCAGACACGCACGGGCTTCGATGTAGTGCATTCTCACGAGAACACTTGGCATGGCCAGGTGCAGACAGTGCATGTGGTTCCGGTCACGCACAGCCTGCTGCAAGGTCGCAGTGGCTGGCGGCGGGCTTTGCGCTGGCTCAAGATTGTGACCAGTCCGCGCCTGCTGGCCTATCTGGCGCTGGAGCGTGCACGCTACAACGTGGCTGATGGGCGCTGCATTGCGTTGGCGTCCAGCACGCAAGAGCCTGTTATGGCGGCCAGCTTTCCGCAAACCGTCGGGGCGTGCGAGATAGTCACTCCGGGCGTGGCTGCGGTGCCTGGGCGCAGCACGCCAGAGCAGCGGTTGATTGCACGCACGCAACTCGGCTTGCCGCTGCAAGGGCGTTGTGTGCTTTTCGTGGGCAACGATTTTCGCAAGAAGGGTCTGCCCACCCTCATTCAGGCGCTGGCCCAATTGCCGACTGACGTTTTTTTGGCTGTGGCGGGCAATGCTGCGCAAAAGGCCTTGGTACAACATGAGCTAGACGCCAGTGGCCAGAGCGCGCGTGTCTTCTTCCTGGGTGCCTTGCCTGCGGTGGATGTCGCCTATGAGGCCGCTGATTGCCTGGCCCACCCCACGCTGGAAGACACCTTTGCCATGGTGGTGCTGGAGGCGATGGCCCACGGCCTGCCGGTGGTGGTGAGTGGTGCCAGTTATTGCGGTATTTCGGCAATGCTGAGCGTGGGTGTGGATGCCCTTCTGTTGAGCGACCCGCGTGATTCGGTTGCGCTGCATGCAGCGCTAGCGCGTGTACTGGCAGATGGAACGTTGACAGAATGCCTGCGCATGCAGGGGCTGCGGTTTGCCCGACAGCATTTGTGGTCTGAGATTGCCTTGCAGCAGGAAGCCATTTACTACAAGGTCGCGGCAAAAGCCTGAACGCAGCAGGCCCGTGGGGTTATGCAGACTGCGCGCTATTGGAACCCAGTCCAAGATGGTACAAACGGGCGTAATGCCCGTCGCGCTGTAGGAGTTCCTGATGGGTTCCGGTCTCCACAATTTGCCCAGCTTCCATGGCCACAATTCTGGTGGCATGCATCACGGTGGAGAGGCGGTGTGCAATGACCAGCGTGGTGCGGTTGTGCATCAGGCCGTGCAGTGCGTCTTGTACGGCGCGCTCGGACTCGGTGTCCAGGGCCGAAGTGGCTTCGTCCAGAATCAGTATGGGTGCGTCTTTGTAGAGCGCGCGGGCAATGGCCAGGCGTTGGCGCTGACCGCCTGAGAGTTGCATGGCGTTGTGGCCCACGAGGGTGTCCATCCCTTGCGGTAGGTCGGTGACCAGGGCGCCCAGGTTGGCGGCGTTCAGGCAGGCCTGCACCTTGTCGCGCTGTAGTTCCGTGCCCAGCGCCACGTTGGCTGCGATGCTGTCATTGAGCATGATGACGTGCTGGCTGACAAAGGCAAACTGCGCGCGTAGGGCGTGTAGATTCCAGTCGCTCACGTCGTGTCCGTCCAGCAGGATCTCGCCACTGTGAAGATCGACGAATCGAGGTAGCAGACTGACCAGCGTGGATTTGCCGGCACCCGACGCTCCGACGATGGCAATCGTCTCACCACCATGGATGGACAGGCTTAGGCAGTTGATGACCGGTGCAGAATCCGGTGCACCGTACTGGACTATCACGTCCTTGAACTCAATCTCACCGCTGGCGCGCGGTTTGGAAAATGCTCCCTGCGCCTCTTTAGGAACGTCCTCAATCAGTGTCAAGCCCCGCTCCAGAGCAGCCAGGCCCCGGGTAATGGGGCCGGACACTTCGGACAGTTGGCGGATGGGCGCAATGATCATCAGCATCGTTGTTACGAATGCGACAAACCCGCCCACCGAGGTGTCGGTGGTTGCGCTTTGTACCAGCGCCACGGAAATCACGGCCGACAGCGCCATGGCAGCCAGCATCTGTGTCATGGGGGTCATAGCCGCACCGGCAACCGTGGACTTCATGGCCAGGCTTTGCAGTGAGTTTCCCAGCAGTTCAAAACGCTTGGCCTGGGAGGCCTGGGCCGAGTAGAGGCGAATATCGCGGTGGGCCAGCACATTTTCTTCGACCACATAGGCCAGGCTATCGGTGGCATCCTGATTGGCCTTGGTGAGCTTGTGCAACCGGGCCGTTAGCACCCGCATCACCCATGCCACTGCTGGAAACACGGCAATGACGATGAGAGTCAGCTTCCAGTTCAGGTAAAAAAGGTAGCCGGTGAGGGCAGCCAGTGTGAGCGCATTACGTGTCAGGCTTAACAGCGAGTTGACCAGCATGGAGGCGCCGTTTTGCGTTTCGTAGACGATGGTGTTGGACAACGCGCTGGAGGTCTGGTCAGCAAACAGGCGCATGTGGGCCACCAGTAGCTTATTGAACATGGCCCGGCGCATGATCAACAGTCCCTGGTTGGTAATGCGTGAAAGCCCAATCTGTGCCACGTAGCCCGCTAGTCCACGCACGCCAAAGAGCGCCAGCAGCACCACAGGAACGGTCCACAGCTCCAAAGAGCGCTGCTGAAAGCCCAGGTCGAGAAGCGGCTTGAGCAGTGCCGGAATCATGGGCTCGGTTGCGGCACCAACGATGGCGCCCAGCACCACGATGGCCCAAGTGCCGGGGTAGGCGCCGAAGTATGTCCAGAGGGGCTGCATGCGAGCGAGCAAGCTGTCCCTGGATGCGCGGTCAGGTGTTGTCATGCTGGCACCTCCTTCTGCGAATTGCCTTTGGTCATGCTGCGGGTACCGAGTGCCATCAATAAGCCTAAGCTAACACACAAAAAATCACCAATCAGGTCGTCATACAGGGCTGAATTGAATGTGCAGGCGATCGCAATGGCGACCAACACTGACACAGTGGCGCGCTTGATGGGCCGCCGGAATCGCAGTGCGTCTCGCGCCATGCATGCCAAAGCACCCCAGAACATCAGTAGGCCGCCGATACCCAGTTCCACACCCCATAGCAGGTATTCCTGGTGAGGGTTGCTTGGGTTATTGCCCTGACCAAAAATCGGGCTCTTGCCTTCCCCCTCCAACCGCTTCACAGCCGGCGTCCAAGCACCCACGCCATGACCCTGCAGCGGTCTTTCCGCCATTGCCTGGATGGAGCGGCGCCACGCGTTGAGGCGCCATCCTGTTGAGTCATCGACTTGGACAGGCGTGCCCTGTGCAAACTCCTGGCCCTCTCGTAGAGTCTTGGAGACGCGCTCTTGCACCTGCGCCGAGCCAAGCAAAAGGCCAAGCAAGATCACCACAGGCGCAAACACAAGCGCTGCAAGCCGCAGTCTATGGGGTACGGTCCACATGATTGCTAAAGCCAGTCCGGCCAACGCAATAAGATACCCACTCCGTCCTTCCAAAACCAGCAGCGTGCTGGTGACGGCCAGTGCAGCACCGACGGTGCCAACCACAGGCGACCAAAGCTTTTCATGCCTTAAATGCCAGAACACGCTGGCCGACATGGCAAACATGACGGACTGGTCAAGATAGGTCGAGAACACCACATAGGGAGTGGGTGCATCGGCGTGCCAAGGCACGTTTACGCCAATGAACATTAGCCACGAACTCAGCAACATGAAGGCTTGTCCCAAGGCGAAGGCGGTGATGGCGATACGTGCTTCTGCTGCCGTACGGATCAGGCTGATGAGCAGCACGATTTCTAATAGTTTGGCGTGCTTCACGAAAGTTACTAAAGCGGAGGTCAAGTCTGCGGCGGTCCAAACCAGACTGCAGGCCGAGCACACCAGTATCAGGGTCACTGCCCATGGAGTCCACAGTTGCCCGATGGTCGCATCGGTGCGGCGATACCAACCCTGGTGCATCAAGTAAGCCATCGCGACGACAAACACCAGCACCTTGGTCAAACTAATCCACGCCATGGGCAGGCTGACGGACACAGCCGCCAGACAAACCAGTCCCAGTCTCAGGCTCAGGCTCAGGCTCAGGCTCAGGCTCCAGGATGCCCGGTTTACGTTACGCATCGCGCGGGGGTGCTGTAGGAGCTTGCCACTGCGCGCCTTTCTGCATTTCGATGGTCTTGGCGTATCGGTAAAACGTGCCTTCAAAATTGCCAAGTGCGATCACAAATCCGGCCCAACCGTCCAAAAACCCCCGCTTGAACACATAATGCTTTACAAACGCCCACATCCCATGCGTCAAGGCGTCACCCATAGTGATGCGCTTGTGCATAATTTTTTGTGCTCCTAGCGTGGAGTAACGATTGGACTTGTGCATCACTTCGGCCATGTTCTTGAACGGAAACTGCCAGATGGCGTTGCGCAGGTGAGCAATGGGCTTTGCTGAGTGCAACAAATAGCCTTCATGAACTGGCTTCAGGTCATATGACATGCAGCCATTGCGAAACAACTGGGGTTGGCGGTAATTCGGGTACCAACCGGAATGCTTTATCCAGCGCCCCATGAAAAAATTGCGGCGCGGCATCCAGTACACGTCTGCTGAGTCTGGACTGTTGATGATGGAGCGTATTTCCTGCTCGACCGCAGGGGTGCAACGCTCATCCGCATCCAGACTGAAAATCCATGGGTGAGTGCAAGCAGCAATAGCCTGGTTGCGCAGATCGCCAAAACCTTTGAACTCCACTTGCACCACCTTGGCGCCCATTCGGGCGGCAATTTCGGGTGTGCCATCGGTGCTCCAGGAGTCAACCAGGATCACTTCATCCGCCCACTTGGCGCTTTCAATGGTCGCGGCGACCTTTTCGGCTTCGTTGAAGGCAATGATGTATACGGAGATTTTGCTCATCGGGGGTGATAGTATTCGGCCAACTCTGAAGGTGGCCGACGGATTGCCTGCCTCGTAGTCTAGTTCAAAATGAATGCTTCCCAGCTTGTCTCCGTGGTGATTACAACCTATAACCGCAGCGATGCGCTTTTGGCGGTTTTGTACGGCTTGACGCTGCAAACTGACTGCAATTTTGAGGTTGTGGTGGCCGACGACGGTTCACGACAAGAGCATTTACATGCCGTTGCCGAGTCGGAAGTAGCACACAAACTGCGTATTGCCTACGTCTGGCATCCGGATGTGGGCTTTACGGCTTCGCGCATCCGAAACCGTGGTGTCGCTGCTTGCACTGGCGAATACATCATTTTTTTGGACGGCGACTGTGTTCCCGAGGTGGACTTTATAGCCCGGCACAAGCTTTTGGCCCAGACTGGGTGCTTCGTCAATGGCAGTCGTGTGTTGCTGTCACCCGATCTGACCAGCGGCGTATTGACAGGAGCAGATAGTATTTGTGGACGATCGCTCTGGTATTGGGTATTGCAGCGAGTGCGCGGAAATGCCAACAAGCTCACAGGCCTTTTGCGGTTGCCTGACCTGTCCATGCGACTTGACCGTGCGTTTTCATGGAAAGGAATCCGCAGTTGCAACATGGGTGTTTGGAGATCCGATTTTGAACGTGTCGACGGATTTGATGAGTCATTCGTTGGGTGGGGGCATGAGGATGCCGATTTGGTCGTGCGTCTGCACAATTGCGGGGTCGCGCGAAAGAATGGGTTTTGTGCCACCGAAGTTTTTCATTTGTGGCACAAAGAGGTGTCTCGCGCTCAGGAATCGCAAAACGCGAAGCGGGTGATGGAGCGGTCCATGACGAATGTAATCCAACCTGGACTGGGCTATTCGCAAAAGCGACCAAACGATGATGTGGTTATCACAACACTGGGATAATGTAGCGATGCTGAAACGACGACTGTTAATTCTTGTAGCAACTTTTGCTTGCCTGCCCGCCATCGCGCAGTTCCGCGTCGAAGTCTCAGGTGTTGGTTTGACGCAGGTTCCGATCGCTGTCGCGGGCTTTCGTGGAGATGACGCGGCACCTCAGAAAATGGCTGCAATTGTGCTTGCCGACCTTGAGCGAAGCGGACAGTTCCGAGCGATCGAAACTGGTGGAGTTGCGTTGGATGAAGGGTCGCGGCCCGATGTGTCGAACTGGCGGCAAAAGGGCGCTGACGCCTTGGTAACCGGCAGCATCACACGATTGGCCGACGGTCGCTACGATGTGCGCATGCGGCTGTGGGACGTGGTGCGCGGCCAGGACTTGGGTGGTCAAAGTTACGCGGTGGTTGTCGGTGACCTGCGTTTGGTCGCGCACCGGGTGGCTGATTTTGTTTACGAAAAATTAACCGGGGACAAGGGAGTTTTTTCAACACGCATTGCCTATGTGACCAAGGTTGGTCAAATCTACAACCTGTGGGTCGCAGATGCCGACGGAGAGGGCGCACAAAGCGCCCTCAATAGCGCCGAGCCCATTATTTCCCCATCGTGGGCACCCAATGGGTCGCAAATCGCTTATGTGTCTTTTGAGTCGCGCAAGCCTGTGATTTTTGTGCATGATATTGCTTCTGGAAAACGTCGGCTTGTTGCCAACTTCAAAGGATCTAACAGCGCGCCGGCCTGGTCTGCGGACGGAAAAACGCTGGCAGTGACCCTGAGTCGTGACGGTGGTTCGCAGTTGTATTTGCTGGATGCCGCGGGTGGCGAGCCGAGACGCTTGGCACAGTCGAGTGCCATTGATACCGAGCCTGTTTTTACCGCGGATGGTCGATTTATTTACTTTGTCAGTGACCGCGGCGGGGCTCCGCAAATCTACCGCGTTCCATCGGCTGGAGGAAATGCCGAGCGGGTGACATTTACTGGCACTTACAATATTTCACCTTCGCTCAGTGCTGACGGTAAGTGGCTGGCCTATATTTCAAGGGTGAGTGGCGTTTTCAAGTTGCATGTCATGGACTTGGCGACTGGGGTAACCAACGCAATTACCGACACGACGGCCGATGAAAACCCCAGCTTCTCGCCAAACAGCCGCCTGATTATTTATGCAACCCACCAGACGGGTCGTGAGGCACTGATGACAACAACGCTTGATGGCAAGATTAAGGCGCGACTGGCGGGTCAAAAAGGCGACATTCGGGAACCCGATTGGGGTCCAGTGCAAAAGTAGTTGTAATTTAACAAGGAGTTATGGATGAATCGATTGATGTGGACTGCAGCACTGGCTGTACTGCTGGGCGCTTGCAGTTCTGGCGTGAAATTGAACGATGTTCCGGTTGAGGATAAATCCGGAACCAACGTTTCCCAGGCGGACGGCAAGGATGGCGCTGGTGTGGGTCAACGCGCTGTCACCGGTGTCGCTTTGGATAACGCAAACTCATCGGCCGCTATGATGGCTACCAACCGAACGGTCTATTTTGACTATGACAGTTTTGCCATTCGGCCGGAGTTTCAGTCTATCATTGAAGCCCATGCCAAGTTCGTCAAGGCTGACAAGAGCAGAAAAGTGGCGGTTGAAGGGCACACCGACGAACGTGGTGGACGTGAGTACAACCTGGCTCTTGGCCAAAAGCGCGCTGAAGCGGTACGCCGGGCATTGGGCTTGCTGGGCGTCTCCGACAACCAGGTTGAGGCCGTCAGTTTTGGCAAGGAGAAGCCTGCGGTCCTAGGCTCCACTGAAGCGGCGATGGAAAAAAATAGGCGTGCTGAAATTTCCTACCGATGAGCGCACCGTCTTTCTCTTCCATGGGTCGGTCGGCCCGTTTGACGGTGGTCAGTCTTGCGCTGATGAGTTTTTTTTGCTCTTCTTATGCAGGACTATTTGACGACGACGAAGCACGCAAGGCAATCCTGGATCTTCGACAAAAGGTGCAGGACACGCAATCGCGTCTGGAAGATGAGACGCGTCGTGCAATCGATGACAGCGCACAATTGCGGCGAAGTCTCATCGAAATGCAAAACCAACTCGAGGTCGTACGCACCGATGTGGCGAAGTTGCGGGGTCAGAATGAGCAGATGGCGCGTGACCTGTCCGAAGTTCAGCGGCAGCAAAAAGACACAGCGCAGTCATTGGACGAACGTTTACGCAAATTCGAACCGGTTCGCGTGTCGGTTGACGGGCGTGAATTTCTTGCTGACCCTTCTGAAATGCGTGATTATGATGTGGCGATGACTGTTTTTCGCAAAGGAGAGTTCGGTCCGGCGCAACTGGCATTCGTCGAATTTTTGAACCGTTTCCCTAAGACCGGGTATCGGCAGTCGGCACTTTTTTGGCTCGGCAACGCACAATATGCAACCCGGGACTACAAGGATGCTGTGGCCAGTTTTCGCGCATTGGTTGGACTGGGAGGCGATCACATGCGTATGTCGGAGGCTGTCTTGGCCATTGCCAATTGCCAGTTGGAACTGAAAGACACTAAAGGCGCTCGTAAAACTCTGGAAGAACTGCTCGCCAACTATCCCGCGTCTGAGGCCGCACAAGTCGCCAAGGACCGTCTGACCCGTTTGCGGTAAGCGTTTTGAGTGAGTGCTTGGCTACTCCTGCGTTGTCTGATGGTTCTGACAATAGCGTGGATTTGGCTCGACGGTTTGCAGGGTTGGAGCGATTGTATGGAGTCGAACCCGCCAGAAGAATTCGTGCAGCCCATGTGGCTATCGTCGGCATCGGTGGAGTGGGATCCTGGGCTGCGGAGGGCCTGGCGCGCAGCGGGGTCGGTAGATTGACGCTGATTGACCTCGACCATATTGCCGAGTCCAACGTGAACCGTCAAGTTCACGCACTGAGTTCAACTATCGGGCAGGCAAAGATTGAGGCCATGCGAGACCGCATTGTTTTGATTAACCCTGAGTGTCAGGTCACGTCGGTAGATGCTTTTGTTGAACCCGGCAACTGGCCTGGTCTGATCGCGCATGATGTGGATGCAACAATTGACGCGTGCGATCAAATCAAGGCCAAAACGGCAATGGCTGAATGGGCCAGACGAACCAAAGTGATCTTTATTTCTGTTGGCGCTGCCGGCGGCAAGCGCCACGCACACAAGGTTGATGTGACCGACCTGAGCGAGACTACCCACGATCCGCTATTGGCACAAATGCGTTACCGCTTGCGCAGGGAGCATGGTGCGCCACGCCAGGGAAAGAAAATGGGCGTCGAATGCGTGTTCAGCCGCGAGGCCGTCCAGCCTGTTGACGCTTCGTGTCAAGTGGTGCCGGGTGACAATTCACTGAACTGCCATGGTTATGGCTCTGTCGTTGCAGTCACCGCAACATTTGGAATGTGCGCAGCCGGTTGGGTCCTCGATAAAATTTCAGATGGCTTGAAAAGTCGAGTATAAAAACTATATAATTGAAAGCTTCGCAGGATGCCTCCAGGCAACTAGTTTCATTCTGTCGGGACCTTAGCTCAGTTGGTAGAGCAGCGGACTTTTAATCCGTTTGTCGTGGGTTCGACCCCCGCAGGTCCCACCAATACCAGCAAGGGTTTGCAGCTATGAAAATAGTAGCAAACCCTTTTTCAATTGTGACCTTACAGACTATTTACAGACTGCGGTACATGATTCGGTACCAAATACACCAGCCCCAGACGTAAGAAAACCCGGACTTGCCGGGCGCTGCTCAATGGTTGGGTCTGCAAATTTGCAGAGGCTGTTAATCCCAAATTTTCCATTAGCCTGTGCCGGGCGGATGATGGGAGGCGAATTTGACCGGCAAATCGAACTGCGTGGCCTCATCCCAAAGCCCCTTGATCCACTGCCTTTGTTGCATGGCCATAGCCAAATTCAGTATCGGCTTTCTGCCCTCGGTAGTGGTGTAGGCAGGCTTGGCAA
>CANNRR010000065.1 GCA_947508055.1 Burkholderiales bacterium
CAAAGCGAACCAAACGAAGCGACTTTGTTTTGACAGTCCGTTTGAGCGTCGTCCAGGGGCTAGCCTTACGGCTGGGGTTGTCGAACGACATCCCCAATGAGTTGAACCCGGACTTCGGATGTTGCGATAGCGATCGTTACCCGAATGGGGCAAGACAATCCGGGCGTTCTGCAGGATTGGCTTGGTTCAACGAATAGAGCGCGGGCTGAAAGCATCGCCAAAAAAAGCCGCATTACCGTCAAAAAACTTGGATTTCAGTCAAAACTTACAAACAGGGACAAAACGGGGACAGTGCGGGGACAAAACGGGGACACTCGGGGACATTTGAACGATGTTTTTGGGTGTTTCGATGTCTCAAAAATTTCATCTCAGCCCGGTACAGGCGAAAAAAAACCCTTGTAAGTTGTTGTTTTACAAGGGTTTTTTAGGTTTGGCGGAATCGGAGAGATTCGAACTCTCGATGAGGCTCTACACCCCATACTCCCTTAGCAGGGGAGCACCTTCGGCCACTCGGTCACGATTCCTAAATCGAGTCGCATTATCGCACGACTCAAAGCACTTTTCAGCCGGGTGACTGATCAAGGTCAAATGCTTTATGCAAGGCCCGCACCGCCAGTTCCATGTACTTCTCGTCAATGATGACAGATGTCTTGATTTCAGAGGTGGAAATCATCTGGATGTTGATGCCCTCTTCGCTCAGCACACGGAACATGCGACTGGCCACACCCACGTGGCTACGCATGCCGATACCAACAATCGACACTTTGCATATCTTGGTGTCGCCCACCACTTCTTCGGCTCCCAAAGTGGGCACCACCTTGTTCCTCAACAAGTCCATCGTCTTTGCATACTCGCCGCGGTTGACGGTGAAGCTGAAGTCGGTTTTTCCGTCCTTGCTCAAATTCTGGATGATGATGTCAACTTCAATATTGGCGTCCGCCACCGCGCCCAATATCTGCGCTGCAATACCGGGCTTGTCGGGGACACCCATCACAGAAATTTTGGCCTCATCGCGGTTGAATGCGATGCCGGACACAATGGCTTGTTCCATTTTCTCGTCTTCCTCAAAAGTAATCAGAGTGCCGGATTTGGCTTCCTCATTGATGTCGATATCCCAGTCGGTAAAACTGCTCAAAACACGCAGCGGCACCTTGTACTTGCCGGCAAATTCAACCGAACGAATCTGCAGCACCTTGGAGCCCATGGAGGCCATTTCCAGCATTTCTTCAAAGCTGACCGTCTTCAGTCGGCGCGCCTCCGGCACAACGCGCGGGTCGGTGGTGTAGACACCGTCGACATCGGTGTAGATCAGGCATTCAGCGGCCTTCATGGCGGCCGCAACCGCAACGGCCGACGTATCAGAACCACCACGCCCCAACGTCGTGATGTTGCCTTGGTCGTCCATACCCTGAAAGCCAGTCACGATCACCACTTTGCCACCGGTCAGGTCGCCACGCACGCGGGCGTCGTCAATCGACTCGATTCGGGCCTTTGTGTAGGCGCTGTTAGTGCGAATCGGCACTTGCCAGCCCGCGTAGCTGACAGACTCCATGCCTTCAGCTTGCAGCGCAATCGCCAGCAAGGCCGAGGACGCCTGCTCGCCAGTGGCTGCCAGCATATCGAGTTCACGGGCATAAGCATCACCCTGCTTGGAAGGTGCAAGCTCTTTTGCCAGGCCCAGCAGGCGATTGGTTTCGCCACTCATCGCCGAAGGAACCACCACCATCTGGTGGCCTGCGCGCGCCCATTTGGCAACGCGTTTGGCAACATTGCGGATGCGCTCGGTAGAACCCATCGACGTGCCGCCGTATTTATGAACAATCAATGCCATGAAATCAAATTTTCTAGAAGCAAAACCTAGGGATTGTACCAAGTCAAAACCTGTCCACTGCGCCGCACAAATCCAGCGCCCACCTTGATGTGGATACCGTGGCCACGTGTGGTGCAGGCGCGAATCTGTTCAAGCAACTCGTTAAGTTGGGCCGTACTGGGAATGGTCTGAAAGCTGCTTTTAAGCCAAAGCCGCAGAGTGTTGGCCTGGCGGGCCCAACTCAATGACTGCAGTGCCATTATCTGTGGCAAGCCATCACCATGGCGACCCACCTGGAGCAAATCCTGCGAGGCCACTTCATCCAGTACACACTGGGCCTGTGCGGCATGCGATGCACTGCGCGCTAAAGTGTCCAGAAAATGAGGAAACACCGAGCGCAAAGCCGGCATGAGGCGTGCTCGTATGCGGTTGCGGGTGAACTGCTCGTCAACATTGGTCGGATCTTCCACAAACGGCACACCGCGCCCGTCCAACCACTTGCGGATGTCAACTCCGGCGACTTGAAGAAGGGGTCGGTAGTAAATCAAGCCGTCACGCTGCCAACAGGCCGGCATGGCACTCAGGCCCGCCAGCCCGGAGCCCCGACTCAAGGCCAGTAGCAGGGTTTCGACCTGGTCGTCTGCATGCTGCGCCACTGCTATTGACTTAATAGCGTACTGCGCATATTCCACGAGGGCAAGAGTCGAAAAAGCCTTGTAACGCGCCTGACGTGCGGCGTCCTCTGGACTTTGCCCCGAGCGCTTGGCTGCATCTACCTTCTGAACCAGCAGCGGAACATTCAACTGGCTGCACACGATCTGACAATGCGCCTCGAAACCTGATGCCGCAGTTTGCAAGCCATGGTTGACATGCAGTGCCACCACCTGCCCCGGCCACTTTTCAGCGCAGGCCACCAAAAGGGCAACCGAGTCGGCACCTCCGCTCAACGCAACTGCCAGGGGCAATGCAGGGTCAAAGCCCTGCAGGGCCTGGTCAACCGACTGCGTCACGCTGGGCTATCTGCCGGCAGCTTTGGTATCGGTATAACGCCCGTAGCTCTGCAAGCGTTCATAGCGACGCTCCACCAATTCCTTGACCTTCAGGTCACTGATCTGGCGGAAGGCGTCAGCCAGGGCGCGCTTCAGGAAGGCAGCAGCCTGCTTGTGGTCACGATGCGCACCCCCCACGGGTTCATTCACGATCTTGTCAATCACGCCCAGGGCCTTGAGCCGGTGAGCGGTGATACCCATGGCCTCAGCCGCATCTGACGCCTTGTCGGATGTCTTCCACAGGATGGAGGCACAGCCTTCCGGGCTGATGACGGCGTAGATGGAGTACTGCAGCATGACCAATTGGTCAGCGACCGAAATGGCCAGAGCGCCACCGGACCCACCTTCACCAATGATGGTGGTGATGATCGGGACCTCGAGCTGTGCCATTTCAAAGATATTGCGTCCAATTGCCTCCGACTGGCCACGCTCTTCAGCGTCAATGCCAGGATAGGCCCCTGGAGTATCCACAAACGTGAACACCGGCAGTTTGAACTTCTCGGCCAGTTTCATCAGGCGCAAAGCCTTGCGGTAACCCTCTGGCCGACTCATACCAAAATTGCGCAGGCCACGTTCTTTGGTGTCCCGCCCTTTCTGGTGGCCCAGCACCATGCAGGGCGTGCCGTTGAAGCGGGCCAGGCCGCCCACAATGCTCAGGTCGTCGGAGAAATGCCGGTCACCATGCAATTCGACGAAGTGGGTGAATAGCTCGTTGATGTAATCCAGCGTGTACGGGCGCTCAGGATGACGGGCAATTTTGGTGATTTGCCAAGGCGTCAAATCGCTGTAAATGTCTTTCGTAAGCTGCTGGCTCTTTTTGCTGAGCTGCTCGATCTCGGAGGAAATATCCACCGCAGACTCGTTCTGCACATAACGCAATTCATCGATCTTCGATTCGAGTTCGGCAATGGGCTGTTCAAAATCCAGAAATGTCTTCTTGGCCATGGTTAATCCTAATCAGTTGGAGGCACATAGGGTTTCAATATTCCACCGGCACGGGGTCCAACGAGCGCCAAATATACCAAGTCGCCACCGTACAGTAGGGGGCCCAGGCGACTGCTACCTCGCGGGCATCACTGCGGCTGACCACATCGCCCGAAAAATAGTTCCTACTGATACCGTTAATCAAGCCCACGTCATCCAGCGGCAGCACATTGGGGCGCATCAAATGAAAGATCAAAAACATCTCCGCCGTCCAGCGCCCAATGCCACGTATGGCAATCAGTTCCGCCACAATTTCATCGTCACTCATGGCATCCCACGACTTGACGTGCAACGCGCCATTATCAAAGTGCAGTGCCAGATCAACCAGATACTCCACCTTGCGTGCGCTCAAACCGGCCGCACGCATGTCATCCACCTTGAGCTTGAGCACATTCGGGGGCGTCATTTTTCGCAACAGGAGCGAAAAACGATCCCACACGGTTTGCGCCGCCTTGACCGAAATCTGCTGGCCCACGATGCTGCGCGCCAATGTGACAAAAGCATCACCCCGCGTCTCCAGGCAGGCATCCCCAAACTGCGGTATCAAACGCTTCATCACCCGGTCTTTTTTCGTCAGGTGTTTGCAGGCTTCTTCCCAAAAAAATGGGGCCTGGCGCTCACTGTTCGGCTTCTTGACTGGGAGCATCATTTCAACACTTCCCAGCTCGTGCCAGTCGCCGAATCCTTGAGCGCAATACCTTGCTCCAGCAGGTTCTTTCGGATGTTGTCAGCCTGCGCAAAGTTTCTCGCCGCCTTGGCGGCGGCGCGCTCGGCAATACGCTCCAAAATGCTTGATTCACCCAACGCGGAACCGGCTTGCAAAAAAACCTTTGGGTCTCCCTGCAGCACCCCAAGGCAGGCACCCAGCGCGCGTAGCAAACCAGCAGCTTGTGCAGACTGCGTCCGGTTCACTTCTGTCGCAAGGTCAAACAGCACTGCCACCGCCTCCGGCGTCCCAAAGTCCTCGTCCATGGCCGCCTTAAAACGCGCCGCAAACGGCTCACTCCAGTCAATGCACGCAAGGGTCCTGGCCGGCACCAAATCGAGTGCCGTATACATGCGCTTGAGGGCCGTGCGGGCATCGTCCAAATGGGCGTCGCTGTAATTCAGAGCGCTGCGGTAGTGGGTGCGGATCAGAAAAAAACGCACCGTCTCGGCATCGTATTGGCGCAGCACATCGCGGATGGTAAAAAAATTACCCAACGATTTAGACATCTTTTCGTTGTCCACGCGGACGAATCCGTTGTGCACCCAGAAGTTGGCAAGTGGTTTACCGGTAGCCCCCTCACTCTGCGCAATCTCGTTCTCATGGTGCGGAAACTGCAAATCAGCACCGCCGCCGTGAATGTCGAAGGTTTCCCCCAGGGTCTGGCAGCTCATGGCCGAGCACTCGATGTGCCAGCCCGGTCGACCCTTGCCAAACCCGTAACCCAAGGCATTGCTGTCCCATTTGGCGTCCTCAGGCTCAGTATCTTTGGCGGCCTTCCAAAGGACAAAGTCCAGCGGGTCTTCCTTGCCATCCTGCACCGCCACACGCTCTCCAGCACGCAGTTCATCCAGCGACTTGCCCGACAGCTTGCCGTAACCCGGAAACTTGCGCACCGAATAATTCACGTCACCGTTAGTCGCCTGATAGGCCAGACCTTTTTGTTCCAAGGTCTGGATAATGGCCAGCATCTCGGGAACAAACTCCGTTGCCCGCGGCTCCAGACTCGGCGACTCGATGGCCAGGGCGCTGATGTCTTGGTGCATGGCTGCGATCATTTCGTCGGTCAGTGCCCGAATGGTGATGCCGCGCTCCACCGCACGTTTGATGATCTTGTCGTCAATGTCAGTGATGTTTCGCACATAGGTCACCCGCATGCCGCCGGCTTTAAGCCAGCGCTGCACCACATCAAATGCCATCATCATGCGAGCGTGACCGATGTGGCAGAGGTCATAAATAGTCATACCACAGACGTACATCCGGACGTGACCGGCTTCAATCGGTGTAAACGGCTCTAGCGCACGCGATAGCGTGTTGTAAATGCGCAAACTCATGGGTGTTTTTCACCATTGCGCAAAGCTTTCGACTCCCGGCAATGGATTCTCTCGTACTCATCTCGTAAAGGGTAAATTTTGGTCTGTAGCCAACGGGCGCTTCCACCCCTCAGCTACAATTCAACGCAGTATAAAGCCCTTGCCAGAGGGCCTATTCACCGTCTGAAAATCTGAAAGCTTTATGACGCACTCCCGTTTACTCATCCTTGGTTCCCTGCGACTGTTGAGCCTCGCAGCCGCTCTGATGTTTTCCGTAGCGCACGCCGATGAGTATGCAGACGTATCACAACTGGTTCGGGCTGGTAAATTGCCAGAAGCGCTGACCAAAGCTGACCAGTATCTGAGCACAAAGCCGCGTGACCCGCAAATGCGGTTTCTCAAGGGGGTCATTCAGCGCGATTCAGGCAAGACCACGGACGCCATTGCCACCTTTACCCGGTTGACCGAAGACTTCCCCGAGTTGCCGGAACCCTACAACAACCTGGCCGTGCTGTACGCCGGGCAGAGCCAGTTTGACAAAGCTCGCACGGCACTGGAAATGGCCATTCGGACCAACCCCAGTTACGCTACGGCACACGAGAATTTAGGCGATGTCTACGCAAAGCTGGCTAGCCAGGCGTACAACAAAGCACTGCAACTCGATGCTTCGAATTCTGGCGTTCCGCCGAAACTGGCCTTGATCCGTGAGCTGTTCAACCCGATCGGTGCCAAAAGTCAGCGCCCCAGCGTTTCCCTGACGCCCGCCCCCGCTGCACCCGCTCCAGCGCCAGTAGCAACAAAGCCCGCGCCAACACTTCCCGGCCCTGCGGCGGCCAAGGCACCGCCCGCCGCAAGTACGACCGCTGCAGTCCCCACAACTGGCGCACCCACTCCACTACCACCGGTAGCAGTGGCGCCACCTTCTGCAGCGGCAGTCACGCCTGTGGCAACCGTTGCAACACCAAACGCAACAGCACCCAACAACAACCCAAAGGATGCCGAGGCCGCAGTGCACGCCTGGGCCAAGGCCTGGGCCGCCAAAGACGTCAAATCGTATCTGGCTTCCTATGGCAAAGACTTCAGCCCGCCCGGCTCCCTCAGCCGCAATGCCTGGGAAGAAGAGCGTCGCCAGCGTATCAGCAGCAAATCCAAGATCAGCGTGAAGCTGGAAAACCTCACTGTCACCACATCTGGTAACACTGCCACTGCTAAATTTCGCCAGGACTACAAAGCCAACGGGCTGGCAGTATCCAGCCGAAAGACCCTGGATCTGGTCAAGAGTGGTGACCGTTGGCACATTGTCAAAGAGTCCACCGGGACATGAAGTTGAAATTGTGGATGGCTGGCACGCGCACGCTCGTGGGCGGCCCGCTGCTGTTGACCTTGGTACTAATCGGTACCGGGCCAGCCCACGCACTCAACCATAAGCGTCCCGGCAAGTCCAAGGCGCCACGTCAGGAAGTGGCAGTTGTGAAAGACACGGAGGGCGTAGCCGAGGCACGACTGATCGAAATTTACAAGTTGATTGCCCAGGCGCAAAACCGCGACGCACTCGCCAGGGCAGACCGACTGGTGGAAGATTTCCCCAGTTTTCAGTTAGCCCAACTGGTGCACGGTGACCTTCTAGCGGGGCAAACCCGCCCTATCAAGGTATTTGGCGACGTGCCAGAAGCGGTTGCACGAAGTTCGAGCGCTGCCCTGGCCGAATTGCGAGAGGAATCGCAACGGCGTGTGCGTGCGCTGCGTGAACGTCCTAAAGAAGGCACCCTCCCGTCGCAGTTTCTTGCACTTTCGCAAAAATCGAAACATGCCATTGCCATCGATGCATCGCGTTCGCGCCTCTACTTGTTTCAAAACAGCCCAAGCGGATTGAGTTTGTTGGCGGATTACTACATTTCAGTGGGTAAAGCAGGCACATCCAAAACCATGGAAGGCGACCAGCGTACTCCGTTGGGTGTGTACTACATCACCAGCAATCTCGACCCAAAATCACTCAAAGATTTTTACGGTTCAGGTGCATTGCCTATTAGTTACCCCAATATTCTCGACAGCAAGCGCGGCAAAACCGGCAGCGGCATCTGGTTGCACGGCACTCCACCGAGCCAGTTTTCCCGGCCGCCGCAAGCTACCGATGGGTGCGTAGTGCTGGCAAACCCTGATCTGCAACACATCATCCGCACGGTTGAAGTAAGGACCACTCCGGTCGTAATCGCATCACAGCTGAACTGGGTCGTGCCCCAAAGCACGCGCGCCGAAAGCAAGCCATTCGAGGATACTCTGCACGGCTGGCGCAATGCAAAGACGTCGGGCAACCTGCAGCAAGTGCTGACATACTACACACCTGACTTCAACAGCAACGGCAAGACCCTTGAACAGTGGACCCCGACCCTGAAAACTGAACTCGACCAGACACAGGGGCGCACCATCCAGCTCAAGGATGTTTCTTACTTGCGCTGGACTGATGCTGCAGACACGATGGTGGTCACTTTTGGTGAGGTCGCAGATGGAACCCGAGTGGGTTGGACCAAGCGGCAATACTGGATTCGCCAGGAAAACCGATGGAAGATTTTTTTTGAGGGAGTAATTTGATGATGATGCAATGGAAATACTGGACTCGGCGAGCAATGGTGGCAGGACTAGCCGCCACGTTACTGCCAATGGCGGCAATGGCTGAACCGGCTCCACAAGTGAAGTTTCAGACCAGTATGGGCGACTTTGTGATTGAGGTCTACCCGGACAAGGCACCCAAGACCGTTGAGAATTTTCTGCAGTACGTGAAAGACAAGCACTACGACGGCACGATTTTTCACCGCGTGATCAACAATTTCATGATTCAGGGCGGCGGCTACACGGCGGCGAATGGCGAACGTCCAACCCGCCCACCGGTGCCATTGGAAGCACTCAATGGGCTGAAGAATGACCTGGGCACTGTTGCCATGGCGCGCACCAGTAATCCGAACTCGGCAACGGCGCAGTTTTTTGTCAACGTCAAGAACAACGAGTTCCTGAATGCCAAAGGGCCTGCCGACGGTTACACCGTGTTTGGCAAAGTAACCAGCGGCATGGACATCGTGAACAAAATCAAAGTCACGCCCACCGGTGCGGGCGACGTGCCCCAGACCCCCATCGTTATCAACTCCGCTACTCTAGTGAAATAAATCATGAGCAATCCACAAGTCGAACTCCACGTCACCAACTACGGTGTGATCACCCTTGAACTGGACAAAGACAAGGCACCCCAGTCGGTCACCAATTTCTTGTCATACGTAAGCAAGGGGCATTACGACAACACCATTTTCCACCGCGTCATACCTGGCTTCATGGTGCAAGGGGGCGGTATGGAACCCGGCATGAACCAGAAGCCTTGCGATGCGCCCATTCAGAACGAAGCCAACAACGGCCTGAAGAACAACAACTACACAGTGGCCATGGCCCGCACCGGTGACCCCCACTCAGCCACGGCACAGTTTTTCATCAACATATCCGACAACGGCTTTCTCAACCACACTGCGCCGAGCGCACAGGGGTGGGGCTACGCCGTATTTGGCAAGGTGGTCTCCGGTGCCGACGTAGTTGACAAGATCAAGGCGGTAAAAACCGGTCGCAGCGGCTTTCATGACGACGTACCAAAGGAAGACGTCGTGATTGAAAAAGCCGTCGCGCTGTAAGCCAGGGCCGATTTGAAATGGAAATCGATGCCTCTGCCCGCTGGGGCTGCATCGATTTCATATCAGACCTGCATTTGCAATCATCCAACTTGCAGACCTTTCAGGCTTGGAGTGATTATTTACACGGGACGGTGGCTGACGCTGTCTTCATACTGGGCGACCTGTTCGAAGTATGGGTCGGCGACGATATGCTGTCGCTCGAAACAGGCTTTGAAATGCGTTGCGCCAACGTTTTACGTGCTGTCTCTCAACGTGTAAATCTGTACATTCTGTGCGGCAACCGCGACTTTCTCATGGGCCCGGAGCTGATGGCTGCCTGTGGCAGCACCGCAATGGAAGACCCCACGGTGCTGTCATTTGCAAACCAGCGCTGGCTCTTGACCCATGGTGATGCGTGGTGTCTGGACGATACCGCTTACATGCAATTTCGCGCACAGGTTCGCAACCAGGAATGGCAGCAGTCGTTTCTAAGCCAAACACTTGCCGAGCGCATGGAAGTCGCCCGCTCCATGCGCTCCATGAGCGAAGCGCGGAAGCCGACCAATGCAAACTACGCCGACGTCGACACAGCGTGCGCAACCATTCAACTGGCGACTGCGCGTGCAAGCCACGTCATTCACGGACACACGCACCGACCAGCTCGCCACGCAATCGGTGTCGGCTGCGAGCGATTAGTTCTCAGCGACTGGGATTTGACGGCAACGCCACCTCGCGCAGAGATACTGCGCCTGCGCCGCGCGGCCACCCATATCTCAGATTCCTTCACGGTCGAGCGAATACCCCCCGCCATGGCAACGCACTCCGCAAGAATTACATCCAGTCTTTCGGATTAGTCGTGTCGATTTGCCACGGGTCCAAAAACTGGTGGGCGTAGCGCAGGTAGACGCCCTCTTGCACAAAGATTTCAAACAGGTCAGGGTCAATGTGCCCGCCCACGCTAAACTTGTTCATGATGCGCATGGCCTGCGACAGTTTCATCCCTTCCTTGTAAGGTCGGTCGCGTGCGGTCAGTGCTTCAAAAATATCGGCAATCCCCATCACACGCGCCTGCACCGACATCTGGTCGCGCGTAAGGCCCTTGGGATACCCCTTGCCATCCATGCGCTCGTGGTGGCCACCGGCGTATTCAGGCACATTCTTCAAATGCTTAGGCCAGGGCAATTGCTCCAGCATCTTGATCGTGGCCACAATGTGGTTGTTGATGACGTCGCGCTCCCCGAAGGTCAGCGTGCCGGCCCGGATGGTCAGGTTTTCAATCTCATCGGCGCTCAACAGTTCGGCCTCCAGCCCACTGACACTGCGCCAGGTACGTTGGTGACCGATATCGCGCACGCGCTGCAAGTCAGCGTCCTGCATGGACTCAGCGCCTTGATTGACACGCCTCAAAAATGCGCGATCTGCGTCCAGAGCGTCAATTTTTTCACGACATTGGGTCCACAGCTTTGACTCAGTCGCAGCGTCCTTCGGCTCACGCAACGCCAACTGTGCGCGTAACGCCGCAATTTCCTCATCCCGCTTGACCACTTCAAAACGGGTATCGATGAGGTCAATGCGATCAAACAAAGTCTGCAGCTTGGTTGCCTTGTCCACCACATGCACGGGCGTGGTAACTTTGCCGCAGTCATGCAACAACCCGGCAATCTTGAGTTCGTACCGGTCGCGGTCATCCATATTGAATGCGGCCAGCGGACCCCGCTGATGGGCGTTGACTGCCTCGGCCAACATCATCGTCAGCGCAGGCACACGCTGGCAGTGACCGCCGGTGTAGTGCGATTTCTCGTCAATAGCCAGATTAATCAGACTGATGAAGGCCTCAAACAGCGTCTCTAGCTGCGACATCAGGCTGCGGTTGGTAATGGCGATTGCTGCCTGTGACGCCAGCGATTCGGCCAGACTCTGATCCGAGCTAGAAAACGGCACCACTTCGCCACTCGCTGCGCGCTTGGCATTGATCAGTTGCAGCACCCCAATCACATCGCCTTCATGGTCCTTCATGGGCACCGCAAGGAACGACTGCGAGCGGTAACCGGTACGTGCATCAAACTGGCGTGTTCCCGAAAAATCGAAATTAGCCTCGGTGTAGGCATCGACAATATTGACCGTCTGGGAGTGAATCGCAGCATAGGCTGCAACCAGCGAGTCATTGGGCCGACCCTGCTCGTCGCGCAATGGCAGGTTAGGGAAGTCAATCGGCTTGCCAGATGTCCCGCCCATGGCAATATTGAGCGAGTCGGTCTTGAGAATCTCGAAGCGCAGGGCCTGCCTGTCCTCCGTGACCCGGTACAAGGTTCCACCATCCGCATGCGTAATGGTTTTCGCGGCCACCAGAATGCTTTCTAGCAACCGGGTGATATCGCGCTCTTTGGACAGCGCAGCACCGATGGCATTGAGTTGCTCAAGCCGACGCAGAAGGTCTTCGATGGAGTCCACAGATTTCCCCTTATTCAACAAACCGCAACCACGCACGGTTGCATCGACAACACCTACTTCTTGAGCAAGATTTTTAACACATTTTGCACCCGCCGGGCTGCCACTGGGTTGAACGGACCCGCAAACACTGCCGCCGTATCCTGACCCCAGGTCTGTGCGGGTGGTGGGTCGTTGCGACGCGTCAACAACTGCAACTGCAGGCTGCGTCTGGCATCCAGATCGTCGGCAGGTGTTGGCACCTCGGCCGCCATCTCCAGTCGCAACAAGGCAACATGGGGGTCACTCACCTTGGTCCCTCCTTTGGCTTCATCACCCAGGGCCTGCACCCAGGACGTGCGCGTCGCCGACGTTGCACGGCTTCCTAGTTCTTGCGAACCCGGCACCAGGCTGGCGTCGCGCCTTTCCCAAGCCATCAACAATTGGGTAAGTGCCTCCCCATGGGCCTGCACAGCCAGCTTCTTGAGGGCCATTTGCGCTTGCTCCAGCGCATCACGCTGGGCTCTGAATGCCGCATCACCCAAGCGGGGGGCATCCTGCCATGCATCGGGGCGAGCGCGTCCCTCTGCACCAAAACGTCCTGCTGGGCGTCCGCCATCGCGGCTATCCGGTCGCTGAAAGCCCGGTGCTCCCGGTTTGGAGTCGCGCGAGCCCCGCGACGTGTCGTTGCGGTCTCCCCATTTGCCAGGCCGTGTGCCAGCCGCAGCCGGAACGTCCTTACGGGTGCCGGGGCGGTCGTCACCACGCGCGGCAATCACTCGCTTGGGCGCTGCCTTCGGTGGGGCGGCCGGTTCAACCGGGACATCTGCCACAGCATCAGGCGACGAATCATCTTGAACGTCCGCGCTAGCCGCTATAGATTCAGTAGCGTCATTCGCTGATTCCACGGGGGCTATTAATGCATTTTGCTCAGAAGCGTTGGCTTGTGATGCGGCTTGAGCCTCGCTCTCCTGGGTACCTGCCGTCTGCACATCTGCTTGCGCTTGCGCTTGGCCTTGCAAGGCTGCTTCGAGACCTGCCATAGCTGCGCGTATGGTCTGCGCATCGCCACTGGCGTTTGCGGCGTCCAGCGCCTTGGCGGCTTGCAACACCATACGGTCGCGCGCGCCGAGTGCCTCTTCAGCTTTTTCACGGTCAGCGGTTTTGCGGTTGAAAGCATCGTCGATCGGTTTGCGAAAGGCATCCCACAGCTTTTGCTCGTGGCGGCGGTCCATGGGCACCCGGTGGGCTTGGGCTTGCCAACGCTGCTGCAACGCCTTGACCGCATCAATGCGCAACTCGGCTGCTGCTCCCAAAACCTTGGCCTCTTCAATCATCGCGTGGCGTAAAGCCAAGCTCTCTGCTTGAAGGGCCTCCAGTGGAGCCGCTGCATTGGAAATGGCGGTCTTCCACAGGGGCTGCAACTCAGCAAACGCCTTCTCGCCGAGATGACCAGCGTCACGCCAGCGGTCGCCAAACTGGTGAAGGATGCGGTTAAAGCCTTTCCAGTCGTCGTCCAGCGCAGTCTGGTTGGCGGCGGCCCAGGCATTGATCTCATCAATCAAAGCCAGACGCTGTGCCTTGTGCTCGGCCGACTCGGCTCGAACCTTGTCCAGCCAGGCCTCGACTACTTTGTGAGCCTCATTGCAGGCCTCGTCAAAACGCTTCCACATGGAGTGGTTGGGCGCCCCGCCCTGGTCGGTTTGCTTCCATTGCTCGCGCAAGGTGCGCAGGGTTTCCTGCATCTTTCGCCCGCCGATGGCCTGGCCTTCGGGGCGCTTAAGCAGGCCTTCGGCCTGCGCGACCAGCGCTTCGCGCAACTGGTCGGCGCGCCAGCGTTGCCAGCCTTCGAGTTCGCCCGCCGCAGCCAGTGCGGCATGGGCCTGGTTTTCCAGCTTGTCGTCAATAACCCTGCCGAATTCCTTGAGCGCGTGGCGCAGGGCGTTGGCCGCGCCTGCGCTGGCCTTGCCATGGCCTTCAGCGATTTCGAGTTCGAGTGCGGCCAGCACTTCCCGCACTGTGGCGGTAGCCTGCGCACGCACTTGTGGATCGATTTTGGGTTTGGCCTGCTTGACTGGCGCTTCGGCGGGGACCCCGCGGACCACGCGCAACTCGTCAGCCCATACCGGAACCGGCGGCAGCGGGGCTGCAGCGTCCTGTGCCGCGGCCACGGCCAATGCCAGTGCGCCCTGAAAGGCATCCCACACCACAAGAAGCTGACCTTTGGACGCCTCCAGCAGTGGCGGAAATTTCACATCCACGCTAGGCCAATTACTGTCAATCACAAGCTGCGCAGCCTGTGCTTGCCATTGCTCCACGTCCACCCGCAGGGCATCCATCGCCGCTTGGGCCACTTGCCACGATTTGGTGGAAAGCACTTCAATGCGCTGCGCCAGCAGTACAGCTGCCTCACGCTGCACCTGAACCCGTCGTTGCAGGTCTTCAATAACCCGAACCCGCTCGGCCAACTGAACTTTGAGCGCAGCCAGAGGGTCGCGACTCAGCGGAGCACCGGCTTTGGCGGCGTCACGCTGCCAGGCCAGGGCATCTGCAATATTGAGCTTGACCATGTCGAGCAAGGTTTGCGCCTTGGTCGCCCAATCGGCGGCAAGCGCTTCTTGCCCCTTGAGGCGGCGGGCTTCATCGATCTTTTCGCGCACCAGTTTGGCGGCCCCCTTGTCCTTGATGCTCAATTCCTTAAAGACGTCGGCCAGTTGCTCCGGCGACGGGACACCCAATAGCCACTCCCGTACACGGGCGGAGCGCTCGCCAGACGTAGGGGCTGTAAAAGCGCCGCCGGTCAGACTGTCTAAATGGGCAATATCGTTGTTTTTAGCGGTAGAAGGCGACGTCACAGTGGGCTCGGAGGTGGGTTGAAAAGGAATCTGCAATGCGTATTTTCGCATGACCAACGCCATAGGGCGTCATATATATAGGTAGACAAGCGCTACGGTGTGTGCATTCTGGGGGAAACAAATAAGAAAGCCCGGAGCCTGAACCATATAGTTCAGCCACCGGGCTCGACGGCTGACCAGAGGTCCATGCCGTCAGGGTTGGCACCGCGGAGATTGAAGTCCAACGGTGCACTAGAAGCAATAGATTGCCTCGACAAGTTACCGGGGCCGCTTCATCACGATACCTATCTGGTACGGACTGGCTACTGCCGGAACCAAACCTGAATGAACAGGTGTCTGAAGTCTAGCGACCGTCCACACTGATTTCAAATCGTGTTTTCAATGGATTTTGAACTTCTGATTGCCAGAAATAAGGGAGTCAAAAAATCTCTGAGAAGCCGCGCCAAGCCTCACTTTGTCCATTCATACGACAAAAATAGAATAACAAACCTATTTAATATTGTTGACTAGGTATATTAAAAACCCCTAGAATCCGCCCATTCCTAGTTTATACCTAGGGATAACCCGTAACCGCTGCCGAACCCGGCATATTCAAATCGCTGCACATGTCGAATCGACGCCGCAGGATATTGATAGCGTACCAACCCAAACGAGGTGTCTAAAGTCACCGCACTGCTTGCAGCGCACGACCCACGGCCCCCGCCCAAGAAGGAAGAGCTATGACAGCGACCGAAAAATTCACCAAGGGCATGGCAACATTTGCCAGCGACATCGCCCAAGGTTTCTTCGAAATCACACACAACGGTTTTGCCCTGCTGGGCCTGGCCGTCATGTTTGCAGTAATCACACTGACCGCAAGGCCAGAAATCCGCCAAGCGGGCGAAGTCGAGCTCATGAGCTGGCTTCAAACCCGTCAGACAGCCGTCTCTGGCATGGTCACGGACGTTGAGGCCATCGACCGTGCGACCGCCACCAATCCGCAAAGCCTGCCCAAACAGCAAGCCGCCGTGGCCTACTGGCTGAGCAAAAAGTACAACGTTGCGCCCGAACCCGTCAGCGCGCTGGTGGCTGAAGCATTTGAAAGCGGCAGCCGAGCCAAACTCGAACCCACGCTGATTTTGGCCATCATGGCCATTGAATCCGGCTTTAACCCGTTTGCCCAGAGTGCCGTTGGCGCCCAGGGACTGATGCAGGTGATGACCAAGATTCACAGTGACAAGTACGAAGGTTTTGGCGGCAAGCTGGCTGCGTTCGACCCGATTTCCAACCTGCGTGTTGGCGTCAAAGTGCTGCAGGAGTGCGTTTCCCGCGCGGGCTCGGTGGAGGGTGGTCTCAAGCTCTATGTGGGTGCCGGCAATATGGAAGACGATGGTGGCTATACCGCCAAGGTCATGGCCGAGCACAATCGACTGCAACTGGTGTCCTCCGGCCGTGCCGTGCCTCTGCCCTCGCCGCAGGTTATGCCGGTCAGCTATCCTGTACTTGCAGCACCCGTCAAAGAAGAAATCGCCAGCTATTTCACCTCGTGAGGCAGTTCGTCAGGCGGCTCGGGTAAACTTGCTCCCGCACGCGACTGGCGATAGGCGCCCAACCGAACCGGTTTGAGGCGCTGACGTGGGACCACCACAGGGAAGCGTGCCGCACCACCTGAACGGGCGGCTGCGTTCAGCCGTTCGCCTGGGCAGCCCTTGTCTCATTTCGTTTCACCACTCGAAGAAACAAGGTTCATTGTCTTAAAGGACTGCCATGTACCACCGCAACATCCTCGTTGAACAAACCGACCCCGAACTGTGGGCCGCCATCCTTGCTGAAAATGCACGCCAGGAACACCACATTGAACTGATCGCCAGCGAAAACTACGCCTCGCCTGCCGTCATGGCAGCCCAAGGCAGCCAGCTGACCAACAAGTACGCCGAAGGCTACCCCGGCAAGCGCTACTACGGTGGCTGCGAGCACGTGGACGTAGCCGAGCAACTCGCCATCGACCGCATCAAGCAGATTTTTGGTGCAGAAGCCGCCAACGTGCAACCCCACTGCGGTGCCTCCGCCAACGAAGCCGTGTTTTTGGCCTTTTTGAAGCCTGGCGACACCATCATGGGCATGAGCCTGGCCGAAGGCGGCCACCTGACCCACGGCATGCCCCTGAA
>CANNRR010000066.1 GCA_947508055.1 Burkholderiales bacterium
CCTGGGGTGTCATCCGAGCCATTTTGCATTGATCTTCGAGACACCGGCTTCATGGGCTTATTGGTTTCTGGGGTTCTTACCGACCAGTCAATCAGTTGATTTACATCAAAGTTGAAGTAATTGTTCCTATGCATTTGCTTGCTAAATGGCATTGGCATATGTAATATTTGCGGTGGTGAGTGCGCGAACTTTATTTCGCGCCAACATTCGCAGCCAGCGAGGCGGCTTCAAATAGCAAATCTGGCGAGGGCAAACTTGACGAAAGTCAAGGACGCAAAGCTTCCGGGCTACATGATCAAGGTCATTTGCTAGCGGGGCTGCCATCGTAATGTGTGCAAATATTTCGATGTGGCGTCGCCCTTTATTTGTTGATTCAAACTAAAGGCGGCTTTATGAACAAGCACTCGAATCGAAATATTCCAGTCGAGCAATGGCCCGAATCACTGGACATATTGCGTCATCTGTCAACACAAACTGCACCCACTGCGGTAAAGGATGTGGCGAGAGACGTGAGTGCACCTGAAATATCAACCCGTAACCGACTGGTCAAGCTCGAAGCCCAAGGCACGGTTCGCGCTATGCGCGCAGCGGCAAGGTTGGGGCCTGACAGGCAGGTGATTTGCACGCACTATGTGATCACCCAGTACGGCAAGGATTGTGTAGGGATGCGTGCGCAGCGAAGCCAGGCCTTGACGGTAACTGGTAACAGCGTTTTTTCCTGGGCTACCGCGATGGGGCAAGCCAGCACCTAAAAACTCTCTCCAACGATGCGGGCCAGTACAGCGCAGTAAGATTTGGCCCATGACAGTCACAATATCGCGGTTGAGCCTGAGTCACAAACTGGCCTTGGCCGTTTCACCATTTCTGCTGCTGGCGTTGATGTCAATGGTGGTCACGCTTTGGGTATCCTGGCAGCTCAATGGCGGAGCCGCTGCGGTCAACGAAGCCGGGCGTATGCGCATGCAGGCTTACCGCATTGCGCTTACCGTAGCCAGTACTACGGGTGCCGGTGACCAGGAACTGCCGGCGCATATTGACAATTTCAATCAGAGCCTCACGCTGCTGCGGCGGGGTGATTCAGCGCGCCCACTACAGGTGCCGTGGGACAGCACGGTGCAACAGCGCTTTGCCGACGTCGAAAGGGATTGGATTCAGTTTCGCGCAAATTGGCTGGAGCACAGACCGGTTAGTCTGGAACGTCTGACACCTGACACGGTTGATTTCGCTGCTGATATCGACTTGCTGGTGAACAGCATCGAGTCGAATATGGCCGGATGGACTTCGACACTGCGTTTGTTGCAAATTGGCGTGTTGATTGTGGCGCTGTTAGGTGCGGTGACTTTGCTGATCGCCGGTTATCTGTTTGTGTTGGAGCCGGTCAATCTGCTCAAACAAGCCATTGGAAAAATTCAGGATGGAGATTTTGCATTCCGGGTCGCGCGCGTGGGAAATGATGAATTTGGTACCCTGGCCGAGGGCTTCAATGGTATGGCCGCACACCTGCAATCCTTGTATGGCAATCTTGCCACCAAGGTGGCTGAGAAGACTGCAGAGTTGGAGGACAAGCACGAACGACTGGAGTCGCTCTATGAAGTGACTGCGCTGGTTGCGCGTGCCACATCGCTGGAAGACCTGGCGCAGGACTTTTCCAAATGCATCATGTCCATTGCCAAGGCCGACGGTGTGGCTTTGCGATGGTCGGACCAGGCGAAGCGGCGCTATCTGATGCTGGCAGCTAGCGGGCTTCCAAGTGAGATGGTTGAAGAGGAACAATGCCTGATTGCGGGTGATTGCTTCTGCGGTTCACCTGCGCCAGAAAACGCATTGGTCGTCATCCCCATTCGATCATTGCCGATGGGATCACTGAAGCAGTGTGTGAAGGCGGGTTTTGAGACTATTGTTAATGTTCCGATTCGAGTACACGAGCGTCTGATGGGCGAGGTGAGTCTTTTCTTTCATGCCAAGGTCTCACCCAGCCCCGCAGAACGTTCGTTGCTGGAAGCACTGAACAGCCACCTCGCCAGCGCCATGGAGAATCTGCGTCTCAACGCGGTCGCGCGGGAGGCCGCGGTGTCGGGGGAACGCCACCATTTGTCGCGTGAGCTACATGACTCGATTGCGCAGTCATTGGCCTTTTTGAAGATTCAGGTGCAGCTAATGCGAGGCGCGATGCAATCCCAGGACAAGGCGGTGATGCAAAGCGTGCTGGAAGAAATCGATATTGGTGTGCGCGAGTGCTATGGGGACGTGCGCGAGTTGCTTGTGCACTTTCGCACAAGGGCCAATGCTGAAGACATTGAACCCGCCTTGGCGACCACGCTGCGAAAATTTGAACTCCAAACGGGTCTACGCACGGCTTTGGTAATCACAGGCAATGCGGTTCCGCTGGCCCCGGACATTCAAATTCAGGTGCTGCACATCGTACAAGAAGCGCTTTCGAATGTGCGAAAACATGCGCGCGCTTCGCAGGTCTGGTTGCGCGTGGAGCAACAGCCCGTCTGGGCATTTGAGGTGTGCGATGACGGAGTCGGTTTTGTGCTTAATGACAACCCAGTCGACGATACACACGTTGGCTTGCAAATCATGGCCGAGCGCGCCCAACGCATGGGCGCCGCGTTTCAGGTCCATTCATCGCCTGGTAAGGGTTGCTCCGTGCGGTTGACACTGGCGGGCCACACCCAAACGGTGCAGGCCGACAATGAGCCTGCCCCAGCCATTTTTAACTGAACCCGAATGCGCCACAATGACCGTTATGACTACATCTCCCATTCGCGTGATGGTGGTAGACGACCACACTCTGTTTCGTCGCGGCTTGACAGCACTTCTGTCGCGTGATGCGCGTGTGCTGGTGGTGGGCGACGCGGCAGACGCAGGCGAGGCACAACGGCGCGCCCGGGAGTTCCAGCCGGATGTGATTTTGCTGGACAACCACCTGCCAGGTGTACGTGGGGTAGACGCGCTGGTCGCATTGCAAGATGCCGTACCGGGTGCCCGCATCGTGTTGTTGACGGTGAGTGAGGATGAAGCCGACCTAATGGCTGCATTGCGCAATGGTGCGGCTGGGTATTTACTCAAAACAATTGAGAGCGATGCCCTGATTAGTGCTATTGAACGTGCTGTACAGGGTGACAGTGTCATCGCCCCCGAAATGACTAACAAGTTGGTTGCGGCTTATCTCGGAGCCACTCCAAATGACACCGCGCCTGTGGTCCGACCGTCCATTCTGTCTACCTTGTCATCACGCGAACTGGAAATTTTGCGGGGCATTGCGCGCGGTTCGAGCAACAAGGAAATTGGGCGCGAATTGGGTATTGCTGAGACCACGGTCAAGGTGCATGTGCAAAATGTGCTTCGAAAATTGCAGGTCACTACGCGGGTGCATGCGGCAGTCCTTGCGACGGAAATTGGTCATTCGTGAGGGCAGCGATTCCAGGCTCTAATTGATCTACATCAAGCGCAAATGAAATGTGAAGATAACTAATTCTTTAGAACTAAATCACCCTCTGAAAATTAGTTCCAAAGAATTTTACTGTTACTACTTTTGCCAATAATTGCGTGGTGCATTGACGTCTAAAGTTGAACCAAGTCAACTTTAGGCAAGAAAATGAACCAAATGCACATCGATCGTTTCGATATGCCCCGCCACCTCGGGACTCTTCCGATGTTTAGCAACATGTCAACTCCGGAGCGTGAAAATATTGCACGCGGTTGTCGGTTGCGCCGGTTTAGCCGCGGCAACATGGTGTTCAGGGCAGGCGAGCAATGCGAATCTTTCCACTTTGTAGTGACCGGTCAGGTCAAGTTGTTTGTCGCGTCTTCAACCGGGGTGGAAAAAATTATTGAACTGATTGGTCCAGGGCACAGTTTTGCCGAGGCGATGATGTTCCTGCCTAAACCCTATATGCTGAACGCTCAGACTTTGAGCGACGCCTTGGTCATGACGGTGAGCAAACAGGCGGTATTTAGCGAAATTGAACGCGACCCCCGCTTTTCGATGCACATGTTGTCGGGTATCTCACACTGGCTGCACCGGCTTTTGCTTGATGTGGAGGGTTACACACTGCATAGCGGCATGCAACGTCTGATTGGCTATCTGCTGCGCGACGTGGAGTTGGAGCACGAGCGTGATTTTGGCATCGTGACTGTTTCACTTCCGGTCAGCAAGGCCACCATTGCATCGCGTCTGTCACTGACCCCCGAATACTTTTCGAGGGTGTTGCATCAGTTGGAGTCAGAAGGTCTGATAGAAATTGATCGGCGGGAGATCCGTATTCTGGATGTACGCAAGCTCGCCAGCTACGGGTCACACTGACCCGGCAGCTTCGCGCGTGCTGCTTTAGCGGACGATTCCCAGTAACTCGACCTCGAAGGTCAGGGTTGCATTGGGTGGCACCACGCCGCCTGCGCCGCGGTCACCGTAGGCGGTTGCAGGGGGGCAGGTCAGCGTGGCCTTGCCGCCCACCTTGATTCTCTGCATTCCCTGGGTCCAGCATGGAACGACTTTGCTCAGCGGAAAAACCGCCGGTTCATTGCGCTTGTACGAACTGTCAAACTCCTTGCCATCGACCAGCGTGCCGCGGTAGTGCACTTTCACCATATCGGCGGCAGTTGGGCTTGCCCCCGTGCCCGGGGCGGTGTGCAAGATGATGACACCTGAGGCCAGTGTTTCGGTTTCTGCCGCCACAGCGGTCGAACCGTGAGCGACCAGAGTCAGAAGGAGGGGAATCAAAAGCGCGCGTGAGTTCATGGAATAAGTGGGAGTTGAGTTAATGGGCATTGGTCAAGTTGCTATCGCTACGCAGCGAAGATCTGATTCTGTCTGTTGCTTTTAAGTTCCCGTTGTCATGAGGGCCAGAGCGGCGACTACGGTGTCGGTATCTACTGCAGGATGCTCCAGTTGGTCGGCCAGACTCGCCAGTGCAGGGGCACCGTCGCGCTGCAACGCGGCAATCGCCTGACCCGCCTCCTTGGGTGATGCAAAGCCCAGACTTTGCAAAAGCAGGTGGCCCTGTGCATCCACCAGTTTGAAGCGGAACTGGCCATCGGCTTCACGGTATTGTTTGAAACTGGGCAGTGCGGACTTTGCCACCTTCTGGGGTGCGGCACTTGCCATGTCACTGAGCCTGCGCAAGCCCACCGCGTGGCGCAGTTCACCCATGAACGGACCGGCGCGGTTGCGGGCTTTTGCGGCACCAGCCATCAAAATCGATTCAATCTTCGACGGGTTGTTGATCAGGCCCAGATAAGCCTCACGCATGGGTGCAATTTCGCGATCAATGCGTTCGAACAACACTTGTTTGGCATCGCCCCATGCAATTCCATCGGCAAAAGACTGGCGCAGCGCCTGGGATTCGTCATCACTGGCAAAGGCCTGGAAAATCTGGAATAGGGCGGAACCTTCGGTATCCTTTGCCTCGCCTGGCGCCCGCGAGTCGGTCTTGATGCCGGCAATCAGCTTCTTGAGTTGCTCGCGCGGCGCAAACAGCGGGATGGTGTTGTCGTAGCTCTTGCTCATCTTGCGGCCGTCAAGCCCTGGCAAGGTAGCCACAGATTCCTCGATCACAGCTTGGGGCGGTACAAAGTGTTCGCCATAGCGGTGATTGAAACTATTGGCCATGTCGCGTGCCATCTCGATGTGCTGGATCTGGTCGCGCCCGACTGGCACTTTGTGCGCATTGAACATCAAAATATCAGCGCCCATCAGCACCGGGTACATGAACAGGCCGGCGGTGACGTCCATGTCCGGGTCCTGATCGGTCGCTGTGTTCTTGTCAACGGCGGCCTTGTAGGCATGCGCGCGGTTGAGCACTCCCTTACCGGTGACGCAAGTCAGAAGCCAGGTCAGTTCTGGAATCTCGGGAACGTCGGACTGGCGATAAAAAGTGACGCGTTCGGGGTCCAGGCCTGCGGCCAACCAACTCGCAGCAATCTCCAGCGTGGAGCGCTGGATGCGTGCAGGTTCATCAACTTTGATCAGCGCGTGGTAGTCGGCCAGAAAGTAATAGCTCTCCACGTCAGCCGCCAGGCTGGCCCGCACGGATGGGCGAATGGAGCCGACATAGTTGCCGAGATGGGGCGTGCCAGAAGTGGTAATGCCGGTGAGAAAGCGAACATGAGACATAACTGAAGAGTGTCGATCAAGAGAAAAGCATTGCAAGTGGTAAGAGCACCAGTTTGAGTAAAGATTTGGTTAGCTCAATGAGTGGGTACATCCAAAAGTAGTCAATGATCTGGAAGTAGATCAAAGCTATGACAACGAAGAATCCGTAGGGTTCAATGCGCGAAACCGCCATGGCTTGCCTGACGGGCAGTAGGCCGACCAAAATGCGCCCTCCATCCAGTGGAGGTAACGGGAAAAGATTGAATGCAAAGAGGACAATGTTTACCAATACACCTGCATCGCATACCTTTAAAAAAAACACTTCTTGAAAATTGGCAGCAAGAAGCAGTACGTGGCAGACGCCCCACAAAAACGCCATTATCAAATTGGCGGCAGGGCCTGCGAGTGCTACCCATACCATGTCTCGCTTGGGGTTTCGGAGTTTGTCGAACCGCACGGGTACGGGCTTGGCAGCGCCAAGAATTATCGGGCTCGAAACGAGAAGCAACATGAGCGGCAGAAGAATCGTGCCGAAGAGGTCAATATGTTTGATGGGATTTAACGTTATACGGCCCATCATCCAAGCCGTGTTGTCGCCGAAATGGCGAGCTGCGTAGCCGTGAGCAGCCTCATGCACGGTGATGGCAAAAATCACGGGTATCACATTGATGGTGATGGCGCTGATCAGTTGTTCAATTTGCACTGGGTAGTTGTCTTAAAGTAGGAAAAAAAGATTTATTTACAGACCCAGGCGGGTCAGATCGCCTCGGCCCAGGCGGATGATTTGCGGTTCGGAATCGGTCAGGTCGATCACGGTTGTAGGTTCCTGCGCGCAGGCCCCTGCATCAATCACGCCGGCGATCAACTTCTCAAAACGGTCGCGGATGGCGCTGGCATCATTCATCGGATGTGTCTCGCCAGGAGCTATTAGCGTAGCTGCCAGCAGCGCACCTTCGTGTAGTGCCAGCAGGGCCTGCAATGCAGTGTGTTCTGGTACGCGCAGGCCGATGGTTTTTCGGGAGGGGTGGCTGACCCGTCGCGGCACTTCTTTACTCGCTTCAAGAATGAAGGTGTAGGGCCCCGGCGTTGCGGATTTCAGCAAGCGGTATTGTGCGTTGTCCACCCGTGCATAGCTTGCCAGCTCGCTCAGGTCGCGGCACAGCAGCGTCAGGTGGTGTTTGTCGTCCACGCCACGAATGCGCCGCAGGTTGTCAACGGCGGCCTTGTCGTCCAAGTGGCAGACCAGGGCGTAGCTGGAGTCGGTGGGAACGGCCAGAACGCCGCCCTTCTCAAGTAGTGCCACGGCTTGTTTGAGTAGCCGGACTTGGGGATTTTCAGGGTGAACCTCGAAATATTGGGCCATGCCGGTGGTCTATTGAATGCGCGAGGCCAGTACGTCCCATATGGGGGTCAAGTTGCTGGGCAAAAAAGGCAGGGTTCCCAGTTCAGTGTGGCTCTCATCGGGGCTGTGGAAGTCGCTGCCGCGTGACGCGGCGAGCCCGAATTCGCGGGCCGTTTCGGCGTAAATGGCGTACTCGGCCACGGTATGGCTGCCGGTGACCACTTCTACGCCCTGTCCACCGAGCGCCTTGAACTCGGTAAACAACGCAAACTCTTCATTCGGCGTGAACTTGTAGCGCGCCGGGTGCGCAATGACCGCCATGCCGCCCGCGCCGGTGATCCAGGATACGGCGTCCTTGAGCGAAGCCCAGCGGTGCGGCACAAAGCCGGGCTTACCCTCGGTCAGGTATTTGCGAAACACTTCATTGGTTTCGCGGCATATGCCGCTCTCCACCAGAAAGCGGGCGAAGTGGGTGCGAGAAATGAGTTCCGGGTTGCCGACAAACTTGAGCGCACCCTCAAAGGCGCCCTTGATGCCCACTTTGGCGAGTCCATCAGACATTTCGATGGCGCGTTCTTCACGTCCGCCGCGCGTCTTGCGCAAGCCGTCTTTAAGCGTCAGGTTGTTGGCGTCAAAGCCCAAACCCACAATGTGCACGGTGTGGCCGATAAAGGTCACAGAAATTTCGGTTCCCGTGAGATAACCCATGCCGTGGGCTTTGGCAGCCTCAGCGGCGCGGTGCTGTCCTCCAATCTCATCGTGGTCGGTCAACGCCCACAACTCCACGCCGTTGGCGCTGGCGCGTTGGGCCAGTGCTTCGGGCGCAAGTGTGCCGTCGGAAACCGTGGAGTGGCAGTGGAGGTCAGCGTTCTGTATCGGAGTCACAAGGGTATTTTAGGCGCGGACGGCTGAATTGCATGGTTAGCCCTGTGACGGGGTGGGTAAATCCAAGCTCACTGGCGTGCAGCAGTAAACGTGGCGCCAAGGCCGCGACGTCGATGGTGGCGTACAGCGCATCGCCGAGAATAGGATGTCCCACGGCCTGCAGGTGAACCCGGATCTGATGCGTGCGTCCGGTCAGCGGCTCCAGGGTAACATGGCTGACCTGACGGCGGGCGTCAAAGTGGTTCACTTGCAGGCGGGTGATACTGGCCTTTCCGGTCTGCGAGTCGATCACGCGGCGGGGCCGATTCGGCCAGTCCACGCCGATGGGGAGGTCAATGACACGCCAGCCATCGGCAGGCGCAGCCACTTCACCATGCACCACCGCCTCATAGCGCTTGGCCACAAGCCGCTTGGCAAAGGCTTGGCTTAGTGTGCGCTGTACCTGGGCGCCGCGCGCCATGACGATGAGCCCGGAAGTTGCCATGTCCAGACGGTGAACCACCAGCGCATCGGCGTATTTTTGCTGCACCCGAGTACTCAGGCAGTCCTGTTTGTCGGCCCCCCTGCCGGGGACCGACAGCAGTCCGGGCGGCTTGTCCAGCACCAGGATGGCATCGTCGGCGTAGATCAGGCAGAAGGAGGGGACTGTTGCTAAAAGCTCAATGGGCATCGTTGCCCGCAATCAGCCGCTGCACGGTTTCGCAAAACTCGCTGACATCGTTGGGTTTGTAGATCAGCGCACTGGCACCTTCGCGGATGGCACTTTGCTCCAGTTCTGGCGTCACGTACCCGGACGCCAGTGCCACTGGCAAGTCAGGCCGAATCTGTTTGACCTGGCGCAGCAGGTCAATGCCGCTGTAGCCCGGCATGTTGTAGTCAGTCACCAAGATGTCAAACGCCTTCGGGTTGGCCTTGATAGCGGCTTGCGCCTCATGGGGATCGGTGAAGGTGGTGACCGCAAAGCCCTTGCGCTTGAGTACGCGGGCGATCAAAAACACCAGCGCCTGATCATCATCGACATACATGACATGGCGGCCCTTGCCGACAACGGGTTCGGCGCAGGCTACTTCTGCGACGGGTGCAACGGTCGGTTCTTGTGTCGGCGGGAAATACAGGGTGAATAGACTGCCCTCGCCGGGCACGCTGTGCACATCAATTCCGCCTTGGTGGTTTTGCAGTATGCCGTGCACCACCGACAAACCCAGGCCGGTGCCCTGGCCGACCTCGCGGGTGGTAAAAAATGGCTCGAAAATGCGCGCCAGCGTTTGCGTCGACATACCGCTGCCCGTGTCCTTGACAGACACCGTGACATAGTGGCCACCTTGCAGCCCCATGCGGCCTCCATGCGGTTGGTCCAACTCGGTGCTGGTCAGTTCGATCGTGAGCGAACCCCGGTTGCTGCCGATGGCCAGAAGGGCGTTGGTGCACAGGTTTAGCAACGCCTGCTCGACCTGGGTGGTATCGGCCAGAATAGGTGCTGTGCCAGGATTTATCAGTACCTGCAAATCCACTGAAGGGGGTAAGGCAACCCTGACTAACCGTGCGGCCTCGTGCACCACATCGTCAAGTTGTATAGGGATACGCTTGGGCACTTCGTTACGGCTAAAAGTCAAAATTTGGCGGACCAGGTCACGCGCCCGGCGCCCGGCCTTTTCGATTTCCTGCAGGCTGGTTAGGGCGGGCGAGTTGGGCGCCGTGTCCTGTTTAGCAAGTTCCACGTTACCCAGAATGGCACTCAGAATGTTGTTGAAGTCGTGCGCGATGCCGCCCGCCATGGTGCCCATGGCCTGCATCTTTTGGGACTCGCGCAGTTGGGTCTCCAGTGCCACGCGGCGCGCTTCGGCCAGCTTGCCAGCCGTCAGGTCGCGGGCAAATATGGTAGTGATTTCTCCATGTGTTCCCTGCTGCCCCCGCAGCGTTATGCCGCTGGCAAGGGGCAGGTTGGTGGGTGTCCGGTTGTTCAACCTGCGTTCAAGCGAGACGCTGATCTCCACGAATATCTCACGGCCCAGCAACGTAGTGGCAGCAAACTCGCCCAGGGTTGTCTGGCTGGGCACTTGACCGGTAGCCAGTGCCGCCTCCACCTGGGGTAAAAATCGCCCCAGCGTGCTGCCCAGTGCCAGGTCTGCGGGGCATTCAAACAAAGTGGTTGCCGCCGGGTTGAATACGGTGATGCAGCTCTGTTCGTCAATGCACAGAATGGCGTCCAGCGAAGAGTTGATGATGGCGGCCATCCGGTTTTCGCTCAGTAGCAGGTCTTCATTTCGCTGCTGCAACACGGCGGCACTTTTTTGCAGTGCATGGCGTTGGGCAAGCAGGGGGCCCTGGTCAATGATGGCGCAGATAAAGTGGGCCAGTTCGCCCAGCGGGTTTTCAATGCGCGCAATGTGCAGGTCGCCGGTGAAGTGCCCCTGTGATCCCGCCAGAAAAACCACTTCACTGATCTCGCTGGTGCCGCCAGACTTGGCGCTAAGGAACGCCACGGCCACTTCATCGGTGTGTTCAGCGTCCACAAACGGCAGCAAGAAGGTGAGCGGCGGGTCGCTCTCGAGTGGCTGAAACAGTCGCAGTGCCATGGCGTTGCTGGCCATCACCAGGCCTTCTTCGTCCACCACCATCAACGCCAGCGGCACATTCGAAAACAATGTGGCAAAGCGTTCGGAAGCACCTTCTGCCTCCTGCTGGCTGTAGCGCAAGGCTTTGTTCTGGATCTCCAATTCGGACTGGTACTTGCGCAAGTCCTCAATCATCTGGGATGGCGCGTAGCCTTCCACGATCAGGCCCTGCTCGGTCTGGTCGGCTGGCGCAACTACAGAAATGGGCCGCGGGATGAGTCGGAACTTTTTCCGACGGGCGGGGGTACTCATGCGGTTGGGCTCATGCTATTGCTATTGAATGGGGCTTGCCGTGAGGAAACCGCCCGATGCGCAGCGGTTAACCCCATCATAGCCATTAGGTGCGCAGGTGTTGCATGCCTTCATGTTATCGGAATAACGGGCTAGACCAGTGATCTACCGACAACTGCACCGGTTACCAGATAATGCCCCATGACCGACGAAGCCGCCCCCCACCAGCGCCGCGTACGCTACACCGGCACACACCCCAAACGTTTTGAAGAAAAATACAAGGAGTTGGACCCGGTGCGCCATGCCGATGCCATCAAAAAGGTGATGGACCGGGGGCAAACTCCGGCCGGCATGCACCGTTCGATTTGCGTGAAGGAAATTTTGGACCTTCTCAATCCCCATCCGGGTGAAACGGGACTGGATGCCACGCTGGGCTTTGGCGGTCATGCGCAGGAAATTCTGGCCAAGCTGATGCCGGGTGGACGCCTGTTTGCCGTTGACGTGGATCCGCTGGAGCTGCCGCGCACCGAGGCGCGCCTGCGCGGTTTGGGATATGACGCAGCCGCCCTGACGGTGCGCCGCATGAACTTTTCCGAAGTGGTCAACTTGCTGCCGGAGGCCGGCGGCGGCTTTGACGTGGTGCTGGCCGATCTGGGGGTGTCGTCCATGCAGATTGACAATCCGGCGCGGGGCTTTAGCTTCAAGACCGACGGCCCGCTGGACCTGCGGTTGGACCCCGGTAGCGGCCAATCGGCCTCGGAACTGCTGCTCTCGGTCACACGCCAGCGCCTGCGGGATTTGCTGACCGACAACGCCGATGAGCCCTATGCGACCCCCCTGGCGGCTGCTCTGCAAGGCCAGTACCTGGAGACCACAACGCAATTGGCCAATCTTGTGCGCCAGACCCTGGGCGGGGTTTTCAAGCGGACCATGCCGGAAGAAGAGCGGCTGGCCGAAACCAAGCGCGCCCTGCAACGCACGTTTCAGGCTTTGCGCATCGAAGTGAACAACGAGTTTGGTGTGTTGGATCGCTTTTTGGAAACGCTTCCCAGGTGCCTGAAACCCGGCGGGCGGGTGGTGATCATGAGCTTTCACTCTGGTGAAGACCGGCGGGTGAAGAAGGCGTTTCAGACCGGCGAACGGGCTGGCATCTACAGCAGCGTGGCTGCCGATCTGATTCGCCCGTCGTTTGAAGAGCAGCGCGCCAACCCACGTTCCAGTTCGACCAAGCTGCGTTGGGCGGTCAAGGCGTAGGTTATAAAGGAAAAGTGCCTATAGCCCCCGTGGAATGTGCGTAAAGCGCTATTCAAAAGATAGCATTTCCCGCCCCGCGACGGTAAGTTGCTATGGGCTCAGTGGTCGCTCCACACCACCGGTTTGCGCTGGTCTAGCCAAGCTTGGTAGTGGCTCGCGTAGGCTTCTTCGATGCGCATGCGCTTGACCTTGAGTGTGGGGGTGACAAAGCCGTTTTCAGGCGTCCAGGCGGTGGTGATGGCGGCCAAGCAGTCCATGCGCTCGTGCGGCTCAAGTTGGGCATTCACCGACGCCAGATGCGCCTTCAGTGAGTCAGTCAGGATCTGGCGCTCGTCGGGCGCTGCGCTGCGAGCCACCGCCTCTTGCGACAGCATGACCAGGCCCAGGGGCTGGGTCAAGTTGGCGCCCACTACCGTGCAGGCCTCGACATCGGGGTGCATGATGAGCAGGTCTTCAATCGGGGCCGGGGCCACGTATTTGCCCTTGCTGGACTTGAAAATGTCCTTCACCCGCCCGGTGATGCGCAGGTAGCCCTGGCCATCGATTGTGCCCTTGTCGCCGGTGCGCAGCCAGCCGTCAGCCGTGATGGCCTCGGCCGTGGCGGCGTCTTCCTTGTAGTAGCCCAGCATCAGCGCCGGGCTGCGCATCTGGATTTCGCCGTTCTCGGGGTCAATGCGGCTTTCCACCAGGTCATAGGGCACGCCGACTGAGCCAATCAGCGGTGAGCCGGGCAGGGTGGAGTGCGACACGCCACAGTTCTCGGTCATGCCGTAGACCTCGATCAGGTCCAGTCCCAGTTTGCGGTACCACTGCAGCACATCGGTCGGCATGGGCGCTGCGCCCCCGGCCGCCAGGCGGCATTGGTCCAGCCCCAGACCCTTGAGAATTTTGCGTCGCACCAGGCGCCCGATCAGCGGAATGCCCATCAGACGGTTTAGCTTTGGGGCCGGCATCTTGCTGTGCACGCCGTGCTGAAACTTGACCCACAACCGTGGCACCGAGAAAAAGATGGTGGGCCGTGCACGTTGCAGGTCTTGCACAAAGGTGTCCAGTGCTTCGGCAAAGAAAACGCGACCGCCGTAGCGTAGCGACGCCTGCTCAATCAGCATCCGTTCGGCTACATGGGCCAGTGGCAGGTAGGAGATGTAGCGGTCATGCACATCCATGCGCACCCTCCGTGTGGCGCTGGTCACGCCCCAGGCCATGGTGCGGTAGGTGTGCACCACGCCCTTGGGCTTGCCGGTGGTGCCGGAGGTGTAAATGATGGTGCTGATGGCATCCATCTGCGGTGCAGGCTCACCTGCCATGGGTTTGTTCTGGGCCTGCAGGTCGGTCCACGCTATTGCCTGGATGGGGGGCGCCAGCGGCAGGGCGATCAGGGGCACGCCGCTGGGCGCCCCAGTTTGCAGGTTGGCGGTGTCGTCCATCTTGCCGATGAAGCAGGCGCGCGCCTCACTGTGCTCCAGGATGTAGGCCAGCGCTTCGCCGTTAAAGGTCGGGTAGATGGGCACGGAGACGTGGCCTGCCATCTGGATTGCTAGGTCGGCCAATATCCAGTGCGCACTGTTTTTTCCGATGATTGCGACGCGGCTGCCTGCGGGCCAGCCCTGCGATGCCAGCCAGTTGGCCACACGGCGCACCTGGTCACCAGCTTCGCCCCAGGTGATGTCCTGCACCTGGCCGCCCCCGACGGGCTGCGTCAGGTAGACCTGACCGGCTCGCTCGCGCTCCCAGCGATACAGGCATTGCAGCGGCAGGTCGCCGGCGGATACGGTGATGGGCGCAGTCATGGTTAAATCCTCGTATAGAGGTGGTTATTCTGTTGAGGACCGGTGGAGCTGGCAATGGTGCTGACCCTAGGTGACGTAGACAATTGAACCCCACCGCCATGCGCAGCAGGCCCCAACGCCTTGCAGGAAACAGGGCGTCTGAGGATTGCAGCGACAATCGACCCCCTAATTTCTGTTTTTTTGCTTCAGAGTTAACGCTTAGACATGTCCAGTACGACCACTTTCACCGTTCGCCCGGCGACGCTGCGCGACGCCAAAGCCATCACCGACTTGCACAATGCAACCGTCTGCGAGGCGTTCAAATCGGCCACACCCAACGCGCCGGTTCCCGTAGCAGCGCTGGAAAAAAGCCTGGCCCATTGGCGTGAAGCCATCGAATACGCAGAGCCCCAGGTGCTGGTGGCCATGGATGGCGAACGAATCATCGGGTTTGTCGGCTTTGACCGCTCACGCGACAAGGGTACGCCACCGACCATGGGTGAAATCTGGTCCATCTATGTAGCGTCCAGCCACTGGGGTCAGGGTGCAGGGCTGGCGCTGTGGGATGCAGCGCGAGAGGGCCTGATGGAAGAGGGCTGTACCCAGGTGACGGTGTGGATTGCCTTGAGCAATGACCAGGCGTTGCGGTTTCACGAACTGGCTGGCTTCAAGCGGGAACCCAGCAGCGCCAAGACGGTGCCCGTGGGGACCGCGCGGGTCGAAGAGATTCGCCTGAAGCGCCCGCTGAGTTGAGTCCCCACGCTTGTCGCTTCGCGTACTGCGCTGCCCCCCTAGCAGCCTGTCGGACACAGAGTTTTAAAAGACTGACCTATTTTCGGCCTGCTTAAAAAATAGGCACTTTTGACGTGATTTTCAAAGTTTCGCGCCTTTTTCAAGGTATTTCCCCCTGTCATCCAACTTTTGGACGTAGTACGGCCATGCGCTTGACGTTCCAGGCTAGGCAAACCAGATTCCATTCACCGGTGACTTTGCGCAATCCGCGCAGCGAGAACTGTCTGAACCCCATCACCGATTTGATGATGCCAAAGACCGGCTCCACCGTTTGTTTGCGAATGGCGTAGGCCGCCTTGCCCGCTATCGTGCTCAAACGATGTGTCATCGTCTCCATCGGCGTGGCATCTGTCTTCAACGGCGCTGGTTCTGTAAAACGCTCGCGCCAGTGCGGGTGGTGGTCTTGGCGGGCCACTGACAGCAAGGGTTCAATCTTGGCCTCCTCGCAGGCTTTGACATTGTTCTGGCTGCAATAGCCGGTGTCTGCAATCAGAATTTCGACATCGCCCAGCTTGTGGGCCTGCTCCTGTAGCACCTTGATCATCGGCTCAACCTGTTGTTTGTCATTGGGGGCTTGTGTCAAGGTGGTTGCCACCACCAGCATCGTGTCGGCATCGACACCGGCCTGCGCGTTGTAACACTGCTCAAAGCCACCGCCTGCCACCGGCATGATGCGCGACTCTTCGTCTGTCAGGTTGATCTGATCGGTGTCTTTGACGCCAGACTCCGGGGCTGCGGGTGGTTTGCCACGCGGCTTTTTGCCAGTCTCTTTTTCCCGGGCTTCGCGTTTGCTCATCTTCTCGTCAAACTCGGCCTTCTCACGGGCGTAACGTTCTGCCGCACGCGCTGCGATCGTGGCTTTGGCAGTAGCCATAGCGGCCAGTCGGTCTTCGCGCAGTTTGAGCTCTTTAGGCAGACTCATGCCGTCAGGGATATTGGCTGTGTCGGCGGCTTCAGCAAGAGCGAGCAGTTCCTGGACTTCCTGTTTGAGCTGAGCTTCGAGTTTGACGATGTGGCCATGTGAGAGTGCACTGTGGCGCGATGCGTTGGCGTGTATCTTGGTGCCGTCCAGGCATACGGTTCCGAGTTTGAGCAGCTTCATCTCGGTGGCCATTTCCAGTACTTGCACAAACAGGCCGGCGAGTTCATCGATGAAGCGCCTGCGAAAGGTGGCCAGGGTGTCATGGTCGGGGTGGCTACCCGCAGCAATGTAGCGAAACGCTACCGAGTCGTGTGTGGCCATTTCGAGCTTGCGGCTGGAGAACACACCCGTGCAGTACCCGTAAACCAGAATCGCCAACAAAGTCGCTGGGTGGTGCGCTTTGGAGCCGCGGCCCGCGTATTGGCGTGTCAGGTTGGAGAGATCGAGTCCATCAATAACTTCAACGACGAAGCGAGCCAGGTGGTCTTGGGTGAGCCAGTCGTCTACCGAGGGAGGCAACAGATAGTCGGTTTTACGGTCGGTCAGAATGAAATTGGACATGCTCAAAATTGCTTATCGGGACACGTGCAATTTTATCATGTCGCTATGCATTTTGTAGCAATGAGAGAAAGGAAATTCATGAGCAAAAGCCCGACAGGCTGCTAGCGGCCGGCTTTCATGTTGCGCAAAATGCGCGCTACATCCGGGGTGAATTGGTGGTCTTGCAGCAGCGCGGC
>CANNRR010000067.1 GCA_947508055.1 Burkholderiales bacterium
ATGTCCGGGGCGGAACCGTGCACCGGCTCGAACAGTGAAGGAAACTTGCGCTCAGGGTTCAGATTGGCGCTCGGCGCGATGCCGATGGTGCCGGTGCAGGCAGGCCCCAGGTCGCTCAGGATGTCACCAAAAAGATTGCTCGCCACGACCACGTCAAAGAAGTCGGGGCGCTGCACAAAGTGCGCGGTCAAAATGTCGATGTGGAACTTGTCCAGCGTGATGCCCGGATAGCTTTTGGCCATTTCGGCCACACGTTCGTCCCAATAGGGCATGGTGATGGCAATGCCGTTGGACTTGGTGGCGCTGGTCAAATGCTTTTTGGGCCGCGACTGCGCCAGCTCAAATGCGAACCTCAATACCCGGTCGACGCCAATGCGCGTCATCACCGTTTCCTGCATCACGATTTCGCGCTCGGTTCCTGGGAACATGCGCCCGCCAATGCTGGAGTATTCGCCCTCGGTGTTTTCGCGCACGATGTACATGTCGATCTCACCCGGTGCGCGTGGGCTGCCGTCACGCCGCACCACCGGTGCAATGATGCCGGGCATCAGGCGTGCAGGGCGCAGGTTGACGTATTGGTCAAACTCGCGGCGAAATAGCAAGAGAGAGCCCCATAGCGACACATGGTCGAGAATCTTTTCAGGCCAGCCCACCGCACCGAAGTAGATGGCATCATGGCCCCCGATCTGGTCCTTCCAGTTGTCGGGCAGCATCTGGCCGTGCTTCTCGTAATAGTCCCAACTGGAAAAATCGAAGTGGTCAAACGCCAGGTCGATCCCGAAGCGGGTGGCGGCGGCCTCCAACACCCGGATGCCCTCGGGCATCACCTCTTTGCCAATGCCGTCCCCGGCGATGACCGCGATTCTCTGCTGGCTCATGTCAATCCAATTCTCTGCGTTGTGTTGCTTGCAGACCCCATTTTGATCCTGTTTCGGGCCATTGTTGAACCCGGTCGCCCGGAGTTGTTCGCTTCAGACACACCGGGGCTGGAGTTTGTCGGCATCCGGATTTTCCGGTGAATGGTCGTTTCTGTTGTGACTCGGAAACGTCAACACGGGCTGGCGCTACACGCTCCGTTGGGTTGAAAAACATGCAAGCCGCAAATTCATTTCCGTGCGTTGCGCAACAACGAATCGACCGACATCGCCTGCGTCAGACTGTGTGAATGGGACTCAATGTATAGATTGACCATCTGCTGCAGGTTGGCGCAGGGGTTGCAAATGTAGACCACTTTAACGTCCACCTTATCGGTAAAGATCGCCGATCCAAACGGCACTCCCATGTCTGGGTTTCGCTCCAGCACGCGTCTGACCTCAAACTCATCGCGGTACAGCGTATCGATCGTCCCGTCTCTTAGCGCCTGAATACCGGCGTCCCATGTCTTAACCGGCACGATGGCGGCGCGTGGAAACGTTTCTCTTGCAAACCCAACGTAGGAAGACGCTGCGATCACTCCGATACGCCCGGTAAATTGGCGAAAGACGTCTTCCAGATTACCGTCTCTCGCAAGTTGAGCCAGTGATTTTCTGTTGTAAACCATGGCATGCCGAAGTTTCGCGTAGGGTTGGGAGAACCGAACAAAATGGGCGCGATCGACGCTTGCGGACATTCGGTTGATTCCCAAGTCCGCCTTGAGGTCTGCAACTGTTTGGGCAAGCGAATTGAATGTGTCGCCCCCGTTGACGATTACCAACTCAAGGTTGAGCGACTTGGCGATGTCCACTGCCAATTCGTACTCCGGCCCCTCATACTCTCCCGAAGGGAGCTTCTTGCGAAAACCAGGGATATCAAAATTCGCAAAGGCGACCCGCAGGCGACCATCGGCAATGATGTCCTTCAGGTCGCGTGTTGCCCCGTAACTCTTGATTTCTTCAGAGAAAACCGAAGCAGCCGCAAATACGTTGAACACCACTGCCACAACCAGAACGGCAATACAACGGGGAAGTCTCGTCAGTATCATACGGATCCATTTTTCTCTTTGAATGTTGGTAGCCTGCACAAATTTCCACTCATGATTAGTCGTCGCAGTTTGCGGGGTCACCAGTCTTCCACCCATACAGGGTGGCTACTCAGGGATAACTTCAGACCTGCTCTGGCCGACCCCCGCCAAAGCGGAAATTTGGCAGTTCAACGTGACGTTAATCACGGCGCGGATCATCGAAATGATGGGGTCGGCAATGATCATCAGCGGCAGCGCAAGTTCATATGAAAGGCCAAAGGGACGCAGCACCGCAGCAAGAGGAACGAGGCCTGGAAGACCGGCAAGCCCTATTGTCGCGAACGAGCTTATGAAGGAAAAGGTCGCAAGAAGCAATAGTTCAATGCCACTAAAAGTGTGCCCGGTTAAATTTCCAACGAACAAGGCGGCGACAATGAAATGCACGATATTGCCAAATCGGACGACCGCGAATCCGATGGGTATGAAAAGTTCACATGGCTCTTTGGGCGCGTGTAGCACATCGGTCATCGTTTCCAGCGCTGTTGGAGCACAGAGAAGTGTGTTTCGGGTCGCTGCGGCCAATGCCAGCGGTGCCATGAATGCCACGAAGATTTGCTTTGGCCTAACACGAAGGGCCATCGACATGCAAAGCATTGACAACGTGACAAGTAGGGTGCTCGTCACAAGAAAGGCAAGAACAAAAGGCCCAAGCGTGCTAAGAGCGTCCGGGCCCAGAAGCGCAATATTGGGTGCAATCAACGCGATGATGCCAATTGGTATCAAAAGGTTAAACCAGTCGAAGATCAGGATGCAAGCAGACTGAATATGTCGAAGAGCTGTGAAAACTGAGATGCCTTCCTTGCGCTCGGTCAACACCAGGCCGGCGCCAAAGAGGAACAGGAAAACGATCACTTGAGGGCTGTTACCCGAAGACAGCGCGGAGAATATGTTGGTTGGAATGATCGTCATCAATCCTGCTTCGTGCGATCCTTCTTCACCATGGACGGACTGTGGACTGAGGGCAAACTCCATATCGATGTGCGACCCCGAGCCACCAAACATCGCACCGATACGACGTGCAAGATTCTCGTCCGTGGGGACGAAGTGAAACACACAAAGGGGAACGAGCATTGAAATCAGCATAACGATTGCTGTTGTCGCGATCAGCCAGCCGATCAGGCGTCCGGTAACGGCGCTGGCAGTTCCACTCATCAAAGCGGAGCGCACGGCGAGCGGTATTGTGGCCATCAGAAACGGTAGAACGCAAATCTGCAGCAACGCAACGTAGAACTCGCCAACTGGACGCAGGTATTTCAGGAAAGGGAACTGCATGTACCCGAGCCAAACGCCGACGATGACCGCAATAATCGTGAATGAAGGTCGATTGATTTTTTTTGAAAGGTTCGTCAACGAAGAAGACTTCTGAAAAATCACTTACAGGCTCCATTTCTTGTCGATTGCCACAAGAATGGAAAAGTCCATCATCGCTCTTCTCCCATTTCGTTATCTAGTACTTCTAATGTTGATACATGGTTCCAAAGATCCACCGCGGAACTGGCCTCGCTGGCTCTCGGACCAATAGCCTGACAGCGACGGCAATCGACCGCCCAGAGGTTTGCATCAATTTCTATGGCGCCACTTGTCGCTGTAGCGCAAAAGGGGCAATTATTTGACTTTTTTTGCATAGAGACTGTCGATCAGATGTTGGGGGACCCAGGCCCGCACCCGGCTCGAACGAAATACTTCGTCAAGTGAAGGTGCGGCAGTTGCTTTGATCGCAGGACTCTTCAGGGCCGACTCGGCTGGCTGGCGGCCCGTCGACAGGGGGGCTGAGGCCGAAGGCGCTGATACTGCGCAAGATTTCGGCATAAGGACGCCATTAGGAAAATCTAGGTTGTTGATCATATTGTTGGTCTCCCGTTCGAGAAATAGCTTGTCACGATGGGCAGTCTATTGCTCATGATTGCATTTGCATATAACGCAAATGCACCATATCGCCCGCGCTGGTCCGGTGGTGTAATGGCCGCAATGAATACCCCCTGCGCCCTGTTGATAGATGACCACGCCATGTTTCGAGCCGGTCTGCGCCAGGTCATCAAGGTGGCGATTCCCGAACTGGATATCTTTGAAGCTGGGTCACTGGACGAGGCGCTGGCTTGCCCGTCAAGCGACGTCTCGGTGGTTTTGTTGGACAACAAGCTCAATGGACTGAGCGGCATAGAGGGGATTGCTCTGATCAGGCGCAAATGGCCCTTGGTGCCGATCCTGATGTTGTCAAGCCAGTTTGAGCCAGAAATCGTGCGCCTGGCACTGGCGCGGGGTGTTGACGGCTTTTTGTCCAAAGCCGAGCCCGTCGACACCATTGTTCAAACACTTCAGCAGGTGATGACGGGTGGCGTAACGGGCACTACGACCGTGGTGCCCTTGGCGCAAAAGTGCCTGACGCCGCGCCAATCTGCGGTGCTTGGCCTGTTACACCAAGGGCTGTCAAGCAAGCTGATCGCTCGCCAGTTGTTCATTTCAGAAAATACAGCCCGCAAACACGTGCAAGACATTCTGGAGTTTTTTGCAGTGGCAAGTCGCGCTGAAGCGGTCTTTGCTGCGCGCAACCAGGGGCTGGTGGGGTGAGCCAAGTGCGCCGCCTGCTGCGCCTGGCGGATGACCGCATTCTGGTGGAGCAGCTCAAGCTGTCTATGGGCAATTTGGGCATTACCCTGATCCCGACGTTTTTGATCGTCATCCTGATCTGTGGGGCGCTGTACAACCATACCAATGCAACCGCCATTCTGGTGTGGGGCGTGGTCGTTACGCTCTCTAAACTGTTGTGTTGGTCGCATGCACGCCACCACTTGAGAGTGGGTATTGCTACCGACAAAGCGGTGCAGGTGGTGCTGATCTCGATGGCGCTCAATACCTTGGACGGGGCCATTTGGGGTTCACTGGCCTGGGTGGCACTGGATACAACCAGCCTGATGGGCAGCATTTTGGTGATTGCCGTGCTGACCGCCGTGGCCGGTAATTCCATGTCATTGCTGTCGCCCGTGTTGCCCATATTTCTAGCCTTGGTGGCGGCCGAAATTGCGGTTGCCGTGTCCAAAGTATTCTTGTTGGGTGACCCAACCTACAACGCTTTGGGTTTGGCCGGGTTGTTGTACATCTTTATTTTGATGGCACAGGCGCATAACAGTTCGCGTGCTGCGCGTGCCGCTATTGTTCTGGGCCTTGAAAATATTGAGCTGATGGAAAAACTCCGCCTGGAAACATCTGTGGCACAGCAGGCTAGATTGGAGGCCGAGCAAGCCAACACCTCCAAATCCAAATTTCTAGCCGCCGCCAGCCATGACTTGCGCCAACCGATCCATGCCCAGGGCTTGTTTCTGGACATTCTTTCTCGCTCTGGCCTGAACCCCCAGCAGCAGCAATCGCTTGACTGTGCCATTGCTGCCAGCCAGGCATCCGCTGAGATGCTCAGCACTATGCTTGATTTTTCACGCATCGAGGCGGGCGTGGTGCAGCCGCATGTGGTGTCTTTTCGCTTGCAACCACTGCTGAACAAGATAGAGCGAGAGTTTGCACGGCAGGCCGATGCCAAGGGTTTGGTTTATCGATCGCGTGAGACTACGCTGGCAGCCGATTCGGACCCGGCCTTGATTGAGTTGATATTGCGCAATTTGGTCGCCAATGCCATTCGCTACACCGATGGCGGGGGCCTTTTGGTGGCTTGTCGCAAGCAGCATGGCCACGTGGTGCTGGAGGTCTGGGACACCGGCATTGGCATTGAGCCGGCGCTACAGCGCGAGGTTTTCCGCGAGTTTCACCAGCTGGGCAACCCGGAGCGCGATCGGCGCAAGGGACTGGGCCTGGGGCTGTCGATTGTTGAGGGGCTTGCCCGCACACTGCGGCACCCTTTGTTGCTCAGTTCAAAACCGGGGCGCGGCAGCATGTTTAGGCTGAGCTTGCCCCTGGCCACCGGTGTCTGCGTTGACAACACGGTGGTGCTGATGCAATACGAAGAGCATTTGCGCAATGTGCGCGTATTGGTGGTCGACGACGATGAAGCGGTGCGCATCGGCACCCTGCACTTGCTGCGCGATTGGGGCTGTGTGGCTGAGGCGGCAGAGTCGATTGAAGAAGCGCTGGTGTTGGCCCGTCTGCATGCGCCGGATGTCGTTGTCAGCGATTACCGTTTGCGCGAGCAACGCACAGGCCTGGAGGCCATCGCAGCCTTGCGCAGTGTCTTCGGGCAGGATTTGCCGGCCTTGTTGATTACCGGTGACACTGCTCCCGACCGGTTGCGCGAGGCGCTTAGCGGCAACATTCCTTTGTTGCATAAGCCCGTGTCGGCGGATCAGTTGTACAACGGGCTGGTGAGTGTTTTGATGAAATAGGCACGGTGAAGGCACTCACACAATGTGATCTACTGTGCGCGACTGCAGCTAGTCAGTGGCAGGTGCAGCGATCGATCGAAATCGACGCCCCTTTGCTTGCGGTCGGGTATCGAGCGCGAATTTTGAGCAATTGCACGTCGGCTACCGCTGAACCCCTGCATCCGCATAACCAAACAAGGTATCCGACTGTGAACGCGTCATCCCCATTTTTCAAGCAACTCGCAGACGCTGATGCCGTTCTGGTGACGGTGCAATCCACGCGCGGCTCGGCTCCGCGCGAAGTGGGTGCCTGGATGGCGGTGTTCTCTGCCACCACCGTGGGCACCGTAGGCGGGGGGCGTCTGGAGCTGGACGCCATCGCCCATGCGCGTGTGCTGCTACAGCACGGCACTGGCGAGCCGCAATTGCGCTATGCGCTGGGGCCCAGTCTGGGGCAGTGCTGCGGGGGCGAGGTGGTGCTGCATTTCGAGCGAGTAGACGCCACAGATGCGCTGCGCTTGGGTCGGCAGTTGGCCGGCGCGTTGACTCCGGTGGCGCTGTTTGGCGGCGGCCATGTCGGGCGTGCGGTGGTGCAGGTGCTGCTGACCTTGCCGATGGACTTGACCTGGATCGACAGCCGGGACGAGATATTTCCACCAGACCTGCCCGGCCATGTGCGTTGCGAGCACTCGGACCCGGTGCAGGCGGCGGTGGCTGACCTGGTGCCACAGTCGCGCGTTTTGATCATGAGTTTCAGCCATGCCGAAGACCTCGACATCGTGGCGGCTTGCCTGGCACGACAGCGTGAACGGGGTGATTTGCCCTACATCGGTTTGATTGGCAGCAAGACCAAATGGGCCTCGTTTCGCCAGCGCCTGCAGGCGCGCGGCTTCGCCGAAGCCGAACTTGCGTATGTAACCTGCCCGATCGGGGTTGCCGGGATCAGCGACAAGCGCCCGGAGGTCATTGCGGTGGCGGTAGCGGCCCAAATCTTGCACGTTTCTGGCTGAAACCCTATGGGTAGGTAAAACTGTATACACTTTGGGCTCAAGCCAAGGAGAACACCGGACATGGAAAGTTATCTGCTGGACTGGGCCAATCTGCTGTTGCGTTGGGTCCACGTCATCACCGCCATTGCCTGGATTGGCTCGTCGTTCTATTTTGTGTTTCTGGACAGCAGCCTCACGCCACCGGTTGACGAGGATCTGAAGCGCCAGGGCGTCAGCGGTGAACTCTGGGCCGTGCACGGTGGCGGGTTTTACCATCCGGTCAAGTTTCTCGGTGCGCCGCCCCAACTTCCGTCGCATCTGCACTGGTTCTACTGGGAAAGCTACAGCACCTGGCTGAGCGGCTTTTCGCTGTTTACGGTGTCCTACCTATGGAGCGCCAGCACCTACCTGATCGACAAGTCCGTGATGGACTGGTCGCCGGCGCAGGCCATCATGGTGGTGCTGGCTTTTCTGGTGGTGTTCTGGCTGGCATACGATGCCATCTGCCGGACCTTCGGACAGCGCAAGAATGGGGATGCCATCGTCGGCGCCATGCTGGCGGTGCTGGTAGCGGTGGCGGCCTGGCTGGCGTGCCATTGGTTCGCCGGGCGGGCCGCCTTTCTTCTGGTGGGTGCCATGATGGCCACCAGCATGAGTGCCAACGTGTTCTTCTGGATCATTCCCGGCCAGAGGACCGTGGTGGCTGATATCAAAGCCGGGCGGCCAGTGGACCCCATACATGGCAAGCGTGGCAAGCAGCGCAGTGTGCACAACACCTACTTCACGCTACCGGTGCTGTTTGCCATGCTCAGCGGCCACTACAGTTTTACCTACACGCATCCACAAAACTGGGTCGTGCTGGTGCTGACGATGTTTGCCGGGGCTGCCATCCGTCAGTTCTTTGTGATGCGCCATGGTTTCAAGCTAGGGCGCAACGGGCACCCGTGGCCCTATGCCCTGGCTGGCGTCGTGGCGATCATTGGATTGCTCGTTTGGCTCAAGCCTGCGCCAGTGGCTGATTCGGTTGCTATTACTTCAGGAGCTGTCAACGCTGCTTCTACGGGGGCTGGAGGCCCAATCGCCTATAAAACTATGCAGGCCGTGCTGGAGCAGCGGTGTTACCTGTGCCACGGCGCGCAGGTGCAGATGAAGAACGTGCGGCTGGATTCACCCGAGGGCCTGAAGCTCCATGCCCAAAATATTTACCAGCAGGCGGTGGTTACAAAGGTGATGCCCCTGAACAATGCAACCGGCATTACCGAGGCCGAGCGTGCCTTGATCAAACAATGGTTTGAGAGCGGTGCTTCGGTGGAATAAGCGGCAGTCCGCTTGAGACTGTTGACGATAGCCCGGAGCGTGGACAACAGAACGTTCTGCTCCGTGTCCCCCGCCCGCTGCGCGGGCTCCTCCTTTACCTGCGCAGAACGCTCTGTCGCCCACGCTCCTACCGTGCCATTTGCGCTAGCTGTAGCGCCAGCGCGTTGTGCCGTTCCAGCAGTGGCCCCAGATCGACCGTGGTGATCTGCCCATCGCGCACCACGACCTTGCCGTTGACGACGGTGTAAGCCGCCTGCGGGCTGGCGCACAACAACAGGGCACCGACCGGGTCATGCACGGCACCGCCGGCAAAGCCAAGAGTATCCAGATCAAATATCGCCAGATCGGCGCACATGCCCACCGCGAGGTGGCCGATATCGGCGCGACCCAGCACCTGGGCGCCGCCGCGCGTGGCCAGACTGAGTGCATCACGCGCCGTCATTTCTGCCGGACCCAGGTCGCAGCCGAAGAAGGTGCGCCCTTCGCGCATTTCGGGTGGCTGCATGGCGCGCCCTACGCGTGCCAACAGAAGGGCCTGGCGGGCCTCGTTCACCATGTGGGCGGCATCGTTGCTGGCACAGCCGTCCACGCCGAGCCCTACAGGCACGCCCGCGTCCAGCATGCGCCGGATGGGGGCAATACCACTGGCCAGCCGCATATTGCTGCACGGGCAGTGGGCCACTCCCGTGCGTGTGGCGGCAAACAGGCTGATGCCCTCGTCGTCGAGCTTCACGCAGTGCGCGTGCCAGACATCGGGCCCCAGCCAGCCCAGTTCCTGCGCGTATTGGGTGGGTGTGCAGTTGAATTTCTCGCGCGAGTAGGCCAGGTCGTGGTCGTTCTCGGCCAGGTGGGTGTGCATGCGCACACCGTGGGAGCGAGCCAGCAGGGCCGACTCGCGCATCAGGTCGCGGCTCACGCTGAAAGGGGAGCAAGGCGCCACCGCCACGTTGAGCATGGAGCCAAACGAGGCATCGTGGTAGCGTTCGATCAGGCGCTGCGTGTCTTTCAGGATGAAGTCTTCGCGCTCCACCACGCTATCGGGCGGCAAGCCACCCTGGCTTTGGCCTACGCTCATGCTGCCCCGCGTTGCACAGAAGCGCATGCCGATTTCCCGGGCCGCTTCAATGCTGTCGTCCAGGCGCACGCCGTTGGGGTAGAGGTAGAGGTGATCGCTGCTGGTGGTGCAGCCACTGAGCAGCAATTCGGCCATTGCCACCTGGGTACTGACCTGCACCATCTCGGGTGTCAGTCCCGACCAGATCGGGTACAAGCCGCGCAGCCAACTAAACAACTCGGCGTTTTGCACCTCTGGAATAGCCCGCGTCAGGCTTTGGTACATGTGATGGTGGGTGTTCACCAGGCCCGGCATCACCAGGTAGTGGCGGGCATCAATCGTTTCATCGGCAGCCCGCGCGTCGCCAGGCAACTCGGCATCCGGCCCGATAAAGGCAATGCGTTGGTCTCTGATGAAAATGGACACCCCCTTGAGTTCCTGTGCCAGGCTCGGGTTGGAATGGTCCAGCGTGGCTACGCAGCGGGCATTTTTAATCAGCAGGGTTGACATGAATACGCGGTCAAAATAGGGTTAAACGGACAACAGCAGGAAGCATTTCAACATGACCGAACCAGATTACCGCTCGCAGCCGCGCGAATTTCTTGAAATGCTGTACCGCACGGCGGTGTGCCAGGCTCTGCCGGCACACAACCTGAGCGCGCATCTGCCCAGCCCACCAACGCATCCCGGTGCACGCACGCTGGTGCTGGGCGCTGGCAAGGCCGGCGGCGCCATGGCGCAGGCGCTGGATGCAGCGTGGCCCGCAGACGCCGCACTAGAGGGGCTGGTGGTGACCCGCTATGGACATGTTCCACCCCGCAGTGTGGGTGCTGCGCCACCCCGTATCGAGGTGGTGGAGGCCTCGCACCCGGTTCCCGACGCTGCCGCTCTGGAGGCAGCACAGCGCATGCTGGCCCTGACCCAGGGCCTGACCGAACATGATCTGGTGATTTGTCTGGTCTCCGGCGGTGGGTCATCGCTGCTGACCTTGCCGGCACAGTGGCCGGGCGGTGGCGTCTCGCTGATGGACAAGCAGCGCATCAACCGGGCTTTGCTGGCCAGCGGTGCCACCATTGCCGAGATCAACTGTGTGCGCAAGCACCTGTCGGCCATCAAGGGCGGCCGACTTGCGGCTGCGTGTGCGCCAGCCAGGGTGGTGACGCTTTTGATTAGTGATGTGCCGGGGGACGACCCCACGGTGATTGCCAGCGGACCGACCGTGCCGGACCCCACAACCTGCGAGGAGTCGCTGCAAATTTTGCAGCGTTACGCAATTGAGGTGCCTGAAGATTTAATGCAAAGACTGCAAAGTGGATTTTTGGAAACACCCAAGCCTGGTGCATCCGGTTTTGCCCGCAATGCCGTGCACTTGGTGGCCACCCCGCAACAGTCCCTGGAGGCGACTGCCAACGCGGTGCGCTCAGCAGGCCTGAAGGCTTATATTTTGAGCGATGAAATGGAGGGCGAGTCGCGCGAGGTTGGGCGTGTGCACGCTGCCCTGGCGCGGGCGGTGGCACGGCGTGACCAACCGTTTGACAGGCCGTGCGTGATCTTGAGTGGGGGTGAGACAACTGTCACTTTGCGGACGCAGGCACCCGGTGTGACCGTCGGGCGTGGTGGCCGAGCGGGTGAGTTTTGCATGGGACTGGTGCATGCCTTGCAGGGGCAATCTGGCGTCTATGCGCTGGCAGCCGACACCGATGGCATTGACGGTGTGGAAGACAACGCAGGGGCATGGGTGGGGCCAGATTCGCTGGCGCGGGCGCAGCACCTCGGTTTGAAAATCAACGATTTTTTGGATCGGAACGATGGGCATGGGTATTTCTCAAGTCTGGGTGATTTATTTATCACGGGCCCAACCTACACCAACGTCAACGATTTTCGGGCAATCCTGGTGCTTTGACCCTGAAAACCAACGGCCTAGTTCTATCGGACTATTTCCTCTGGTTTGGCGTCGAAGTTTGATCTTGCTCAATATGGGGACTCGGTTAGAGCGGCAAAGTCCCCTCCATGCTCGCTGCTCAAACCATTCTTTCTTCCCATCCCGTTGAGGCGGTGGTGATCGGCACGGTCTTGTTGCAGCGTTCTGTGGCCACAGAGTCTGTCATCTTTGTAGAGAGTGGACGGGTCGTGCTCGGTGTCATCGGATCGGGCGCAACTGCTGGATCAGTGGAACACCAGTTGGGCGTGGTGGACGGCCCGTGCTGGCTGGAGGCCACCGCCGCAGTGCTCAATCTACCAGGCGCTGTGGATGCGGTAGCCCAGACCCGTGTTCAGTTGCGACGCGTCCCCGTGGACGAATTTCGTGCCTTCGTTGTCGACTGCGCGTCAGAGGCGCAGTCGATTTTGCTTGATATCGCGAAGGCCCACCGGCAACAAACAGAATTGACAGTCAGTCGTCTGGCAAAAGACGCGGAGGCCAGGTGTGCCGAGTGGTTGTTGAGCCATGCCGAGGCGAGTGACAAAGGCGGCTGTTCCGTCCATTTGCAGCAACGCAAGCGGGCCATCGCAGCACAACTGGGCATAGCGCCTGAAACGCTGTCACGCGTGTTGCGGCATTTGCGTGAACTCAGGCTCATCAGTGGTTCAGGTCGAATCGTTGATTTGGTGGATCCGATCGGGCTACGAACCCTGGCTGGGCCAAGCGCACCGTGCCAGTGCGGCGCAGTCTGATACCTCAACTGACTACGGGTATCACAGGGTCTTGTAACCCATCGTCTGCGGCAACCACAACACGATCTGTGGAAATACGGTTATTGCCACCAGCAATACCAGCAGCATGATCAGAAACGGCCAGCCCTCTTTCATCATCTCGCCAATAGGAATGCCGGTCAGCGCCTTGGTCACAAACAGCAGCATGCCAAAGGGTGGGTGAATTAACCCGATCATCATGTTGAGCACCACCAGCACGCCAAAGTGCACCAGGTCCACGCTCAGCAGTTTGGCTGCGGGCAGCAGCATGGGAACAAACACCAATAGCAGTACCGATACATCCAGAAAACAACCCAACACCAGAAACATCAGGTTGACCAGCAGCAAAAACTTGATTTGACTTAAGTGCATGCTGTCCACCCACTGGGCCATCGCTTGGGGCACACCCTCAGCGGTAAAAGCGTAATTCAGCATGAAGGAGCCCGCAAGAATCAGCGTGATGACGGCACTGCCTCGGGTGGACTCCATGACCACACCCCAGAAGGCGCGCCAGCTCAATGCGCGATACACCACGCCTGCCAGAACGAGCGCATGCAGGGCCGCCACGGCTGCGGCTTCGGTGGGTGTGAAGGCACCCGAATAAATCCCGCCCAGCAACACCACCGGCATGGACAAGGGCAGGGCGCCCCGGAACAAGATGGCGGGCCAATCGCGCAGCGGCACAGGTTCTTCGCGCGGCATGTTGCGTTTGACGGCAATGAAGTGGACTACCACCATCATCAGCACGGCCATCAGAAAGCCTGGTACCACTCCACCCAGAAACAAGGCACCCACCGATGCGCCAGACACCAGCGCATAAATCACCATCGGGATGCTGGGTGGAATGATGGGCCCCAGTGTGGCGCTGGCCACCACCACGGCACCGGCAAAGCCGCGCGAATACTCGGGCTTTTTGAGCATCTGGCGGATCGTGACCAGGCCGGGGCCAGCCGCGTCGGCAATGGCGCTGCCGCTCATGCCTGAAAAAATGACGCTGACCAGAATGTCCACCTGTGCCAGACCCCCGCGCATACGCCCCACCAGAATCCGGCAGAAGTCAAAAATGCGCTCGCTCACCGTGCCGGCATTCATGATGTTGGCGGCAAATACAAACAACGGCACGGCCAGCAGCACGTAGCTGTTGTACAAACCATTGCCCACCTGCTCGGCCACTAGCCCCAGGTCTTGCCGCTTGACCAGCAGGTAAGCAAAGCCCGAGACCAGCATCGAAAAGCCGATAGGCATGCGCAGCAGCATGCCAGCCACGAGCACACCGACCAGTGCCATCAATGCGGTGTTCATAGACGCAACTCACTGTCAAGGCCGACGCCCCGCGCGGCTTGCCAGATGGCCCATGCGCTGCGCACCACCAGGGCCGCCATCAGCAGCACCAGGGGTAGATACACCCACATCAGGGGCATTTCCAGAACCGGCGTTCCTTCGCGCTGCATGAAGTGCACATAGTCCCATGTCGCGGGCAGACCCACCAGGGCCAGTCCGCCAACAAGAAGGTTGCCGGTGATGGCCATGACCTGGCGTGTTCGTGGCCCCACGCTGTTCCACACCAGATCAAACACCACATGTTCGCGCTGGGGCACGACAAACGCGGCTGCCCATAAGATGACCCAGATGTACAAAATAACTGCGGCTTCATCGGTCCAGGGCAGCGGCCGGTTGAAGCCAAAACGGGCTCCGATCTGGATGATGAATACGGCAAATAGTGTTAGGAATAACGCCCCGCCAATCGCATTGGCACAGCGTTGCAGTGAGAGCGCCAGGAGTCCGGGCCGCAGAGCGCTCTGCTTCGTGTCCCCCGCCCGCTGTGCGGTCTCCTCCTTGACCTGCGCAGACCGCTCTGCAGCCCGGACCCCTGGCTCTTTTGCCGCCGGACGCATCTATGGGGTCGCGTTGATGCGCTCAACCAATCCCGCGGGCCACACCCGGGCGTAGTCCGAGTTTTGGTACGTGGTCTGCACCGCTTTGCGAAAGGCTGCCACGTCCGGTGTCGTGACTTGAAGGCCTTCTTTCTTGAAGAACTCCACCAGTTGGGATTCTTCCTGCAGGTTGTTGTCGTTGTTGTAGGCCGCAGCGGCTTGTGCTGCGGCGCTGACTTTCTGCTTCTGCGATGCAGTCAGCGCGTTGAACGCTTTGTTGGAAATTGCAATAAACAGGCTGTCCACCAGATGGCTGGTCAGTACGATCTGCTTGGTCACTTCATAAAACTTGGCAGCACGTACGCTGGGTAGCGGGTTGTCCTGGGCGTCAATGGTTCCGGTCTTCAGACCCAGATACACCTCACCAAAGGCCAGCGGTGTGGCGGTGGCGCCCAACGCATTGCCCAGAAACAGCCAGTCCTTGGAGCCCGGCATGCGCAGCTTGATGCCCTTGAGATCAATCGGTGTTTTGACGTTGCGTACTTCCCGCAGGTTGACCTGGCGCGTGCCCAGGTAGCAGGTCGACAGCACCGTCACATCCATTTTGTCAGATACCGTTTTGAACAACTCCTTGCCGATGGGCCCATTGAAAACCTTTTGCTGGTGCGCCGGGTCGCGCAGCATATAGCCAGCGGTGAACACCGAAAACTCGGGCACCAGTTTGGCGATGTCGGCGGGCGACATGGAGGTCAGCTCCAGGTTACCCCGCGCCATGGCGGCGGGCTCGGCACCCTGCTTGAACAGCGATGCGTTGAGGTTGATCTGCACCTCAAATTCGCCCGGTGCACTTTTCTCCAGCGTGTCCTTGAATACCGTCCACATCCTGGCGTGCCAGGCATCGGGCACGGCGGGTGTTGAGATGCGCAGAACCGTCTTGGTCTGGGCAAAGACGGGGAGGGTGGTTGCTGTCAGTGCTGCGGCTGCACCCAGCAGGAAGCGGCGTTTCAAATGGCAGGAAGTGGGCATGGGGAATACTCTGAGCCGGACCGCGTTACTGCGCGCTCCTCAAACAAAATCAGCAGTGTATTACCTCAGGCTCGCGGCCTGCAATGCTGGTCTACTGCTGTCGTCTAATTCACGCCGCGTGAATGCAAGTAGGCACCAAGCGCCATATCGGAACTGGTCACATGGGCGAGGAACCAATCCTTGAGCCATTGCAGGAGAAGTAATTCACCTCCTTGTTCAAGTCGTTGCTTTAAATATCCGATCTCGTTAATCAAGTGTCGATGGGCAGCACTGTGGCCACCTGCATCCGGGTAGTTGTGCACCGTCATAAGGCGCTCTTCGGTTGTGAAATGAAATACCGTAAACGAGACCAGTTCATTCAGCTGAAGTGCGACATTGTCTTGGGACTCATTATTCTTCAATGAAGAGTTCAGACGGTTCAGCATGGTGGCTATTTTGTGGTGCTGGTCGTCAATTGTTTCGATGCCCGTGCGGTGGGATTCCGCAAGCACCACCCAGTGCTCGAATGAGGTCAGCTCATTTGCAAACTCGCTTGAGAATGTGCTTTGGTTCTTGCCCCGCGCTTTGCTCTGGTACATGGCGTTGTCCGCGGCCTTCATGAGGGTGTCAATCTCGGCTCCGTTGTCCGGGTAGATCGCTATTCCAATGCTGACACCAATGCCATATTCATCTCCATTCGACAGAACCATCGCTTCAGATATGGTTTTGATAATCTTGTTTGCGATAGCAGTGATGGCCGAGGACTCCTGAATCTCACCCAGCAGAACTGCGAACTCATCTCCGCCCAGCCGCGCCACTGAGTCCATGTCTCGCACGCTCGCCTTCAACCGCCTGGCCACCGTTCGAAGCGTGGCATCGCCGACTTCATGGCCATGTGTGTCGTTGACCCCCTTGAAGCCATCAAGATCAAGAAACAGAACCGCAAGGTGATTTCTTTTGCGCCTTGATAACGAGATCGATTGAGACAGGCGGTCAAAGAAAAGTTCTCGATTGGGTAAGTCGGTCAGTCGGTCATGGTTGGCGAGAAATCCGACCCGTTCTTCTGCTGCCTTGCGCAGACTGATGTCAGCGATGAAGGCGGTGAAATGGTA
>CANNRR010000068.1 GCA_947508055.1 Burkholderiales bacterium
GGCCCATCACCCGTGTCGTGCGGTTTGATTTTCAGGATCACGGTGCCCAGGTAAGGCACAAAGTAAACAGACACCAGCCAGCTCAACACCAGCGCCATCACCGTCACACCAAAGATGGCAAAGGTGTATTCGCCGGTGGAGGACTTGGCGATGCCGATCGGCAGAAAGCCCACTGCCGTGATCAGCGTGCCCGTGAGCATGGGCATGGCAGTAATCTCGTAGGCAAAGCTCGCCGCACGCACTTTGTCCCAGCCCTCCTCCATCTTTCGTACCATCATTTCCACTGCAATGATGGCGTCATCCACCAGCAGTCCCAGGGCGATGATGAGGGAGCCGAGCGAAATCTTGTGCAGGCCAATACCCCAGTAGCCCATGCCCAGGAAGGTCACCGCCAGCACCAACGGAATCGTGATGCCTACCACCAGACCAGGACGCATGTCGACGTAATAGCGGTTGTACCAGCGGGTGCTGTCGTTGCGTTTATGAATCCCCAGGCTGATGAAACTCACGGCCAGCACAATGCCAATCGCCTCGATCAACACACCGACGAATTCGTTGACCGACTTGGCAACCGCGGCGGGTTGATCCTGCACCTTGACCAGATGGATACCCGCAGGCAGCGTCGCGTCAATTTTCTCGGTTGCAATAGCAAGTGCTTTGCCCAGGGCAATGATGTCGCCGCCTTTGGACATCGACACCCCAAGAGCAATAACCTGCTTGCCCTGGTGGCGCACTTTCAGTATGGGCGGGTCGATATAGGCGCGCTTGATCTCGGCTATATCGCCCAGGCGGAGCTGGTTACCCGAGCTACCCCTGATCGGCATATCCCGCAGTTGCTCTACCGCCTGAAACTGTCCCGCTACCCGCACCTGCACCACGTCCAGCGGCGTCTGGATAGCACCAGCGCCCTCCACCGCGTTTTGCTGACCCAGTTGTGCCAGCACCTGGTTCATGTCCAGCCCCAACTGGGACAGGCGCTTTTGGGAAATCTCGATGTACAGTTTTTCGTCCTGCACGCCCATCAGTTCCACCTTGTTCACATCGGAGACACGCAGCAATTTCTGGCGCACATCGTCGGCAAAGCTCTTGACCTCGGCATCCGTGAAGCCATCGGACTCCAGCGCGTAAATCACGCCGAATACATCGCCAAACTCATCGTTGAAGAAGGGGCCTTGCACTCCCGCTGGCAAGGTGCCACGAATGTCTCCCACCTTCTTGCGCACCGTGTACCAGATGTTGGCGACGTCGGCGGCCTTGGTCGAGTCCTTGACCTGGAACAGGATGGTGGTTTCGCCTGGCTTGGAGTAACTGCGGATCTTGTCCGCGTTGGAAACCTCCTGCAATGTGTGCTCCACCTTGTCAGCCACTTGTTCTGCCATCTGCTGCGCCGTGGCGCCGGGCCAGAAGGCGCGCACCACCATCAGGCGGAACGTAAACGGCGGATCTTCGTCCTGTCCAAGCTGAAAGAACGCATTGGTGCCCAGCACCATCAGCACAATCATTAAAAACCGTGTCAGCGGCGCGTGGTCTATCGCCCAGCGCGACAGGTTGAACCCCTTTTCAGGGTGCAGGTGTTGGTCTTTCATGGTGCACTCACTTCGCTGCAGGCGCTACTGATTGCATAGCTGGCTGCGCAACATTGACGTGGGCTACAGGCGATTTTTCCTTGTAAAGCGTGACCTTCTGGCCTGGCGACAACACATGCACACCGGCAGCCACCACTTGCATGCCGGGCTGCAAACCGCCGGCAACAATCACATCGTTGCCGTCAGCCGTGGCGATCTGAATGGGCTGCAGCTTGACGGTCATGCTGGCCGTATCCAGAACCCACACGGCGGATGACTGCCCGTCCTGGCGCAGCGCGCTGGTCGGCAATTTGATGACCCGGACACCGCTGCGGTCCAGCGCCTGCGGCACCACTGCCACGGTGGCACCCAGCGCTAACGCGTCCTTGGTAGGCAGCGATACTTTCACGCCAAAGGTGCGCGTCACAGGGTCGGCGCTGGCGGCCACCTCACGCACGGCACCGTGGATGGCGGTCTGTGCACCCCACGGCCGCACATCCACACCCGAGCCGATCCTGATTTGGGCCACCTTGTCTTCAGGTACCGAAAAGGCCACATCACGTGGACCGTCCTGGGCTATGCGCACTACGGGAGTTCCGGCAGCTACGACCTGCCCCATCTCGGCGTCCACTGACGTAACCACGCCCGACACATCGGCCACCAGCGTGGTGTACGCTGCCTGATTACCCTGTGCAGACCCTTGCGCCTGGGCCTGGTCCAGTTGCGCCTGAGCGGCTTTCAGCGCCGCGTCACGGCGCTCCAGTTCTGCGCCACTGATGAAATTCTGGTCCCGCAATTCTTTGTAGCGCTTGAAATCGGCTGCAGCCAAGTCGCGGTTGACCAAAGCCGCCGTCACTTGCGCCTTGGCCGCCTGAACGGCCAACTGGTAATCCTGCGGGTCAAGCTGCGCCAGAATCTCCCCGACTTTCACCCGCTGACCCTGTTCCACCTGCCGGCGCACGATCTTGCCGCCCACCCGAAAACCCAGCCTCGACTCCACCCGTGCCCGCACTTCACCAGCAAATTCGCCGCCGGCACGCATGCCCTCCACCCCCACCGTCAAAACTTTGACGGCGCGAATGGGCTCTTCGGACGGAACGGGGCGTGAGCACCCGCTCAACAGGACGGTAGCGGCAACAAGCGTCAGCGCGACGGGAAGGAGTTTGGTGTGCATAGCAAGACGTAGGTGAAGTGAGCAGCTAAGGAAATTATTTAATGACCTATTGGTTAGTAATTTAGTTTAACCCAGAAACCTTGTCAATTGCGGGGGCAATTTGCAGGCTCAGATAGGCGCCACCGAGCCCACACGGACACGAAACCGCAAGACTATCGCTACACTATTTATAGCGTGTTACGCATATTCCACGGGGGCTATCGGCCAATATGGCACAAGATATGGATGAAAACACTCAATCGTAGGCAATCACAGCTTTGCCCGACTCCGCCTGGGCACGCCAACCCGCCAACGCCGCATCGCTAGGGTAAAACTTGGCGTTTTCACCCAAATGGAGCTCGGCAACCGCACCCGAACAGTCGGCCTGCACATCGCCGACGCGCTGCACCGCCAGGCGCACCGCCAAACCGCGCATCAGTTCACCCTGCTCGGTGATTTCACGGCGGGCCGGAAACTCGCGCACCAGGCGCGCCACGTCCAGACCTCCAAATGAGCCCGCATTCACCGCGACCCGCAAATATTTGCCAAAGCGGCAACGCGCCTGCTCCAGGTCCCACACCTGGGTGATGGTGAGCTGCTTGCCGCCAGAGAATCGGTCGTCGCGCACCTTGCCCATGACGATGATGAGTTCATCATCCTTGAACAGGTGCTTGTTGGCGTTAATCAACTCGTCCTCCGCCCGTGCATCAATCATGGCGGACTTGTCGTCCAGCTTGAACAATGCCAGCTTGCCACGCTGCCCATTGATCACGCGAAAGTCGGTCACGATGCCTGCCAGCAACTGCGGCTCGCGGGTGTCGATCAACTCCTCGATAGGGCGCTTGGCAAAGCGACGCACTTCCAGCGTCACTTCGTCAAACAAATGGCCTGACAAATAGAAACCAACCGCTGTTTTCTCGAAAGTCAGCTGTTCCTTGATACCCCAGTGCAGCGCGTCGACCAGCTCGGGCTCTTGCGTGCTGGAGCCATGGTCATCGTCGCCGCCCATGTCAAACAGACCGTGCTGGTTGGCATTGGCCGCGGACGCGGACGCAAAGTCAAAGGCCCGGTCAATGGACGCCGTCAACGACGCGCGGTTAAGTTGCAGCGTGTCAAACGCACCGGCCTTGATCAGTGCCTCCACGCAGCGCTTGTTCAGCCGACTGCGTTCCACGCGACGGGCAAAGTCGAACAGGCTGGTAAACGGGCCCTCTTCCTGGGTTGGCCCCTTGCCTTCGCGCGCCGCCACAATCGCGTCGATGGCCTGCTGGCCCGTGCCCTTGATGGCGCCCAGGCCGTAGCGGATTTCCTTGTTGGAAATGGGCTCAAAACGGTGCCGGCCGCGGTTGATATTGGGCGGCTCGAAACTCAGACCCATCTTCACGGCATCCTCAAACAACACCTTGAGCTTGTCGGTGTCGTCCATTTCCACCGTCATATTGGCGCAGAAAAACTCGGCCGTGTAGTGCACCTTGATCCACGCCGTGTGGTAGGCCAGCAGGGAATAGGCGGCGGCGTGCGACTTGTTGAAGCCGTAACCCGCGAACTTCTCCATCAGGTCAAAAACCTCGTCGGCTTTCTGCTCACTGATGTCATTCTTGGCAGCACCCGCTCTAAAGATGGCGCGATGCTCGGCCATCTCCTCGGCCTTCTTCTTGCCCATTGCCCGGCGCAGCATGTCGGCGCCACCGAGTGAGTAGCCGCCCAGAATCTGGGCGGTCTGCATCACCTGCTCCTGGTAGACCATGATGCCGTAGGTCTCGCTCAGCATGTCTGCCACCAGCGGGTGCGGGTACTCGATCACTTCGCGCCCGTGCTTGCGCGCCACGAAGCTGGGGATCAGGTCCATTGGGCCTGGACGGTACAAAGCGTTGAGCGCAATCAGGTCTTCCAGGCGGGACGGTTTGGCGTCCTTGAGCATGCGCTGCATGCCGGTACTTTCAAACTGGAACACGGCCTCGGTTTTCCCGTCGGTAAACAGCTTGTAGACCTTGGCGTCATCCAGCGGCAGGTTCTCGTACGCAAAACCCTCCTGGCCCGCGTGGCGTTTGACGATGAATTCGCGCGCGATCTCCAGAATGGTCAGCGTGGCCAGCCCCAAAAAGTCGAACTTCACCAGCCCAATGGCCTCCACATCGTCCTTGTCGTACTGGCTCACCGCCGACTCGCTGCCGGGTTGCTGGTACAGCGGACAAAAGTCAGTCAGCTTGCCCGGGGCAATCAACACACCACCAGCGTGCATGCCGATGTTGCGCGTCATGCCCTCCAGCTTGCGGGCCAGCTCCAGCAGGGTCCTGACGTCCTCCTCTTTCGCCTCGCGCTCGGCCAGAATCGGTTCGGCCTCACTCGCGTAGACGTATTTGTCGCTCTTCTTGCCGTCGGCGGGCGGCAGTTGCAGCGTGACATTGGTGCCAGGCTTGTTAGGAATGAGCTTGCTGATGCCGTCACAAAACATATAAGGCATATCCAGCACACGGCCGACATCGCGCACTACGCCGCGCGCGGCCATGGTACCGAAAGTGGCAATCTGGCTCACGGCGTCCTTGCCGTATTTGGCCTTCACGTAATCGATCACCAGGTTGCGGTTGGTCTGGCAGAAGTCAATGTCGAAGTCGGGCATGGAGACCCGCTCGGGGTTCAGAAAACGTTCGAACAGCAACTTGTAACGGATCGGGTCAAGGTCGGTAATCCTGAGCGAATAGGCTACCAGCGAGCCGGCGCCGGAGCCGCGCCCGGGACCCACCGGGCACCCGTTGTTTTTGGCCCAGTTGATGAAGTCGCCCACGATCAAAAAGTAGCCCGGAAAGCCCATCTTCAAGATGGTGGCAATCTCGAACTCCAGTCGCTCCACGTATAGCGGCATCTGGGCTCCCCGCTCTGCCACATCGGGAAATAGATGCGCCATGCGCTCCTTCAGGCCTTCGTGCGACGCATAGCGAAAGTACTCATCGGGCGTCATGCGCTGGCCGTTGACCAAGGGCGTTGGAAATTCCGGCAAATAATTCTTGCCCAACACCAGTGTCAGGCTGCAACGCTTGGCAATTTGAAGCGTATTCTCAATAGCGGATGGCACATCGGCAAATAGCGCCAGCATGTCGGCACTGGATTTGAAATACTGCTCGCGCGTGTACTTGCGCACGCGCTTGGCATTGCCCAAAATTTCGCCATCGGCAATGCAAACCCGCGCCTCATGGGCCTCAAAATCGTCTGGCGTGGTGAACTGTACCGGGTGCGTGGCGACAACTGGCAACTTCATGCGGGCGGCCAACTGCACCGTGGCAATCACATGGGCCTCGTCGTCGGCACGCCCGGCGCGTTGCAACTCCAGATAAAACCGATGCGGAAAAACGCCCGCCAACTGCAAGGCAACTTCCCGTGCGCGTGCGTCATCGCCTTGCACCAGTGCCTGACCTACCGGCCCCGCTTGTGCACCCGACAAGGCGATCAACCCCTCGTTCAACTCCTGCAACCACCCCAGCTTGATGACAGCCTGGTTTTTCACCACGTTCTGCGTAAATCCGCGCGCCAACAGTTCTGACAGATTCAGGTAACCCTGCTTGTTTTGCACCAGCAGCAGCACGCGCGACAGCGCAGTGGCGTCGCCACCAAGGCCTTCCAGAAAAATTTCCACGCCAATGATCGGTTTGGTGCCTTTGGTGCGCGCCTGCTTGTAAAACTTGATGGCACCAAACAAATTGCTCAAATCCGTAATGGCCAACGCTGGCTGGCCATCGTCAACGGCGGCCTGGATCACATCGTCGATGCGGTTGGTTCCATCGACGACGGAAAATTCGGTGTGCAAGCGCAAGTGGATAAACATGGATGGATTGTAGGTTCAGCATGGCCCCCACGCTCCACCGCTGCGCGGGTCGCTGCCCCCGTAGAATCGCCCGCAATGAACCCCGTACTGAACATCTCTGCTTACAAATTTGTGCCCCTGCCCGACGCGTCTGTGTTACGGGAGCGTTTATTGGCCAAAGCGCTGGAAATGTCGCTCAAAGGCACGATCCTGCTGGCCGAGGAAGGCATTAACCTGTTTCTCGCAGGCCCTGCGAGCGACGTGCGCGGATTCGTCACCCAATTGCACCAGGATGCACGTTTTTCTGACATTTCACCCAAAGAAAGCTGGTCGGAAACGCAGCCGTTCAAAAAGATGCTGGTGAAGGTCAAGGGCGAGATCATCCGCATGAACTACCCGACCATTCGCCCCGGAGAACGTCGCGCTCCAGCCGTGGCACCGGCCACAGTGAAGCGCTGGCTAGATCAGGGACATGACGACGAAGGTCGTCCGGTAGTTACGCTGGATACTCGCAATGATTTTGAGGTGGACGCCGGCACGTTTGCCGGCGCGATCGACTGGCGCATCACCAAATTCACCGAGTTTCCAAAGGCCGTGCTGGACCACAAGGCCGATCTGGAAGGCAAAACCGTGGTGAGTTTTTGCACGGGCGGCATTCGCTGCGAAAAAGCTGCCATCCTGATGAACGAATTCGGGCTGGACCATGTTTACCAGCTCGAAGGAGGCATCCTCAAGTACTTTGAAGAAACCGACGGATCGCACTATCAGGGCAGTTGCTTCGTCTTTGACGAGCGCCGGGCGGTGGGGCTGGATCTTATGGTTCCAGCTGCCTGAACTTACTTTCCCGCCAAAGCCGCAATGCGCGCACCAAACAAGCGACCCGTTTCCAGATCGCCCTCATTCATTTCTTCTCCGCTGGCGTCCCCCGGGGTCTGTGCCATGGGGCCTGCGCTGGAGGCCAGGTAGTTCACATCGTTGCGCAGTGAGGCCTTGGTGTTGTTGTAATTCAGACCCGTGCCAGCCCAGATGCCACCATGCTGCATGGCCAGGGTCATGAAATAGTGCAAAGTGGAATGTTTGTCGCCATTGACATTGGCGCTGGCAGTAAAGCCGCCGAAGATCTTGTCCTTCCAGGCTTGGGTGTACCAGGGCTTGCTACTGGCATCCGCAAACTTCTTAAACTGCCAACTCACGCTGCCCATATAGGTGGGCGATCCAAAAATGATGGCGTCCGCGCTAGCCAGCGTATCCCAACCCGTGTCGGGCAGATTGCCATCCGCGTCAATCGCGAGCAACTCGGCATCAGCGCCCTGTGCCACCGATTGCGCCATGTGCAGGGTGTGACCATAACCCGAATGAAAAACCACGACTACTTTTGCCATTGCATTGCTCCATAAAGAACCACAAGAAAACGAAGCCTCTTGAACGCGCGCTTCACCGATAAAAACTATTCCTGCAAATCAAAGACCAGCACTTCGGCGGCGCTCGCACTGTCGAGCCGCAGTTGGCTCTCCTGCGCCAACATTGCTGCATCGCCAGTCACCAATCGAGTGCCATTGACCACCATCTCGCCGCGCACCAAGTGCACATAGGCCTTGCGACTGGGGTCCAAGGCCATGGTCACCGCCCGCGCGTCATCGAACAGACCGCTGTACAGGCGCGCATCGGCATGGATCAGCACCGAGTCCTGCGCACCGTCGGGGGATGCCACCAGTCGCAATGCGCCCTGCTTCTGCGCCGCCACAAAGGTCTTTTGCTCGTAACCAGGCTCGATGCCCTTCACGTTGGGCTCAATCCAGATCTGAAAAAAATGGGTCACTTCGTTGGGTGCATGGTTGAACTCGCTGTGCTGCACGCCACGACCGGCGCTCATGCGCTGCACATCGCCCGGTGGAATGCCCTTGACGTTGCCCATGCTGTCCTTGTGCGCCAGTTCGCCCGACACCACGTAGCTAATGATTTCCATATCGCGGTGGCCGTGGGTTCCAAAACCGGTGCCCGGCGCAATGCGGTCCTCGTTGATCACGCGCAGGTTGCCCCAGCCCATATGCGCCGGATCGTAGTAGCCGGCAAATGAGAAACTGTGAAAGGACTTGAGCCAGCCATGGTCGGCATAACCACGGTCACCCGATTTACGAACCGTCAACATACAAGCTCCTTGTTAAGCAATGAACTGTATGCCGGTCGGTGCCAGTTTCCATCCATGCTGTTTGATGGCATCATTCAAACAAATTCAACTTAAACCACCATTTCATGCAAACTGCTCGCGATGTTCTCACCCCCGATGCATTGGCCATGCTTCAGACGATTGCAACAACTGGCAGCTTCGCCGCCGCAGCGCGCGCCATGGGTATGGTGCCCAGCGCCCTGACCTACCGTGTGCGCCAGATTGAGGACGCGCTGGACGTATTGTTATACGACCGCAGTTCCCGCCAGGCCAAACTGACCGAGGCTGGGACGGAGTTGCTGCGCGAAGCAGCGCGCCTGCTCAATGACATCGACGCCGTGGCGAACCGGGTCAAACGAGTCGCCACCGGGTGGGAGCCGCAATTCACCATTGCCGTGGACACCATTATTTCCAAGGCTACAGTGATGGAGTTGTGTGAGAGCTTTCTTTCGCAATCGCCCCCCACGCGTATTCGCCTGCGCGACGAAACCCTGGCCGGCACGCTGGAGGCACTGACCTCAGGTCAGGCCGACATCGCCATTGGTGTCGCGCCAGACGGGACGAACAACACGGACGTCCACAGCAAACCATTGGGCACGGTAAATTTTGTATATGCGGTGGCACCCCACCATCCACTGGCCAATGCGCCGGAGCCGCTGAGCGATGCGCTCATCCAGCAGCACCGCGCGGTAGCAGTAGCCGATTCCGTGCAACGCGGACGTGGACTCTCCTTCGGACTGCTAAGCGGGCAGGACGTATTCACGGTGGCCAGTATGCAGGCCAAGCTTGATGCCCAATTGCGTGGTCTGGGTGGTGGCAACCTGCCCCGCTGCATGGTCGACCCCTATATTGAGGCGGGCCACCTGGTGGTCAAAAAGACCGAACGCTTGCAACGCCAGGTGTCCATTCACTACGCCTGGCGCGGCGCAAAGTCCTCGACCCATGGCCGAGCCCTGCAGTGGTGGCTACAACAGTTGGAAAGCCCAACCACGCGCGCCGCACTGCTGGAGCAACACCGCGGACATTTTTAAGAAATCCGTCGCAAATTCGAAGCGATAACCGGTAGCCCGCCCACACGCGTATAAACTGCCCACAACACCTAAACTCTTGGAGACATCCCGCATGACCACTGCCAGACACATTGCAATCGTTGGAGCAGGTATGGCGGCAATCACCTGCGCACGTACCCTGGTGCAGGCGGGCCACCGCGTTACCGTGTTCGAGAAAAGCCATACCGTGGGCGGTCGCATGGCTACACGCAACAGTCTTTTTGGCACCTTTGACACCGGCGCACAGTACTTCACTGTGCGGGACCCGCGTTTCGTACAGGCAATGCATACCACGCCCAACGTGTGCAAGCGCTGGAGCGCCAACACCGTGCAGGTGCTCGACGAGCATGGCCGCGTCGCCGCCGCCGGGTTGCCTGCCCGGGAGCCCCACTGGGTGGCCGTGCCGGGAATGAGCACGTTGGTGCGCCGCTGGGCGCAGCCGCTGATAGCCACCCAATCACTGGAACTACAAACGCAGGTTACCGCCATTGAGCGCGACTCCCTCAACAAAACGCAGTGGCAACTGCGCACTCTGGGCAGTGGCGAGAGCACCCATGTCTACGGTGGGTTCGATGCAGTTGTGCTAGCCGTGCCGGCTGCCCAGGCGCAAACGTTACTGCAAAACACGCCCAAAGCTGCCGCCCTGCTAAAGATGACCAGCGGTGTCACCGTGTCGCCCTGCTGGACGTTGATGTTGGCCTTTCCGCAAGCCATGCAACCTGGCATGTCCGCGATTGGGCCCCAGTGGAACGCCGCACGCAGCACCCATCATCGCATTGCCTGGTTGACCCGTGAGTCCAGCAAGCCAGGCCGTGGCGCTGTCGAGCGCTGGACCGTACAAGCCAGTGCCGAATGGTCCAAAGAGCACCTACACGACGACCCCAAGCGGGTAGAGGCCAAGTTGACCAAGGCCTTTGCCGAAGTCACCGGCATCCGCGCTGAAGCATCCCACACCGACAGCAAACGCTGGCTTTACGCCAAGACCGATCAACCTCTGGGAAAGTCGCACCTGTGGGATGCCAAAGCCGGTCTGGGCCTGTGTGGTGATTGGTGCCTGGGGCACCGGGTGGAAAGCGCCTTTGTGTCAGGCCTGGAACTGGCTTTGGCCATCGTATAAAGTCCCCACGTTGCGCCGCTGCGCGGCGGCGCTCAAGCCATGAACTACAGCGTGTACATCGGTCGCTTCGCACCGTCGCCCACCGGCCCGCTGCACGCGGGTTCACTGGTTGCGGCATTGGCTAGCTGGCTTGATGCGCGGGCCCATCGCGGGCAATGGCTGGTTCGGATCGAAGATGTTGACACACCCCGCACCGTACCCGGTGCAATGGGTCAGATCCTCCAGCAACTTAGCGACTGTGGACTGTCATCCGACCTGCCAGTAGTCTTGCAATCGACACGGTCCACGCTGTATGAGAAGGCGCTTAGCAAGCTCATCGCGTTGGCACTGGCCTACCCCTGCACCTGCTCACGCAAGGACATCGCCACCGCCCTGCAGCAACACGGGATGTTGCGCCCACGCCATGGTGATCTGTTGTACCCCGGAACCTGCAGACCGGCGCCAGCGCAGCGTTCTGGCGCGGTACAACAAAAGCCAACCCAGTCGACTTGCGCTTGGCGACTACGTACCGATGTTCATATGGAATATGCGTGCCTAACCCCCTTGGAATCAGCGCATGGCACTATAAAAACAGTAGCACAACAAAGAGTTCACTGGCAGGACCGAAAACTCGGTACACAAGTACAAGACGTCGCCAACGAGGTGGGCGACTTTGTCTTGAAGCGGGCTGACGGCTGCTTCACCTACCAACTGGCTGTCGTGGTGGACGACGCCGCACAAGGCATCACACACGTCGTGCGAGGTCTCGATTTGGCGGACAACACGGCACGACAAATCTTTCTGCAACGTTCATTAGGCTTGCGCACGCCGCTCTACTTGCACGCGCCGTTGGTGCTGGGCGCCAATGGCGAGAAATTGTCCAAACAAAACGGCGCACTGGCACTCGAGACTTCCACCCCAAAGGCCGCTCTGCAAGCGCTGCGCCAGGCCGCACAAGCGCTTGACTTGCCCGCAGCCTCGCAGATAAGTATTCCCGACACCCTGGCCGCATGGACCGCAGCCTGGCGGGCCAATCACTGCTCTGGCCAATTGCCCGACCAATCCTGTGGTACCTGACTATCGGATTGTTCGCCGTGCACTTGGCATTTGGATGCCCGAAACCATGCCCCGAAGCATCTCTGAAGTTTCGTCCAGTTTCTTGCGGGCGGCGGGCTCTCCATGGAAATCGGCCATTAAGCGCAGGAAATCGCTGCGCAGATACCACGGTGTCGGTCCCGCAGGTCGGACCGGGCATTCACAAAGCGTCGAGTGGTGGCTCTTTTCGGTCGAAATGTATGTCCTTACGGGTAAATACTTACAAATTTCCATTAAAATATACTTAACTTACTAACTATTTATATATAAAATATCAGTGTCGTTACTAAATATTTTCGCAAATAGAGACTATTCGACATCGAACAAAGTCGTCCACCGTGGCGGCAATTTTGGCAATCCAATAGAAGGAGAGGCGCAATGCGTATCGCATGTTTAGGCGGAGGCCCCGCGGGTTTGTATTTTGCAATTTTGATGAAGAAGGCCAACCCGGCACACGACATCACCGTGATTGACCGTAACGCTGCCGACAACACCTTTGGTTGGGGTATCGTCTTTTCCGACAAGACCATGGATGGCTTCCGGGACGCGGACGAGCAGGTGGTCAATGAAATTGAAGCTAATTTTCACCATTGGGACGATGTCGATGTCTACTTCAAGGACCGCAGGATCACCTCGAGCGGTCATGGTTTTTGCGGCATTGCCCGTCTGAAAATGCTCCAGATTTTCCAGCGCCGCGCCACCGAACTGGGGGTCAAAATGCTGTGGGAGCAGGAAATTACGGACCCCGACACCTACGCCAAAGAATACGACCTGGTCGTCGGTGCGGATGGCGTGTTTTCCACCACCCGCGCCAAGCACGAAGCGCATTTCAACCCCCGCATCGACCTGCGAACGAACCGCTTCATATGGCTGGGTACCAAGAAAAAGCTGGAGACCGCCTTCACTTTCTCCTTCAAGGAGACCGAGTTTGGCTGGTTCAACCTGCACGCCTACCGGTTCAACGAAGAAATGTCGACCTTTATCGTCGAAACCCCCGAAACGACCTGGCTTAAGGCCGGCATCGACAAGTTTGAAGCGGATCAATCCATTTCCTTCTGTGAAAACCTGTTTGCCGACTTGCTTGACGGCAATAAGCTGATCTCAAATGCCCGCCATTTGCGTGGTTCCGCGATGTGGCTCAAATTCAACCGCGTGCTGTGCGAGCGCTGGTACAAGGACAATATCGTGCTCATCGGCGACGCCGCCCACACAGCCCACTTTGCCATTGGATCAGGCACTAAACTGGCGATGGAAGATGCCATTTCCCTGGCCAAAGTGCTCAATAGCTCAGAGGGCACCGTGCCCGAACGTCTGGCGCGCTACCAGGCCGAGCGCGAAATCGAAGCGCTCAAGTTGCAAAGCGCAGCCCGGAACCGCATGACCTGGTTCGAAGACATCGAGCGCTACACCTACATGGAGCCCGAGCAACTCGCCTTCTCGTTGCTTACATCGAGCCAGCGCGTCGGTCACAGCAACCAGAAATTGCGCGACCCGAAATACGTCGAAAGTGTGGATACCTGGTTTGCCCAGAAATGCGGCCTGCCCGCCAAGCCTATCCCGCCGATGTTCACACCCTTCAAACTGCGCGGCATGGTGCTTGCCAACCGCGTGGTGGTATCACCCATGTGTACTTATTCGGCGACCGACGGTCTGCCTGACGATTTCCACTTCCAGCATTACACGGCGCGTGGTTTGGGGGGCGCAGCGCTGGTCATGACGGAGATGACCTGCGTATCGGCTGACGCACGCATCAGTCCCGGGTGCACTGGCATCTGGAGTGACGAACAGGCCCATGCCTGGAAGCGCATCGTCAGCTTTGTGCATGCCAACAGCAAGGCCAAGATGTCCATGCAAATTGGCCATGCCGGCCGCAAAGGATCTACCAAGTTGGCCTGGGACGGCATTGACCAGCCGCTGGTCGAAGGCAACTGGCCCCTGATTGCGCCATCGGCCTTGCCTTACGTTGTGGGCACTTCGCAAGTGCCACGCGAAATGACGCGGGTTGATATGGACAAGGTCAAGGCTGATTTCGTAGCCGCAACCCTGCGTGCCGAAAGCGCTGGCTTTGACATGATCGAGTTCCATGCCGCACATGGCTACCTGCTTTCCTCATTTATTTCGCCGCTCACCAATCAGCGCGGTGATGAATACGGTGGCAGTCTGGAAAATCGTTGTCGCTATCCGCTGGAAGTGTTCAACGCCATGCGCGCCGTATGGCCAGCCGACAAGCCCATGTCGGTGCGCATTTCGGCGCATGACTGGGTAGCAGGCGGAACCACGCCGAGCGATGCCGCGGAAGTCTCCCGATTGTTCAAGGATGCGGGTGCGGACATCATCCACGTCTCCTCCGGTCAGGTCAGCAAAGACGAAAAGCCGGTGTATGGCCGCATGTTCCAGGTGCCGTTCTCCGACAAGATTCGCAACGAACTGCATGTCCCCACGATCACGGTCGGTAACATTTACGAGGCCGATCACGTCAACACCATCATCGCCGCCGGACGCGCCGATTTGTGCGCGCTGGCCCGCCCACATCTTGCGGACCCGGCATGGACGTTGCACGCAGCGGCCGAGCAGGGCTATGCCGATATCGCGTGGCCCAAGCAGTACGTCGGCGGCAAGATACAGCTTGAGCGCAACCTGGAGCGTGCTGGGCAACTGGCGCTGAATGCATGATGCGTGCTGGCCCTCATGCAGTGGTTACCGGCGGCGGCCGTGGTATCGGTGCTGCCGTTGCAACCCGGCTGGTGGCGGCCGGTTATCGCGTAACCATTACGGGGCGCGATGCCATCTTGTTGGCATCGTTTGCCACCGCACTGGGAGACGCCAGCGTCTGCCAATCGGTCGCCATGGACGTCAGTGACCGTGTATCCGTGGACAGGGGCATGGATGCGGCGCGCGGCGCCTTCGGCCCCATCGCGGTGCTGGTGAATAACGCGGGGCAGGCGCAAAGCGCGCCGTTTTTGAAAACCGATGCAGCCTTGTTCGAGCGCATGATCGGAGTCAACCTGATGGGGGTTTTCCACTGCACGCAAGCGGCAATTCCTGACATGCTGGCCGCCAAATCCGGGCGCGTTATCAATGTGGTGAGCACCGCCGGACTGGTGGGCTACGCGTATGTATCGGCTTACACCGCGGCAAAGCATGGTGTCATCGGCCTGACCCGCGCCCTGGCGCTGGAACTAGCCACCAAGGGCATTACGGTCAATGCTGTTTGTCCGGGCTACACCGAGACCGACATTGTCAAGGACGCTGTCGCCAACATCATGACCAAGACCGGCCGCACCGAACTCGAGGCGCGCACCGAGTTAGCCAAAGGCAACCCGATGAAGCGGATGGTTCAACCCGACGAGGTAGCCGACACGGTGGCGTGGCTTGCAGGGCTTGGCGCTGCCAGCATCACCGGCCAAGCCATCGCCGTGTGCGGTGGCGAAGTGATGCACTGAGGTGATGCCATGATTGCTATATATTTTGTAGCTCCTTGCGCATATTTCACGGGGGCTAGAGGCTGATATGACCAAGGATTTAAATCTCCAGCAGGATGCCAGCGCCGATGCACTTCATGCTGCCGATGGCTTGGGTTATGAAGCCCGAAGCGCCACCAGCGACCACGCTGCGCTCAAGCTATGGTTGCGTATGCTGGCGTGCACCACCCAGATGGAGGGCGAAATTCGCCGCCGCCTGCGCGTGCGCTTTGACACCAGTCTGCCGCGCTTCGACTATCTGGCCCAGTTGTACCGCGCATTGGGGGGACTGCGCATGAAAGACCTCTCCAGCCACTTGATGGTCAGTGGTGCCAATGTGACTGCGATCACTGACGAATTGGAGCGTGACGGTTTGGTCGTGCGTTCCAGTAGTCCGACGGACAGGCGCTCATGGATACTGAACATGACGCCCAAAGGCCGCGAGCAGTTCGAAGTCATGGCCAAGGAACATGAGCAATGGGTGCTGGAGTTGTTCAGTTGTCTGGATGCTCCGACACTGTCACAGATGTACCGGCAACTCGGTGGTCTGCGCGTTCACATGCTTAATTCGCAAGCCGACGCCGTGCCACCAATCACAACAATCTCAATCATGGAGTAACCGCTATGAATTCACATGTATCCACCTCAATCGACCCCGGCCTATTGGCAGGCAACCGCAAATCTCTGGCGTCCTACCAAGCGACGCATTTCCAGTGGAACTGGGTTGACGGAGTCGCCACCATCACGCTCAACCGCCCGGAGCGCAAGAACCCGCTCACCTTCGAGTCTTACGCCGAGTTGCGCGACCTGTTCGGCCAGTTGAAGTACGCCAGCGATGTCAAAGTCGTTGTGGTGAACGGCGCGGGCAGCAACTTCTGCTCGGGCGGTGATGTGCATGAAATCATCGGCC
>CANNRR010000069.1 GCA_947508055.1 Burkholderiales bacterium
CCAGCAAAATTGGCGCCAATGATGAGCACCTTGTTTCGTTTGACTGCCATCGCATCGGCCTCCAACAATAGCTACATAACCAGTACAGTACAACAAGCCCCAACAGCAGGGCGTACGACTTTTTAACCACGCCACTGGCAAATTTTGTCATTGTCGATGCGCCGCATACATCTTGCGCACAAACCGTAGTCAAAGAGCCCATCGAGCCAGTCCAGTTGAAAACATACAAGGTGGGCGTTTTCATGGGACAGTTCTTTCAAGGCAGTCATGATACGCCCGGGTTGTCACGCCGCTCCACCGCCTGGAGCAGTGCCAGAAAGCTGACCGGGGTGAATGACAAGCGGGCTCTATATGACGGGTGGCACTTGAATTTGGACCGGTTGCCACCAAGTGACGGCGGTCAGACACATCCGTTTGAAAGGCGAATTACATGAAATTTCGATCTACTCTACAGCGCGTTGCGCAAGGGCTTCTGTTGGCGGCGTGTTTGAACGCCGGGCTCGCCATGGCGCAGTCCGAGCCTACGCTGAACCAGGTTTACGCCGCCGCACAGGCAGGCAAGCTCGATGACGCGCAACTCATGATCCAGCAGGTTCTGATCAGCCACCCCAAGAGCGCCAAGGCCCACTTTGTGCGTGCCGAGCTGTTTGCGCGCCAGGGCGATGCGGCGCATGCACGCGAGGCTCTCGCCATGGCCGAAAAGCTGGCCCCCGGGTTGCCCTCTATCAAACCGGATTCGGTGCAGGCTCTGCGCATGCAACTTGCAGCAAAGGCCCCACCCCAAGCCAATAGCGGCATGACGGGCAACCGTGCAGCCGCCAATGCGGTTGCTCCCGTCGCCCACGCAGCAGCAGCGCCCGCCCAAGCGGCCTCATCGTCGTCATGGGGCTTGCCGCTGTTGCTGGTCGGTGGGGTGCTGGTTGCCGGTTACTTCATCTTTCGCCGTCGCGCGCCACAGCCCGTTGCGCAGCAACCCGCCTATGCTGGCGCAGGTGGTCTGAGCGGTCCGCAGTCTTTTGGCATGGGTGGCGCCCCAGTGGGCGCGGGTGCGATGCAACCCGGCTATCCGCAGCAAGGGGGTTATGCCCAGCAGCCGGGCACCGGCTTGGGTGGGCGCATCATGGGTGGCGTGGCAACCGGCTTGGCCGTGGGCGCCGGTGTCATGGCGGCCCAGGCCATTGGGCGCACGCTGACGGGTGACCACAATGCAAACGCCGGACAACTCGACAACGGGGCACGCAACGATTACCAGCCCATTGCCAACAGCAACCCCGACATGGGCGGCGCTGATTTTGGAGTCAACGACGCCGGTTCATGGGATGAAGGTGGTGGCGCCGATGCCGGTGGTGATTGGGATAATTGACCGCTAGCCACCGTGGAATAAGCGTGAGAAGCTATTGAAAGCGTAACATCACTTGGTCACGATGGCAAACGTGCCTGGTGCCTTGTCGATGAGACCAAAGAATCGCACCAGATCAATCTTGCTGCCGCCAATCTTCAGGTCGTCGCTGAGCAGCGTGTCTTTGACGCCTGCCGTACCGGCAATCATTTTTACGAAAATTTCCTTGGTTAAGGTCAGGGTGGCATTGGCGTCCGCCGCCGGTTCGCCATTCTTGAAGTGCAAGACGGAGTTTTCAATCCACAGCACATAGGACTCTTTCAGGTCAGTCAAAACCAGGTTGACTTTGAGATCTTTGCCTTCAGCGTCTGGGCCGTTCAAGCCAGCGGCCATGGCTTCAAGAAAACGCTCCACCGGGGTTTGCAGCAGCATTTGGATCATGCTGGCTTCGGATACCACGTTGGGGGGCGGGCCGTTACGCAACTCCAGTGCGGCGGTGAGGTAGCTGTTACGCCACGTAGCCGCCTCGGCCATGTATCCCATCTGGTCGTAGGTTTTGGCGAGCAGCTCTTTGGCGGCCTTGTTGGACGGGTCGCCAAACACGGCCTGGTTCAGCAACTCTGCGGCCCATCGATATTCGCCATTGTTGAATGCCGTTTGGGCGGAGGCAACGGCTTTGTGCGACCCGCCAATCAGCTCAAGGTACTTCTTGGCAGAAGCCTGCGGTGGCAGGGGGTTGAGGTTGGCGGGGTTGCCATCATAGGCGCCCAAGTAGAACTGATAAACAGCCTTCACGTTGTGCCGAATGTCGCCGTAGTAGCCCCGGGCGCCGAAGTACCCGGACAGCGACTTGGGCAGTTGGACTATGTCTGCGATTTCACGCGGCGTGTTGCCGGCATTGATCAGGCGCACGGTCTGGTCATGGGTGTACTTGTACACATCGCGGTGCATGGTGATGAGTTTCTTGATGTTGGTGTTGCCCCAGACCGGCCAGTTGTGGGACGCAATGTAGATCTGGGCATCCTTGGTCTGCTCCAGCGCCTGGTCCATGTAGTTGGACCAGCGCAGCGCATCGCGTACCTTGGCGCCGCGCACGGGCAGCAGGTTGTGCATTTGCTGGCCCAGATTTTCTGCGCCGTCATAGAGCTTTTTGTCGGGGATGCTGAAGGTCATCTCGGCCGGGCATTCGGCACCGGGCACGTTATGAAAAACGAAGTTCACCCCGTCCAACTCGGTCTGCTGTGTGGGTTTGTAAATCAGCCAGGTGGGGGCAATGATACCTATGGCTCCATAGGCGACGTCCTTGCCTAAACCATTGTCCACATTGCCCTTGGCATCGCGCGGCAGGTCGCGGCCAAACTGGTAGAGCGAGCGCCGCGCCATCGCCGTGCCGACCATGATGTTTTCGCTGGTGGCTTCCTCCATAAAGCCCGCAGGGGCCACGATGGGAATCTTGCGCTCCGCCACTTCCTTGGGTGTAACCACGCCCAGCACGCCGCCAAAATGGTCGACGTGCGCGTGGGTCAGAACCACGGCAGTCACCGGCTTGTTGCCCAGGTGCTGGCGGGCAAAGGCCAGCGCGGCACTGGAGGTCTCGGGTGCTGTTAGCGGGTCGACCAAAATCCAGCCGGTCTTGCCTTCAATGATGGTCATGTTGGCCATGTCGAAACCGCGCAACTGGTACACACCATCAGTGACCTTGAATAGGCCATAGTTGGCGTTCAACTGCGCGTGGCGCCACAGACTGGGGTTGACCGTATCGGCGGCCTTGCCTTCAAGAAAGTTGTAGGCATCGAAGTCCTTGAGAACGCCGCCGTTAGCGGCCAGAATCTTGCCGGCGGGCTTGGCAATGAAGCCGCGTTTGGCGTCTTCAAAGTCCTGCGCGTCGTCCAGTTTCAAATCTTTGGCAAACTGGGCATTGACCCTGAGCGTTTCGGGTGTGGCATCACCCGCCGCACCGCCCACCCCGCTGGTCTTGCTGCAACCAGTTGCCAAGGTGATGAGTACTGCCGCCAGCGCGATATTGAGCTTTTTCATTCGGTGTTCTCGTCGTTGTTCAAATTGGGTTTGCTGGATGGATCAGTTGCCCACGGGAATCAGGTCGGGGCAATATTCGCCAATCATTATGCTGGCGCGCTGATGTTTTCACCTATGAGCATGGGCATGGCGGAGGATTGCTACTGCCATGGGGACATTGTTCGTCAGGCCCGCGCCTTGGGGCCGGTTTGATTATGGTGAGCGCCGATAATGAGGTGCTTACGATCCCCAGAAATTATGAAATCCAAGAACTTGCTGTATACGGCCCTGTTCGCATTGCTGCTTAACACCCTGCTGGGCGTGGGGTTCGCCCTGGCCCAGCCGCAACAGGCACACCAGCAGCCCACCCTGACCCAGGTCTATGCCCTCACGAATGCCCGCAAGCTTGACCGCGCCCAAGTGCTGATGGATCAGGTGCTGGCGCGCGAGCCCAACAGCGCCGAGGCCCATTTTGTGCAAGCCGAATTGTTTGCCCGCATGGGCGAGTTGGCGCGCGCACGCACAAGCCTTGCCACCGCAGAAAAGCTGTCACCCGGCCTGGGCTTTGCGCGCGCCGAGTCCGTGCAAGCCCTGCGCAGTCAGACGGCGGAGCCGAATCTTGTCGGCGCTGGGCAGGGGCTGACCTTTCACCGTGGGCTGGCGCCTGGCGGCAGTGTCAATACTTCGCTGGCATCGGCTGGCTGGACCTTGCTGGCGGTCGGTGGTGGGTTGGTGGTCGGCTTTGTTCTTTACCGGCGCCGATCGCGCAGCCAAAGCAGCCCCGAACGCCCCCCAATGTGAGCTCCCGTCTGTCAGCTTCACGAAGCTTCGCGCCGTACACTGCCTTGCACTGACTGAGAGGCACTTGACTATGACGAACACTATCCATGCAACGCTGATCCCCGGCGACGGCATTGGCCCTGAAATTGTTGACGCTACCCTGGCCGCACTGGACGCGCTGGGAGCACCGTTTGTCTGGGACCGCCAGATTGCGGGCCTAGGCGGCGTGCAACTGGCCGGCGACCCGCTGCCCGCTGCCACGCTGGACAGCATCCGGCGCACACGCCTGGCACTCAAAGGCCCGCTGGAAACCCCCTCGGGCGGCGGCTATCGCTCGTCGAATGTGCGCCTGCGTGAAGAGTTTCAGCTGTATGCCAATCTGCGCCCGGCTCGGACCATCGTTCCCGGCGGACGTTTTGACAAGATTGACCTGGTGGTGGTGCGCGAGAACCTTGAAGGCCTGTACATCGGCCACGAACACTATGTGAAGATCGATGAAGACCCACACGCAGTGGCCATGGCCACCGGTATCAACACGCGAGCCGGCAGCCGTCGTCTGCTGGAATATGCGTTTGAGCACGCTGTCACCACCGGGCGCAAAAAGGTCACCATCGTGCACAAGGCCAACATCATGAAGGCGCTGACCGGCATCTTTCTGGAGACCGGGCTGGAGTTGTATGAGCGCAAGTACAAAGGCAAGTTTGAGCTGGATACGGTCATCATCGACGCCTGTGCCATGAAACTGGTGCTCAACCCCTGGCAGTTCGATATGCTGGTGACCACCAACCTGTTTGGCGACATTTTGTCTGACCTGGTGGCCGGACTGGTGGGTGGTTTGGGTATGGCACCCGGTGCCAACATTGGCGCCGATGCCGCCATTTTTGAAGCGGTGCATGGCTCTGCGCCCGACATCGCAGGCAAGGGCATTGCCAACCCCATTGCCCTGATGCTGGCCGCCGCCATGATGCTCGACCATTGCAAGCTGCCCGATATGGCAACCCGTTTGCGGGTTGCCATTGACCAGACCCTCAACTTGGATAAAGTTCGCACCGGCGATCTCGGCGGTACCGCGGGTACGGCCGAGTTCACGAAAGCACTGGTCAGTCGCATCAACGGCTGAGTGGTTGCCTGAACGGCGCCGTAACTCTACCGTGCAGTGGTAGTCTCCATGCGCAACCTGCGCGCAGCATCTTCGGCTCTGGCGTCATCAATTTCGCGCAGCACGGCCTGCATGTCCACGTCAGCGTGCTTGCGTTCAAAGTGGCCGGTGAGCGGGGTGTCGTTACTCAGCAAACCGCCTTGGTACAGGCTCCAGATCTCGGGGCCGTAGTCCGTTCGCAGCAGGGTCGGTGCAAACTGGCCAAAGAAGTCGCGTAGATTGGCCACATCGCGCAGCAGCATGCGCTGCGCGTGGTTGTTGCCGGCGGCGTCTACTGCTTGGGGCAGGTCAATGATGACCGGTTCGTCCACCCCATCTGCACCATTCACGCCAGGCGTGTGGGCCAGCAGGATGTTGAATTCGGACAAGTCCCCGTGCACCACGCCTGCGCACAGCATGCGCACCACCTCGGCAATCAGCGTGGCGTGGTGGGCCAGGGCCTGCGCGGTGGTGAAAGACACGTCGTTCAGGCGCGGGGCGGCGTCGCCATCAGAGTCGGTTACCAGTTCCATCAGCAGCACGCCGTCGTGAAAGTTGTACGGCTGGGGCACCCGCACACCCGCTGCGGCCAGGCGGTAGAGCGCATCGACCTCAGCGCTTTGCCAGGCAGCCTCTTGCTCCTGGCGGCCAAATCGGCTGCCCTTGGCCATGGCCCGGGCCGAGCGCGAATTTTTGACTTTGCGGTTTTCGGTGTAATCCACAGCCTGCCGAAAGCTGCGGTGCGTGGCTTCCTTGTAGATCTTGGCGCAACGCGTTTCGTCGCCAATGCGCACCACAAAGACCATGGCCTCCTTGCCGCTCATCAGTTGGCGAACTACGGTGTCGATCAGGCCTTCTTCAATCAGGGATTGCAGTCGCGGAGGTGGTTTCATGTGGTGGTGTTTGCGCGTTCGGACACCGGGATTGTGACCTGAACGCGCAAGACCTAGCGCTCGCCGCGTTTGCTTTCGTGGCGTTTGTCTCGTTGGTTGTCGTTGCGCTCGTCCCGTTGGTCGCGGCGGTATTCATTTTTGCGCTCGTCACGGTGTCCATAGGGACGCGCTTCGAGTTGGCGGTAGTAGCCTGCGCCCCGAAGGTGCTCGTTGTGGTTTTCCCACCAGCGATTGTTCTGCTCGACCCGCACGAAGTGCACCGGGTGTCCGCAGGCGCGGTAGCGAGCGCAGTGGCGACCCCAGTCGCGCTGCTCGTCATGGGGCACATTCAGGTACATGACTGGCGCGCCGTACACCAACTGGCCGTAAATGACCGGTTGTGCGTTCCAGACCGGTGGCGGTGGATTGTTACCCAAAGATATCTGGCCGAAAACACCTGGAGCAAAGGCGCCCCCGACGGTGACGTTGACATAGGCCTGTGCTTGCGCCGCACCGGCAACGCTGAGAGACAGTGCCACTGCCGCAAGTACCATTAAAGGACTGAAATTCATGATGTATCTCGTACAACAACAGTCGCATACGCTCCGACCGTATTGAGCGCGCCCTGGTTTTCGCCGGGGATCTATATGTAACGGCGCAGAGCCCGCCGTGTTGACTGCGCTTACCATTTTTTACAAGTCGTCTCTGGTGGAGCAGACTCTAACGCACCAGCACCGACCAACCCGCCTGGCGGTTGACCTTGTTGTTTTCATACTCCCATAAAGTGCCGCAGCGCTCGCAGCGGTACTTGGTGACAGTGACTGTGCCGTGCTTGTGCGCTACGTTGCGGTGGGTGCCTTGCATCAGCTCGGGGTGTCCTTTGGCTTTGCGCCAGTTTTGTTGGATACCTGCGCATGAGTCACACATCTCCGCGGTTTTGATTTCGGTCGGAGGTGTTTTGTCTTCGGTCATGGGGTCATTGTCGCCGAGTGCAGTGAATTCGGCCAACGCAGCCCGCGCAAGCGCACATGCGCTTCGTCTTCAGGTTCCACCGGCAACTGGTTCTTGGCCCGCAAGTAGTGGTGGGTGAATACATCCAGATAAGCCTCCAGCGTTTGCGCGGCCAGATGCTCACCAGCCAGGTCCATGCACAGGGCCGCCACCTCCGACGTGCAAAAGTGGTCATTGCGGCGGGATCTGCGCAGGCGGTAGCGTGAGATCTGCGCTGGTTGCAGACTGAGCACGGGCAAGTGATCCAGATAGGGGCTTTTGCGAAACATCTTGCGCGCCTCGGGCCAGGTGGCGTCCAACAGCACGAAGAGTGGGCGCCCCCACGCTCCACCGCTGCGCGGGTCGCTGCCCCCAGTGGGGGCTAATTCCCCTTGGGGCGGCCCGGCGGGGAATTGCCGCGCTTCGTTGCGCTCGATCAACCGCGTGATCACCCGTTCCGGGGCCACAAACTCCCCCGGAAACACCAGATAGGCTTGCCACTGCGGATCGGCCAGCATGGCCAGCAGGGCAGGGTCTACCTCAGTCCGTGCCCAGCCAAAAGCTGCCGTGTCGGCCACTACATCGGCAATCAGCCAGCCCGTATTGCTGGGCTTGAGCGGCTCTATGTCGGCCATGATCAGACACACGCCCGCGCGCGAGGGCACTATGGGACGTAAGGCACACATGCAGTGGCTTGGTACTAACCGGCAACCCGCACAGCGCTCTCCGTGCGGCCCACCCCGGGCCCGAAAGGGCTTTGCGCTGCGCGTCAATCGTGCAGCGCGCAGACGGGAAACAGCATGGGGTGCAATGAAGTGGGGCATTTAGGGCTTTGCGGTGAGGCTGTCTATATGTTCCAGCGCAAACATCGGCAGCTCCGATTGCCGACTCAGCCACACGCCGCCACCCAGTTCGGTAAACCGCTTTGACAAACCCCGTCGATACATCTGGGCCGGGTGCTTGAATAGGCGTGGGTCGGTTAGCGCTTTGTCCAAAATGTCTTGTTCCCAGTCCTCGCGTGTGACGGCTTCCACATACAGCGCGCCGTCGCACAGTTGTCCCAGGTTGCGCATGGCGACTTTCAAATCGGTCTCGGACAGGTAGGGCAAAACGCCCTGGCAGATCACCAGGTCAAAAGGGGTCTTGGCCTTGTAATCAACCACCGACCCGCGCTCCCAGCCAAAGCGCCCACACAGATATTCGCTGTATTCGACGCCTTGATACTGGGCGTGCGGGTAATGCCGCCTGATCACATCGCGCCACAGCCCAATGCCGCAGCCCACATCCAGCACACGCCGCACGGGCACCCGGACGAACTGCAGATAGCTGCACACAAAAGCACCCAAGCGCTCGACGTGTGCGGGGTCGACAACACTGGTCTTCTTGTTGAAATAAAAGCGATCGTAGTACGCCTCGTCAAACAAACTCCCACTCGCAGATTTCACGCATGTTCCCCCTAAGCACGCAGCACTGATCAGTCGTGCGTGTACTGGTATCGGCCTATTTTGGCGGGCGGTGCAGCGCGCAGATTTTGTTGCCATCCGGGTCGCGCAGATACGCCAGGTAGAGTTTGCTCGACGGACCTTCGCGAAACCCCGGGGGCTCTTCGCAAGTGGTGCCACCGTTGGCGATGCCAGCCGCATGGAATGCGTCTGCTTGCTCGGGGGACTGCACGGTAAACCCGATGGTGCTACCGTTGCCGTGCGTAGCGGGCTCGCCATTGATCGGCGTGGTGATCGCGAATATGCCGGTCGGGCTGCGGTAAAAATACCGGTTTTTGTCGGAAAAACCGGGGCCAATGCCCAGCGTACCGAGCAACGCGTCGTAAAACTTCTTTGAAACTTCGAGGTCATTGACACCGAGCATGACGTGACTAAACATGGTTTTCTCCGTTGGGGTTTGGTATTGGGCGAAGTGGGACCAAAGAGTATCCCGCACCTGAAATTTGTTTTCGGGTGATTATGAGCCACATCAATACATGCGCAGATTGATGCGGGTCGATGCACAGGGCTGCACTACTATCGCACAAGCCTGCGGTGCGCTGATGTCAGGCTGCGATTTACTCCCCTAGCTTGTTGATATGAAACTCTGTTCCAAACCCATTTTTGTCAGTGCGCTTCTCGTTTGTTGCTGCGCCGGCGTTCAGTCCGCCGGGCCCGCCACAGCGGCAACGCCCGCCAAGGCGGCCAATCACACGGTACTGCTGGATATCAAACCCGACCCCTGGCAAGTGCGGCGCAAGCAGGTGATCGACCTGGTGGCAGTCATCCAGAAGAGTGACTACAAGGACCAAGCTGCGAAGGAAAAGTTTGACAAGATACTGGCCAATTTTGACAAGGATTTTGTCTCCATCACCCCGATGGAGGCGATGGACTTGCAGCGCATTTACTACGTGCCACTGTCCAAGCCGGTGGAGATGGAAAGCAACCTCGGCGTGGTGGTTGCGCTGGCCGCGCTGGGCTGGTACGACGCGCTGCGCTTTGCCGACGCGAGCGGGCGCGCCGAAATTCAAGACAACGAAAGCTTCTTCCTGCGCGCCTTTACCGCTCCAGGCAGCAAGTCTTTGGACGACGTGGTTGCGTTTTTGAAAGACAAGCCGCTGGAAGCAGCACGCGCGGTCAAAACCGGTACCGATGCGGCCCGCACGGTGTTGACGCGGGTTCACTATGACACCCAATGGCCCGCCTCTTATGGCTTGCTGCGCTCGCAATGTGCGTTGCAGCAGGAGCAAAACTGCAAACGCCCGGTGCCACTGGCGCAGGATCAGTGGCCGGCTGCCTTTGAAGAAGCGGTGGCCACCACCACGCGCTATTACCGCGACAACAGCAAACCCTAGACGACCACGATCATCACCACCACCATGTTCAAACTTACCCTTGCCGAATTCACGCTAGAACACTTCATGCAGCACTACTGGCAGCAAAGGCCAGTGGTCATCCGCCAGGGGTTCAAGCAATTTGTAGACCCCATCAGCCCCGAGGACCTGGCCGGTCTGGCCTGCGAAGAGTCGGTTGACTCGCGTCTGGTTTACAAGAAAGGCGGAAAAGAAGGTGAAACGTGGCAGGCCGAGACCGGGCCTTTTGAGTCGTATGACCACATGGCCAAAACCGGCTGGTCCCTGATCGTGCAGGCCGTCAACCACTGGTCGCCCGAGGTCGCCGAACTGGTCAAACCCTTTGCCTTCATCCCCAAGTGGCGACTGGACGATGTGATGATCAGCTATTCCACACCCAAAGGCGGCGTAGGCCCGCATATTGACCTGTATGACGTGTTCATCTGCCAGGGCTCCGGGCGGCGCCAGTGGCGCGTGGGCGACCGGGGCGAGCACCGCCAATTTGCGGCGCACGCAGCGCTGTTGCATGTGGACCCGTTCGAGGCCATCATCGACGTGGAACTGCTGCCCGGTGATATTTTGTACATCCCGCCGGGCTTTCCGCATGACGGTGTGTCGCTGGAAACGTCCATGAGTTTCTCGGTCGGTTTCAGAGGCAAGTCGGCCTGCGACATGCTCAGCGGTCTGGCCGACCATGTGATCGACAAGGAACTGGGCAGCACGCTATTCAGCGACCCTGGCAGACCCATTCACAAGAATCAGGGCCAGATCAACGCCAGCGACTTTGCGCACATCAAGGCGCAGTTGCAGTCCATTCTGGACGACGACACGCTGGTGGCTGACTTTGCCGGTGGATTTCTGTCAAGGACCAAATGTCAACTCGACCTGCAGGCGCTGGACGAACCGCTGGATGAGGCAGACCTGCTCAACACACTGAAGGCGCAACCGCTGGTGCGCACCGGCGGCTTGCGCTGCTTTTACGTGGACGCTACGGTGGGCGAGGGCGTCTGCTATGTGGATGGCGAGCGTCATGCCCTTGGCGCCAAGGCGCAGGTAGCCGTTAAGGCCTTGTGCGATCATGACACGGTCAGTCACACGCAGTTGCGCGGTGGTTTGAAGAACCCGGAGTTTGTTGCGGCACTGACTGTGTGGGTGAATGCTGGCTATTGGTACTTCGAAGACTGACTGCCTGAAGGAGTCTGGGCGGCAGAGCGTGCTGCGCAGGTCAAGGAGGAGCCCACGCAGCGGGCGGGGGACACGGAGCAGCACGCTCTGTCGCCCAGGCTCCGAGCGCCACCCCGGGTCGTGTCTTCCATCGTCTATTCCCAGCGCGGGCTTTGCGGTCTGTGCTAACGTCAGCGCCTTGTCTTTTTTTGACCGATCCCAAAACATGAAACGACTATTACTTACCACGTGCCTGTTGCTCTCGTCGGTGCTGTCACAAGCAGCACCGGTGGCAGTCAAAGGCTTTGCCCATGTCAAAACCGCAGGCAGTATCGACGAATACACCCTGCAATCCAACGGTCTGCAGGTCTTGCTGATGCCCGAGCATTCCAGCCCTACGCTGACCTTCATGGTCACCTACCGGGTGGGATCCAAGAACGAGGTGACCGGCACCACTGGCGCTACGCACCTGCTGGAGCACCTGATGTTCAAAGGCTCCAAGAACCACACGCGCGAGAAGGGCAACAACGTGGACCAGTTGCTGGAACGAACCGGCGCCCGCTACAACGCCACTACGTGGCTGGACCGCACCAATTACTACGAGAACATGGGCAGCGAGCACCTGGCCACCGCCGTTGGCATGGAAGCCGACCGCATGCGCAATCTGCTGCTGCGGGAAGTTGACCGCAAGCCCGAGATGACCGTGGTGCGCAACGAGTTTGAGCGAGGCGAGAACTCGCCCATTCGGGCTCTGTACAAGGAGATCTACCAAACTGCGTTCGTGGCCCACCCTTACCACCACAGCACCATTGGCCACCGCAGCGACATTGAAAAAGTGTCCATTGAAAAGCTGCGCGAGTTCTACAACACTTTTTACTGGCCCAACAATGCCACGGTCACCATCATTGGCGACTTTGAGCCCGCCCGGGCACTGGAACTGGTAAAAAAATCGTTTGGCGCCTACCCGCATTCGCCCAAGCCCATTCCGGCGCTGTACACCGAAGAGCCTGAGCAAAACGGTCCACGTCGTACGTTGGTCAAGCGCGCCGGTCAGTTGGGCGTGGTGGCAGTTGCGCACAAGATTCCACCAGCGACGCATGCTGACTTTGCCGCCGTGACGTTGATGAGCGCCATTCTCGCGGACGGCAAAAACAGCCGTATGTACAAAGCTATCACCAACAAGAACCTGTCCACCGGGGTGGATGGTGAGATGGGCATTTTTTCTGACCCCTCCATGCACATCGTGTTTGCGCCACTTGCGCCTGGTGCCAAGCACGATGAGGTGGAAGCCATCATCGTGCAGGAGATTGAGCGCCTGAAGAAAGATGGTGTGACCGAAGTGGAGCTTCAGGCTGCCGTGGCCAAAAACGCTGCCGATGCAGCCTTCAAGCTCGATGGCTCGTTTGGCATTGCCGGCAACATCAATGAGTTCATCAGCGCCGGTGACTGGACCCTGTTCTATGGCCTGGACGAAGCCACCAAAAGGGTTACTGTGGCCGACATTCAGCGCGTAGCCAACAAGTATTTGACTGAAGACCACAGCACTACCGGCTGGTTCATCCCCATCAACGCTGCCACGGCCGCGCCTGCTGCGGGCACCGCCAAGTCAACTGCCAAGACCGGTTTCAAAGATACGCTCTCGGACGGCCCCTACTACTACCGTGACCCGAGCCTCAATGCCGGCATGCAGACCGTACTGGCTGCTGCCACGGAGCCGTCCGGTGGCGCAGCATCTGCCGCCACCGGCACCAAGATTGCCCCGAACGCCAAGCGAAGCAAAATTGCCGGTGTGGATGTCATTGCCTACCCCACGGGTGTGAAAGACGTGGTGACCGTGCGCGCATCTTTGCCAGCAGGTCGGGCACAGGGCGCGGGCGGCAACCCGGCAGTGGCCACGCTCACCGCCATGTTGCTCGACCAGGGCACCAAGGCCCACGACAAGTTCTCTATCGCCGAGAAGCTAGAGGCCGTGGGCGCATCCATCAACTTCCGGGTGGGCACCGACCTGCTGGATATCAGCGCAAAATCTTTAAAAAAGGACGCGCCTCTGGTGCTGAGCCTGATGGCCGAACAGCTGCGCACCCCGGCCTTCGCGTCGGAAGAGTTTGACAAGGCCAAGAAGCAAATGGCCGGCGGCATCAAGCGCAGTCTGGAGAACACGGATTTTCGCGCCGCAGACGCCTTTAACCGCATGACCTACCCTGTCGGCCACCCAAGCCGCGGTGTGGCGCCTGAAGACATGCTGACGGCCATTGAATCCGCCACACTGGCCGACGTGCTGGCCTTTCACCAGGCTAACTACGGCCCCGCCGCCATGACTTTGGTGCTGGTGGGTGATCTGGACATGCCTGCCCTGCAAGCGGAGATTGTCAGGTCTTTCGCCGGTTGGACCGGCGGCAAGGGCGTGGTGCGCGCATCCAAGGCCGCAGGCCCTGCAACGGCCTCGACGCAAGATGTTGTGATGGATGGCAAGACCAGCGTTTCTGTCGTCATGGGTCAACCCAGCGGTCTGCGCTACAGCGACCCCGACTACCAGGCCCTGCGACTGGCCACGGCCATTTTGGGCAGCGGCTTTACCGGGCGGCTGATGGCCAATGTGCGCGACAAGGAAGGTCTGACCTATGGTGTGGGGGCCAACATGCAAGGGGACATGGTCAACGATGGCGATTGGCGCATCTCTGCCACCTTTGCGCCGGGCTTGCTGGACAAGGGCATCGCCTCCACCCAGCGCCAGCTCAAGCTCTGGTTTGACGCGGGCGCGACACCGGCCGAAATCAGCGCGCGCAAGAGCAACTTGATTGGTTCATTTAAAGTAGACTTGGCAACCACTGGCGGCATGGCCGGCGCCTTGCTGAGCGCAGTGAATCGCGGCTATGACGTGAATTGGCTGGATGAATTTCCGACCCGAATCAATGCCTTGAGTGAGCAGCAGGTAAATGGTGCCATCAAGAAGTACCTCAAACCCGAAAACATGATGTTGGTTCGTGCCGGTACCTTTGAGGGCGGCGTACCAGCAGGCAAATAGTTCCCTGCGCCGGTGCACCACAACGTGCCGCGATGTCCATATTGCTTCATAGTCTGGTCTTGACATGACCCACCTGACAACACGCAAACCCATCCTGCTGGTGGTGGATGATCAGCCCTCCAATATTGAGGTTTTGCACCAGATATTCAAGGTTGACTGTGAGGTCTACATGGCAACCAGTGGCGAGCAGGCGCTGGCCTTTTGCGCCACCCAGCTTCCCGATCTGATTTTGCTGGACGTCGTCATGCCCGGTATTGACGGCCACCAGGTTTGTACCGAGTTGGGGGCCGACTTGCGGACCCGCGACATTCCGGTTATTTTTGTCACGGGACACAGTAATCCCGAGGACGAGACCGAAGGCCTGCGTTTGGGTGCCGTCGACTTTATCTCCAAACCGGTCAACGCCTCCGTTGTGCGCGCCCGCGTTCACATGCAACTGATGCTGCGCCAGTCATTGCGGCAGGTGCAAGAGCTAAACGAGACATTGGAAAGTCGGGTCGCGCAACGCACCGCAGAACTGCACCGGGCGCTGCAGGACCTGCGCCAGTCCCAGGACAATCTGGCGCACAGTGAGGCGCGTGCCACCCTCAGCACCCTGATTGCGGGCGTGTCGCACGAATTGGGTACGCCATTGGGAAACAGCAAAATGGTTTCCAGCACACTGGCGCAGCAAACGCGCGCCATGGCGCAGGACCTGGAGTCGGGTCAACTCAAACGGTCTTCATTGGATCGGTACGTGGGGCAGATGTCCGAAGGCGTGCACTTGCTGGAGCACAACCTGACGCGCGCAGTCGAACTGTTGACCGCTTTTCGCCAAGTGGCCGCAGACCAGGCCAGCGAGCAGCACCGCGAGTTCAATCTGGACTTGGTGGTGCGTGAAATTCTGCACACTTTAAGCCCAAGCCTCAAGTTCCAGCCGCACCGCATCGTGGTGGAGATTGCCAACGACATCATGATGGACAGCCAACCTGGCGCTTTGGGGCAGGTCATTATCAACCTGGTCAACAACGCTTTCTTGCACGCCTTTGAGGGTCGCACCGATGGGGTGTTGACCATCAGCGCCCGGCTCGACACAGACTCGGTAGCTCTGACGGTGACGGACAATGGGGTCGGTATGCCGGCGGAGTTACAGACGAAATTGTTCGAACCCTTTTTCAGCACCAAGATCGGTAAAGGCGGCACCGGCCTGGGAATGGCCATTGTGCAAAACCTGGTCACCAAGGCGCTGGGAGGGCGCATTAAAGTGGCTTCGACGGTAGGTCACGGAACCCGGTTTGAAATCGTTTTGCCGAAGGTCATGCCGGGTTGATTATTTTTACCAAGCAAACGCTTGCTAAAAATAGATGAATTTGGTATCGTTGACGGATGAACACGGATGCAGACTTGCTGGTGCCCGACACCACCGCCAAACGCCCGCGCGGCCGTCCCCGTAAAACGGTAGACGAGCGCGACGATGGTAACCGCCGCGTAGCGCTTCTGGCTGCAGCAGCATTGCTGTTTCGGCGCCAGGGTTTTGCGGCGACCACCACGCGCGACATCGCTGCCGCAGCGGGCATGCAAAGCGGCTCGCCGTTCTACCATTTCAAAAGCAAAGGCGCGCTGCTGTTCGCCGTGATGGAGGAGGGTATGCGATCAGCGCTGACACGCCAGCATGCCGCCGTGCAGGCGTCAGGCCATGCGAGCCTTTCGGCACATGCGCAATTGAGACAATTGGTGCAGGCCCACTTTGACGTGCTGCTTGGCACGGGGAACGATTTTGTACCCGTGATGCTGTATGAGTCCCGCTCATTGCCTGCACGCCAGCGCAAGGTGCTGGCGCAGCTTATTTCCGAATACGAGTCCCTGTGGACGCCGGTGCTGACTGCTTTGCACGCCGCGGGGGAATTACGCGCACCAGTGGGGTTGGCGCGGCTGTTGATTCTGGGTGCGCTGAACTGGTCAGTGCAATGGTTTGACCCGAAGAAAGGTGCATCCGTCAAGGACTTGACGGACACCGCCATGGCGTTATTCCTGAAACCTTGTGGGACGGACCAAGAATTGCCCAGCAATTTTGCTCGGTCTCCAACTGACTGAGAGTCTGTATGGCATATCGCTCTGTTTTTGC